>NZ_JAXBLV010000177.1:0-80584 GCF_034097035.1 Gemmata algarum
TCAGGCGTACTGCCCGATCAGTTTGGCGAGGTCGTCCTGCGAGAGCACGCCGCTCTCGGTGTGAACGGGGCTGTCACTTCCCTTAAAAAACAGGATGCGCGGGATCGTCATCACGTCGTATTTGACGGCCAAGCTCGGGTTCTCGTCCACGTTCAACTTGCCCACCTTGACCTTGCCGGCGAACTGGTCGGCGACCGCGTCAATGGTGGACGAGAGCCGGCGGCACGGGCCGCACCACGGCGCCCAGAAGTCCGCGACCACCAGGGTGCCGCTGGTCACGTGCTCGTTCCAGTTACCCTCGGTCAGTTCAATCACGTTTGGGCTGGCCATAGTCAGTGACCCTTGAAAAAGAAATGTGGAGTGTCCGCGCCCCGCGGGGTGACTCACATTGTACTCGCCTTATTGTACCGCACCAACAGTTGGGCTCTTACGTTACGTGGTCGTAGGGGCGGTCGAGGCGGGTTTAGGTGTTTCTCGGCAATCAGGCCGCGCGGCCCTTGCCCCGCCCCCCCGTTTCGCCCTAGAACTGTTGTGTCCTTGGCGTCGCAGCCGACAGTGGCCCTATCGTCTAGTGGCCTAGGACACTGCCCTTTCAAGGCAGGAACTGGGGTTCGAATCCCCATAGGGTCACTCTTTCCAGCGCGGGGCGCGGAGTTCGGAACGCGGAGCGAAGCCCAAGCTTCCTCCGAACTCCGTATTCCGCGTCCCGCGTTCCGCTTTTGGATACACGATGGATAAGATCCCGTGGTGGGGGTATGTGATTCTCGCCGGGCTGGCGTGGGGCACTTACGTCCCGATCATTTTCTACGGCGGGACCGAGCTGACCACCAAACCGGGCACGATGGGCGGGCGCCTCGCGTCCATCCTGTGCGTCGGCATCGCGTACTTCGTGATGGCAGTGGTGGTCCCGGTGCTGATGATGTCCCTCGGCGGCGATGTCACCAAGCCGGAATGGAAAACGAACGGGCTGATCTTCAGTGGCATCGCCGGGGTGATGGGCGCGGTCGGTGCCATCTGCGTCATTTTCGCCAGCAACGGCGCGGTGAAGGCGGCGCAAACGGAACCCGGCTACGTCGAAATCAAGACCAGAGCCGATACGGCGTCCGCGAAGCTGGAAGCCAACCCCGACGACGCGACTTCGCGGCAAGAGCTCCAGGCCGCAAAAGAAGACATGACCAAGTACGCGGCCCAGTACCGCATCCTGATTGCGCCGCTCATCTTCTCGCTCGCTCCGTTCATCAACACGGTTCTCAGTTTGGTGTGGCACCCGAAGCCGGGCGCGCCGTGGCACTTCGGGTTCGACATGCCGTCCTGGCACTTACCGCTGGGCATCGTGCTGGTCGCCATCGGAACGTTCCTGGTGCTTTACTCCAAGGAAGCGGCCGAGCTGGAGAAGGCGGCGAAGAAAGCGGCCGCTGCGCCCGCGAAATCGGCCGCAGCGCAGGCCAAACCCCAGTGACGTTCATGAGCCCCACCGAAGCCGTCAGCCGGTCGAACACGGTCCTCGCCCACGCCTGGATGGTTCGCACGTTCCTGAAGCACGCGGACGAGATCCAGGACAACGAGGACATGCTCGACGTTCCGCGGACGCTGTACGACAGCATCCGCGCCGTCGAGCCGGCGTTCCAGCGCGGCGACCACGTCGACTTCCTGCGCCGGCTTCGGGGCAAGCTGCCGAAGTTGCGCCGCGCGGCCCAACACTTCAACACGCACTTCAGAGAGTTCTCGCCACACACCAACTACGAAATGGCTGCCGCCAGCCTGCTTGGCGTCGTCGGGCACCTGGAGGAGATCTTCGCCGCGGTCGATTGGAACGAGGTTGCGGCCTTGGCCCAGGCGAACCCCGGCCGCAAGACCGCCGACGGTGCCTCATCGACCGACCCGCTCGACGACATCGAGATTCCCGAGGTGTAAAGACTATCGGTCAGAAGTCATCAGATCAGCAAGTCGTAAAGTCACAAGACTTTGGACCTGTTAAATTTGCGACAAGCGGACTTTTGACCGAAAGTCCTAACCGGACCGACCCGAAGTGCTCATGCTCCGCCGCCTCAGAGGCCGCGAACAGCCGCAATTCGGCGGCTCACCCCAAGCGCAGCCGCTCACCGAGCCGCCTGAGCCCTTCTTCGACCGAAACAGTGGGCTCGTAACCGAGGTCTCTCCGGGCCGCCCCGATATCGTACCAGTGCGACGTGGACATCTGGTTCGCCACGAACCGCGTCATCGGCGGCTCCCCCGGGAGCCGGAACAACCAGTACACCGACTCCAGCACCCGCCCCGCCAGCCGCGCCTTCCACGCCGAGACCCGCGCTTCGACCGGCGGCAAGCCGGCTTCGGCCAACACGCGGTCGATGAACGGCCACAGTTCGACCGGCTCGCCGTTCGAGATGAAGTACGCCTTCCCGGCCGGCGCGGTGCCGATGTCGAGCCGGTCCGCGGCGTCGAGTTGCGACTGCGCGGCGTTGTCGATGTACGTCACATCGACCTTGGCCGGCCGGTTGCCGATCCGCTTCAGCTTCCCGGCGCGAGCGGCGTCGATGATGCGCGGGATCAGGTGCGGGTCCCCCGGGCCGAAAATCAGGTGCGGCCGGAGCGACACCGTCGCAAGGTCCGAACCGTTCGCGGCCAACACGGCCTTCTCGGCCTTCGCCTTCGTCTCGGGGTACGCGGCGTCGAAGTGCTTCGGGTACGGGAGCGACTCGTTCGCCCCCTCGTTGTCGCCGCCCGCGTGAACGACGCTCGGCGTCGAGGTGTACACGAGGCGCCGGACGCCGTGCGTCTTGCACGCCGCGATCACGTTCTGGGTGCCCACAACGTTGGTGTTGTGGTAGTCCGAGTAGCGACCCCACACACCGGCCTTCGCCGCGACGTGGAACACCACGTCGCAGCCGGACACCGCGCGCTCGACGGACTCCAGATCCGAGAGGTTGCCGAGCGACTGCTCGACGCCCAACTCGTCGAGCCACGGGTACGCCGAGCGCGTGAACGAGCGGACGGAATCACCCCTCTGGCGGAGCAGTCGCACGACCGCCCCACCGAGAAACCCGCCGCCGCCCGTAACGACCGCCTTCACGCCT
Source organism: Gemmata algarum (assembly GCF_034097035.1). NCBI lineage: Bacteria > Pseudomonadati > Planctomycetota > Planctomycetia > Gemmatales > Gemmataceae > Gemmata > Gemmata algarum. The sequence goes on from NZ_JAXBLV010000177.1 coordinate 3,075, forward strand.
GTTCCCCGGGGCTCCAGTTCGGGCCAAGTAACTTATCGGCCCACACCGCAAGCTTCTCGCGGAAGATCTTGGAGTTGTGCCGCACGTCCATCGGAAAGCTGTCGTGCTCGAGGAACGTCGCGACGCCCCGCGTGTGCGCGGACCGCGCCCCGGCTGCGCGGAGCTGTCGCTCCGCGGTCGGGTCGAACCGCCTTTCGTGTGGCATCTGCGGGAGCACGAACTCGACGCACAGCACCGGGTGCGTCGCACCGCCCCGCGTCACGCCGACGAGGGCGGTTCTGGCCACGCCCGGGACCGTGTTGAACACCGGCTCCACCATGTCCGTGAACAAGGTGCCGTGCGGCGTCACAACGCGGTGCGATTTGCGCCCGCAGAACCAGAGTCTTCCTTGCGCGTCAACATACCCGACATCGCCCATGCGGTGCAGAACTTCGCCGGTTTTCGGGTCGCGAATCTTCGCCAACCTGGTCGCATCGGGGCGGTTGTAGTACAGTTGCGTCACGACCGGGCCGCGGACCACGAACTCGCCCACTTCGCCCTGCGGCACAAGGAGCGAATCGTCCCACTCGGCGATCGGCTGGTCGCTGATGCGGATCACCCGCACCTCCACCCCTTGCACGGGCCGCCCGACGCACACCCCCTTACCTTGGTCGGTCAGGTGCCGCGTTTCGCCCAGGATCTCGCGGCTACCGATGTTCGCAACCGGCAGCGCTTCGGTGGCCCCATAAGGGGTGAACACCTCGACGCCGTCGGGAAGAAGGCGAACGAAGCGTTCCAGTGACGCGGCCGACGCCGGAGCCCCGGCGGAGATAACCCTTTTGAGCGTCTCAAGTCGGCGGGTCTCAGGTCCCAAGTCGGTGGCCGCACTGTTTTCTGACTTGGGACCTGAGACCCGCCGACCTGAGACCGTTAGTTCCCCCAGCCGGCGGATCACGGCCGGCGAGCCGAACAGGCTCGTGACGCCGAACTGCTTGATCTGCGCCGCGGCCTTATGAGGGTCGAGGCGGGCCGGGCGGCTCGCGTCCATGTCCGGGATCACGCACGTCATCCCCAGCGCCGGGCCGAACAGCGCGAACAGCGGGAACGTACACAGGTCGATCTCGCCCGGCGCGATGCCGTAGGTGGCCTTCAGCAGTTTCACTTGCGCGTCGAAGATGCCGTGGACGTACACCACGCCCTTCGCCACACCGGTGCTGCCGCTGGTGAACAGTACCGCCGCCGGCTCCGTCGCCTGCGAATCCGGCACCGGGTACGGTCCGCTCCCGCACCCGGCCTCGCGCACCCGCGCGAGCGAGGTGTCGCAGAAGAACCGCCACCGGGACACGTTCACGGTGGCGCGAACGGTGCCTTTCGCCCACCCCAGCACGCGCCGCGCCGCGTGCGCCTTCCCGACCCCAACGAACGCTTCCGGCCCGGCCTCCGCGAGACACTTGCCGAGGTTCCTGACGCCCATTCCGGGGTCAATTAGGACGGGGACCGCGCCGACTTTGAAGAGGGCAAAGGTGAGCGCGAAGAAGTCCGGCGACGGCGGCACCATCAGGGCCGTGCGCGTGCCCCGGGCGACGCCCGCCGACGCGAGCCCGTGGGCGATCGCGTCGGAGTCGGCGTTCAGTTCGCGAAAGGTGATCGCGCGGTGTTCGGTCGGGCCGTCCCGGCGCACCCGGCCGCGGGGCGCGTAAACCGCCACCTGCGTCGGGTGCTCCGCGGCCATCCGGACCAAATGCGAGGCGACGTTGAGGGAGGTGTTCATGTGGGGCCGCGGCTCAGGTCAGCGGGTGCCGCTGGAGGAACTCCCACACCCGCGTGATGGCCAGTTCGCCCGCGTCGTCGAGCAGGTAGTGCCCGCAGTCGGGCCAGGTGTGAACTTCCGCGTGCGGGAAGTGCCGCTGCCACTCTTCGAGGAAGTGGCGGTCGAACACGAAGTCCTTCATCCCCCACAGCAGCAAGGTCGGGGTGTCGCGGAACTTCTCGAGAGAGGCCGCGGCGCCGCTGACGATGTCGTAGCCCGGGTCGGACGGCGCCAGCGGGATCGTTTGCACGAACTTGAGCACCGCCACCCGGTGCGCCGGGGTGTCGTAAGGCGCGAGGTAGCCGGCCCGCACGTCGGCCGGGAGCGGGCGCTTTGTGGCACACCACTTCGCGGCGAACTTGCAGAACCAGTTGCGCCGGGTGATGAGCCACGCGCCGAGTTTGGTGTTCCGCCCGAGCCACAGCGACGGCGGCAGTTTCTTGCCCGCCGGCAAGGGGAACCCGCCGGTGTTCATCGCCACGATCCGCTTCACGCGCTCCGGGTGCCGGGCGGCGAACCCCATCCCGATCATTCCGCCCCAGTCGTGTACCACCAGCGTGAGGTCGCGCGTCAGCCCGCGCTCCTCCAAAAGCCATTCCAGGTCGTCGATGCGGCTCTTCAGGGAGTAGTCGTACCGGTCCGTTCCCGGCTTGTCGGAGAGCCCGCAGCCGATGTGGTCCGGAACGACGCAGCGGTACGACTCGCGCAGCGACAGCACGAGGTTGCGGTAGTAGAAGCCCCAGGTGGGGTTCCCGTGGAGCATCACGACCGTGTCGCCGCGGCCCTCGTCGAGGTACGCCATCCGGAGCCCGCGCCGCGTCGCCACGCGCGAGACGAAGGGGAACAGCGGCATCGCCGGGTTCGGAAACGGCGGCCCGTCGTCATCCGGCAGGGCGTTCGTGCGGAGTTGGAGCGAAGCGGGGTCCGAGGTGTTGCTCATGAAGTTCGATTCGGCCGCGCAAACACGGCCGCAAGAGTTTTCCGGACCAACGGGCGGGACGGGAACAATTCAGCTCCGTTCAGACACAATGCAGTTATGACAGATTAACAAGATGAACAGGATTGAGAACGCGAAACGGAGTCTGTCTCGCCTCTGCGATCCTGTTCGTACTATCGATCCTGTCAAAAAACCGCTGCGAGCCGCACGGAACCGCCGATTCCCCGTCGAGTGCCCTGATCTTTTGGTTCTGCCGTATCGGGTCTCTCGGCTCGCCAACCGCCGGCGGCCTACCACTCCAGCCCGAGCATCAGGCAGTTCAGCCCGCTGCCGATGCCCAGGAAACCGACCCGGTCGCCCGGCCGGAGGAACTCCCGCTCCTCCGCAATGGCCGCGGTGATCGGCAGCGAGACGGTGCCGATGTTGCCCAGGTACTCGAACGTGCTGAAGTCCTTCTCCGGCGAAACGCCGATCGCCCGCAGCACCGCGTCGCGGTGCCCGGCGCCCACTTGGTGACAAATCACCTTGTCGAGGAAGTCCGGGCGCCAGCTCAGCTTGGTCAGGAACTTCTGCCAGGTGCGGTGACCGAGTTCGACGCCGTACTTCAGCACCTCGCCGGCGTGCGTCTCCATGAACGGAATCATCACGTGCCGCATCCCGAGATCGACGCCCTTCTGCATCAACCCGGTGGCGTTGTCGACGCCCTTCTGCATCAACCCCGCGGCGTTCGCCCCCAGCACCCGCTCCACGGTGCCGACCGCCGAGGGGAGCAGCGACTGGAGCCCCCACCGGCACAGGTTGTGGTACTGGGGCGCGTTCTGGGTCGCGCCGCCGAGCAGCTTCCGCCGCTTCTCGCGCGACAGCTCCGCGCTGACGACCAGCACCGCGACCGCCCCGGACCCGCCGGTGAGCGTCGCGATGCTCTCGCGGAACAGTTCGACCGACTTCGTCCGCACCATGCGGTCGATCACGTTCTCGTTGATCTCCCGCGCCGTCTCCGCCGAAACCACGAGCCCCGCCTGAGCCTGTCCGAGTTCGATCTTGTTCGCGACCTCGACGATGCCGTTCAGCACGCCCAGGCACGCGTTGCTCAGGTCGAAGATCGCGGCGTTCGGGTTGATGTTCAGCTCGTGGGCCACGGCGCACGCGGTGGCCGGCTCGAAGTTCTCCCGGCACACGCCCGCGTAGATCAGCACGTCGATCTCCGACGCGGACATGTCCGCCGCGGCCAGCGCTTTACGGGCCGCGGCGGCCGCGCCCTTCGAGAGCGGGTAGCCGGGCTCCCACCACCGGCGCTCGCTGATGCCCGTGAGCAGTTCCAACTGCCCGGGCGACATGTTCAGCGATTTGTACACCGGCGCGAGCCGCGCTTCGAGCTCCGCGGTGGAAACCACCACCGGCGGCAGTTCGTACCCGATCGCTTCGAGGTGAACGCGGTTGTATTTCATGCGCGGGTCGGCAAGGTGTCGCGGCCGTCGGGGCGAGTCCCGGCTGCTATTCTAGGGTGAAATCGGTCATCTGGTAGATAACCCGCCCGTCCACGGTCAGGAACCCGTTGGCGGTGAGTCGGTGATTATCGTCGTCCGCGGCGACGATTTCTAGCACAACCGTGACCTCGTGGTCCTTCGGCAGCACCTGCCCCCGGTACACCCACGTGTGCGGCACGTTTCGGGCCACCGTGTGCCACGGCTTCGCGGGCGCCCCCCACCGCTTCCAGGCCGCGTACTTCAGCAACTGGAGGAACGACTCCAACCCCAGCGACCCGGGCCACACCGGGTCCTGGTAGAAGTGCGCCTTGAAGAACCAGAACTCCGGATCGACCTTGATGGTCCCCACCAGGAGCCCGAGCCCCTTCGCGCCGCCGTCCGGGACGTACGTGGTGACCCGGTCCACCATGCGCAGCATCGGCCCGGGGAACGGCGGCTCGTGCGGGAGCGTGTCGCTCCTGGCTCGCATCAGTTCCTGCTCGTTGGGCCACGGCACCCGGGCTTCGCGGATGCCGACCTGGTTCGCCAGCGCCCCCTTCGTGAAGAACCCGAAGTAGGTGGTGCCCTTGTACGCCGGCCCCTGAGCGTCCTCGACGAGCATGTCGTAGTGCTGAATGATCATGCCCGCAGAGTTCGACACGCCGGTCATCTTCACGGTGGTCGCGAGCGTCCCGGTGGCCGGCGTCACCGCGCGGAACTGGGTGCCCTTCCCGCCGAGGTTGCGGAAGCTCAGGTCGTCCGTGCTGGTGAGCGCCGACCCGCAGTACGCGGCGAGCCACCCGCACGGCTGGAGGGCGATCTCCAACAGGACGCTGAACGGCATGTTCTCGCAGCGGTTCTCGCCGAAGTACCACTCGTCCGGCGGCACGGCGTAGAGGGCGGTGCAGCTCGCGCCGGCCTTCAGCACGAACGGCTCGCCGGACACGGCGGTCACGCAGTCGAGGAACTGGTACGGCGGCCCCGGCAGGCGCGCGAGCACCCGGTCGGAGTCGAACACCTTGTAGGGCTCCCCGAACGCTTCGGACGGGTTGCCGTTCGAGTACGCCATGATTTTGGCGGAGTCGTACAGCACCGGCGAGCGGGGAGCGTGAGCCCCCCGAGCCCCCTGTTCACCCTCCCGAGAAGCCTGGGCCTCCCGGGCGCCGCGCGTAACACCGGCGGAGGGCTCGCGCCCCCCGCTCGCCCAGATCGCGCCCAGCTTCTCGCGCGAGAGCCCCGACATGCGCAGCGTCATGTTGGTGATCTCGACGATCGGCTTGCCGTCCGCGTACATCAGCGCGTCGGCGACGCAGAACGGCTCTGGCCGGTAGCCCAGTTCCTTCACCGTCACCTCGTAGGTGACGGTCTTGGTCGTCGCGAGCACCTGCCCGCGGCACTTCAGCCGGCTGTTGACGCCCGGCAGCGGCTCGCACACCACGTCGTCGGCCTCGCCCACCCAGCCGAGGCGCATCAGCAGCACGCGGAGCGTGTGCAGGCAGCACTCGTACATGAGCGTCCCCGGCATCACCTGGTCGTCCACGAAGTGGCACGTCAGGAACCAGTCGTCCGGGTGAATGTCGAACTCGGCGCGCACGAACCCGGTGCCGAACCGCCCGCCCGCGGGCTCGATCAGCGGCACCCGGTCCACGAGCCGGAGCATCCCGCCGGGGATGGTGGCCGGTCGCGTCAGCCGCGCCCGGGCGAACGCCGGCCCGAACGCCCCCACGAGGTCGCCCCCGCGCAGGGCGTCCACCTGTTGCGCGGTCAGCGCGCACACCGCTTGGGGCACGAGGTCCGCCCAGTCGTCGGGCTTTTTGCCCGGGAACCGCTTCTTGTCGAGCGCGGTCTGAACGATCCCCTTGCCGGCCGCGAGCGCCTCCGCGGTGAAGAACCCGGCCACGCCGTTGCGCATCGTGATGAGCGGCTCGCCGTTGACCGTTCCGTCGAACCAGAAGTGGAACAGCCAGGAATCGCCCTGCTTCACGAACTTGTCGATGTGGATGTCGTAGGTCACCGTTTCGCCGACTTGCGGCAGCCCGCGGTGGAACGACACGACCGCGTCGAGCAGCCGGTACACGGCCAGCCCGCGGGTCTCGAAGTCGATGCCGAGGTACCCCGAGAGGAACAGGTCGGCCTGCCCCGCCTCGACGCAGATCGCGGTCGGGATGCGGCCCGATTGCAGGTACCAGCGGTCCGCGCGGACGGTGTGGTGCGTCACCACGCGCCCGCTCGTCATGGACTTCGGCTCGCCCTCAATGAGGCTGATGCTGTCAACGAGTTGGAGCGGGCCGTCGGGCAACCGGACGCGGGTCGGGTAGGAATCGACCTCGGCGAACAGCGGCCCGAGCGCGTCGGCGATCTTGCCGGCCGCGTAGGTGCAGCACTGCTCGAAGGTCAGCGCGCGGGGCGGCTCCAGCGGGGAAGCCGGTGGGGTCAGCCACACGAGCGACGAGACCGGTTCGCTCGCGCCCCCGCCCCCGCGCGTCCACGCATCGAGCAGCGAGGTTTGGAACCTCTGCACCCCGGCGGCGGACTCCATCAACTTGCCGCTGACACGCAGGAACGCCTCTTGCGCCTGCATGTTGAGCACCTGCACGTTCGCGACCGACTCAATGACCGGGGCAAGCGACGGCACCAGTTCCGGAGCGAGCACCGGAACGATGTGCGGGCTCGCCACCTCTTCGGGCTGAGCCGCCGGAGCGAGAGGTTGGCTCCGCAAGCGAACGTAGGGCTCGGGGGATGAACGAAGCGCCTCGGTGGGAGGAACGTGTGGAGTCGGCTCCGGCCTGCCAGCGGCCACGACCGGCGCGACGCTCTCCTCCCCGTCCGTCTCGATCGGCCCCGCGCTCGGCGCAGCTTCCCGCTTCGGGAGAGGTGTCAATACCACGGCCGGGGGCACCGGGCGCAACCCCACCGGCACCACAACCACGTTGCGCCGCGCCGGTTCGGGCTCCCGGTGCGCGACGCACCGCGTCTCCGTGCCGTACAGCGCGGCGAGATCGACCGGCAGCCGCTCCGCCGCCAGGTGCGCCACGAGGCGAACGATCTGCGACACCGCGTCCGGCTTCGCGGCGTGGGCGGCCCGGGCGAGGTGCCGGCGGTCGCCCAGGATCGCCGAAATCATGCGGGTACACGAGTTCCCCGGCCCGACTTCGATGAACGCACGCACCCCGTCGCGGTACGCCGCCTCGATCACCCGCGGCACGTCGATCAGCCCGACCAGCCCCGACGTGATCGAGTCCGCGCACGCCAGTTCGCCGGGCCGGTAGCTCTTGCCCCAGGCGCCGCTGTACACGGTCAGGGCGTGGGCGGGCGGCGTCACCGGCAGCATGTGCAGGTCGTGGTACGGCCCGAACACGGGCTTCCCGGCCTCGCAGTGCGCGAGCGTCACGCCCTCCAGAAGCATCACGGGCTTCCCGACCGCCGCCGCGAGCTTCTCCACGTCGGCCCGCTTCCCACCGATCACGCACTCGCTCGGCGTGTTCACGATCAACAGGTACGCGAGCAGGCCCGGGCGCAGCGCGGCCGTTACGTCGTCGGCCCCGGCGGAAATCACGCCGCTGACCCAGTCCACGGGCTCACCGGCCGGAACGCCCCAGTACACCCGTGCGGAATCATACGGTGGGGCGAGGTCCGACGCGAACAGGGTCGAAACCTGCATCCGCCGGTACATTTCGTCGCGCTCGCGCCACAGACGCACCCCGAACAGGCCGGCCGACTCGCCGAGGCTCAACCCGATCATCGCGTCGCAGCGGACGCCGAGCGCGGACACAACGTCCGCCACCAGCGAGCCGACGGTCACCTGCCCGAACATCAGGTCGCGCGCCGGCGCGTCGCCCGCGCGCCCGTGCCAGAAGAACTGCGGGCTGAACTGGTCCCGCAGGCGCTGGTTCTCGGCGTCCTGTCGGCGCACCACGTCGGGCCACTGGGCGGTGAGGTCGCGGCCCATGCCGTCGAACTGGTTGCCGGACCCGGGGAACACGAGCGCGACCTTCGCCCGCGCCCCGAGCGGCTTCGGGCTGTAGAACACGCGGTCCCGGAGCGCCGGGCGGGCCGTCGCCGGGAAGGGGCTGGCGGGGTCCGCGTGGAGCGACGACGCGGCGAACGAGATCTGTTCGGCGAGTTCCGCCCCCGAGCGCGCCGCGAACCCGACCGCCAGCTTCCGCCCGGCCCCCGGCGCCGCCCGGAACCACCCCCGGGCGACGGCCTCAACGTTGTGCTCGGCGCGGTCGTGGGCGAACGCCGACAGAGCCTCAAGTCCCGCGAGCAGTTCGGCTGGCGTGTCGCCCTCGACCACGAACGCCGCTTCGGCCCGCGCCCCGAGCGGCTGCGCGAGTTCGGCCGGAACCCGCTGTGCGGGCTCTTCCAGCAGGAACGCGAAGTGCGACCCGTCTGCGCCGGACGAGTGAACGCACGCACGCCGCGGCCCGTCGGCCCGGTTGCGTAACCAGAACGTCGGCTCCTGGGGGCCGCGGCCTACCCGGCCGCCGGGCGCCTCGATCAAAGAACCGGCCACGCCCCCCGGTAGCACTTCCTGGTACAGCGCGACGCACGCATCCAGAACCGCCACCGCCCCCGACGCGGCCCCCACCTCACCGACCCGCTCGGCCGTCCCCCCGAACGCGACCGCCGACCCGAGCGGCAGCCCGGCGTCGGCCGCGGCGCGAGATTGTGCCCCCCCCTCGGTCGATGCGACCCCAACTCCCTTAATAACGGCGTACACGCGGTCGCCGTCGCGCTCGGCGTCGGCGAGGCGTTTCAGCACGAGCGCGACCGCGCCGTCGGCCGGGAGCGACGCCTCGCCCGGGAGCACCAGCCGCGGGTCGCCGGCCAGATCCACCCCGCCCACCAGAACGCGGTCCAGCTCTCTGGCCTGGAGGGCACGAACCCCCAGCTCCAGCGCCCGCGCCCCGGAGCCCTCTTCGCTGCAAACGGTGTGGCTCGGCCCGCCGAAATGGAACGTCCGCGCGACGCGGCTCGCGGCGATGCTCCCGAGCGCGCCCATCGTCCGGTTCGCCGTCAGCGGCGGGGACGCTTCGTCGGGGCCGGCACCGCTCCCGATCGCGGCCCAGCGCAGGTGGAAGTTGGTGGTGTTCAGGTCCAACCCGAGCCCGACGAACACGCCGGTCGCGGGGTCGCCGTCGGCGCGGGGGGTGTACCCCGCATCGGCGAGCGCGTCCGCGGCCACGCGCAGCATCAGCAACTGCTGCGGCAGTGTCTCTTCCAGCTCTTTGGGCGGCACGCGGAATTTGTCGATGGGCAGCGCCAGCTCGTCGATGTAAAAGCCGGGCGGGCACGGCTCGTCAGCCAGCGCCCAGCCGTTCAGTTTGATACCGGGCTCGGCCGTCCCCACGCCGAACAACTGCTCTTGCAGCGCCCGGGCGTCGGCCCACGGCCCCACGTGCGCCGCCGCCCCCACCACCGCGACCGGCTCGTGGGGTTCGCTGGCGCGCGACCGGGCGGCCGCCTCGCGCGCTCCGACCGCGATGAGGCGCGGCGTTTTGCTCGCGCCCGAGCGCGGCGGCAGGCCGGTCCACTCCTCGACGAGCAGGTGCGCGTTCACGCCGCCGAACCCGAACCCGCTCACCGCCGCCCGGCGCGGCTGCGTGGCGGACGAGCGGCCCCAGCGCTCGGCGGCACGCAGCACCCGGAACGGACCGCCCTCGTACCGCAGCCCCGGCGCCGGGGTCGCGAAGTTCGCCTGCGGCGGGAGCTGCTCGTGCTTCATCGCGAGCAGCACTTTGGTCAGCGCCGCGGCGCCGGCCCCGGTGAGCAGGTGCCCCACCGTCGATTTCACCGAGCCGATCGCGCACTGCCCCGGCGCCCAGCCGGAACCGCCCCACAGCTCCCGCAGGCTGTCGAACTCGATCTGATCGCCCACCGGCGTGCCGGTCGCGTGGCACTCGATCAGTTGCACGTCCCACGGGCTCCAGCCAGCGTGCGTGTACGCCGACCGCATCGCGCGGAGCTGGCCCTCTTTGGCCGGGGCGAGCAAGTTGCCGTGCATGTCGTTCGACACGCCCGCGCCCGCAATGACGCCGTGAATTGTGTCGCCGTGCTTGAGCGCGTCGGCCAGGCGCTTCAGCACGAACACCCCGGCGCCCTCGCCCACCACAAGGCCGTCGGCCCGGGCGTCGAACGGCGAGCACCGCCCGCTCGGCGCAAGCGCGCGGAGCTGCGCGAACCCCATCTGTGTGTACTGGCAGTCGGGGCGCGAGCACCCGCCCGCGAGCATGGCGTCGGCGCGGCCGGCGGCCAGTTCGTCGCACGCGAGCTTGAGCGCGTACAGCGAGGACGCGCACGCGGCGTCCAGGGTGAAGCTGCCGCCCCCGAGCCCGAGCCCCCTGGCGAGCAGGCCCGCGGGCAGCCCCGCGACGTACCGGTTCAGCGGGTGGACCGGCGCCCCCGCCGGCAGCCCGAGCTTCCCGCCGAGCACCGCCCGGCACAGGTCGTTGGCGCGGTCGGTGGGCAGGCAGATGTTGCCCAGCACGACGCCCACCCGGGCGGGGTCCAGGCCCGCGGTTTTGGCCCCGCGCCACGCCCGGCCGCCGACATCTAACACGAGGTGAAACAGCGGATCGAGTTCGCGCACCAGCCCGGGGTCGATGTCCAGACCGCTCAGGTCCGGCTCGAACGGGTCGAGGTAGTACCCGCGGGCGGAGTACACCGTGTCGGGGTTCGCGACCCGCGGGTCGGTGCAGCGGTCGGGCGGCAGCGCCCAGCGCCCGGCGGGCACCTCGCGCGAGCAGTCGGTCGCCGAAGCGACGTTGGCCCAGTACCGGCCGAGGTCCGCGCCGGCCCCCGGGAACCGGCCCGCGACAGAGACGATGGCGATGCGGTCGTTCATCGGGAAAAGGTCTCAAGCCTCGAATCGTCGAGTCGCGAGTCGAAAGGTCCTGAAGTCGTAACGTCGAAGGCCCGCCGACGGCTCCTCGGGCTCCGACGTTGCGACTTTACGACCTTCGCGACTGCGACGTGCGACTACTTCACAGCGAGCTGGTTCTTGCGGAACGAGGCGTTGAGCGCCGGGTCCATGATGCACTCGTAGTCCTGCATCTGGGCCACCACTTGGCCGTCCGGCGCGAGGAAGTCGATGTCGGCGCGGGCGAACCGGGCGTCGTCCCGCGTCACGCGGATCACGATCGTGGTCGGGTCCGGCGGGAACGTCTTGCGGAACTGCCGGTACCGGCCCACGAAGCTGGGCAGCGACGCCGACCCGTGGGCGCCCTGCGTCCAGAGGATCATCAACTGGAACGCGGTGTCCAGCACTAGCGGCTCGGCGACCCACCCAGAGCGGAGCGGGAACTCGAACCAGTCGGCCGGCGGCGGGGCCGGGTACGCGGTGCCCACGAACGCCCGGTCGGCGCGCCCCACGAGCGACGCGATGCCCCTCAGGTCCTGGCCGTGGAACAGCAGCTCGCGGTACGCCCGCGCCGCGTCGTACCCGACCGGGGCCACGGCCGGCGGCCGGTCCGCCAGCCCCGGCTTGGGCAGCGCCGACGCCAGCACGATCTCGGCCCGCGAGTAGATCACGTCCCGGCCGTCCTTCTTCCGCCCGCGCAGCTCGACCGGCACCACGAGCAGCTTGTCCTGCTTCACCGCCTTGCCGGCCAGCGCCCGCACCGGCACCTGCGCGCCGGCCTCGACCTTCACCCCGCTGGTCACCCGCAGGTCGTTGAACCCGTGGAACTGGAACCCCGGGTTGCCGTGCAGCGCCGCGTGGGCGAGCCACTCGAGGTGCAGGGCGACCGGCAGCACCGCGAGCCCGTCGAGCACGTGCGACTTCAGCACCGAGTGGGTGGCGACGTCCACCCCGCGCTCGAACGCCACCGTCATGTCGGCCGACGGCAGCGGGTTCGGCGGGGACATCACCGGCGTACCGGGGGCCGCGGCCGTGGCGGGCGGGCTCGCCGGCGCCTGGGCCGGGATCACCCCGGACCCGCCGCCCGGCCGCCCCGGGGGCTTCGCCAGCGCGACCACCTCGACGGCCCGCCCGGCGGCGTTCAGCTCCTGGATCAGGAACGTCGCCCCGTCCGCGAGCGGGATGGTGCCGACGCCTTCGGACTCGAACAGCTTCCGCAGCGCCGGCGTCACCATCCCGCCGTCCCACGGCCCCCAGTTGATCGCGCTGACCCGCGCCCCGGGGCGCTTGCGGGCCTCCACCTGCGCGATCTTGTTCAGCACCTCGTTGGCGCAGGCGTAGGCCAGTTGCCCCACCCGCCCGAGCCGCGCGGTCGTGGAGCTGAACAGCACCAGCGCCTTCAGGTCCTCGTTGCCGAGCAACTCGAGCAGGGCGCGCAGCCCGTCCACCTTCGTGGCGTACACCGCGTCGAAGCCCTCGCCGGTGAGGTCCTCGATGCGCTTGTCGGCCAGCACGCCCGCGCCGTGGACCAGCGCGGTGACCGGGCCGAACTTCACCCGCACCTGGTGCAGCATGTCGGCCACGGCGCGGTCGTCGGTGATGTCCACCGGGAAGTACGCGACCTTCGCCCCGGTCTGCTGGACGCGGTCGAGCGTGTGCCGCACCTCGCGCTGGGCGACCACCTTCTTGTACAGGTCGCCGACCGCCCGCGGCGTGCCCTCGGCGCCGAGCGCGTCGGCGATCGCGCGTTTCATCTCCGCCTCGCCGCTCAGCCCCGCGAGGTAATCGGGCTCCGGCGCCGGCGGCGGGGTGCGGCCCGTCAGCACGAGCGTCGGCTGGTACGTCTCGGCCAGCGCCACAGCGGCTTCGGCCGTCACCCCGCGGGCGCCGCCGGTGACCAGCACCACGTCCCGCGCGCCGAGCTTGATGAGCTGGCTGTGCGGCCGGCGGGTGGTGCGGGCCAGCTCGATCGTACACCGGTGCGTCGGGGCGATGCCCACTTCCGGCGGCCCGGACGAAAGCACCTCCTCGGCCACCGCCGCGGCCGCGGCCACGGGGTCCGTGAACGCGGGCGACAGGTCCAGCGCGCGGCAGCTCACCTCGGGCCACTCGTGCCTTGCGGTCTTGGCCATGCCGGCCAGGCCGCCGGCCGTCGGGTCGCTCGCCGGGGACAGTTCGGCGAGCCCGAACGCGCCGTCCAGCCGCGCCACCGTGACGAACACGGCGGCGCCGCCGCGCCCGGTTTGCCGGAGCTTCGGACCCGCGGCCTTGAGCCAGTTGAACGCCCGGCGGTTGAAACCCGAATCGGGTCCGGGCGCCACCGGGGCCAGCAGAACGAGGCCCGACAGGCCCTTAGCGGGTGGAGCGGGGGGGGCGTCGCCCCAGCCCAGCAGTTGGGGGTTCACGCCGGCCGCGCGGAGCCGGTCCGCGACCGCCGCGGTGAGCGCGTCGGCCGGCCCGACCAGCCAGAACTCGCTGCCGGCGGGCAGCGGCAACCGGGCGCGCGGCGCGCTCACGTCGAGGTCGACGATTTGCGGGATGCTTCGATCGACCCGCTCGGTGCCGAACGGCGAGACCGGTTGCCGGAGCGTTTCGTTGGCGCGCGGGGCCGGTTTGGGGATGACGGCGGAACGCCCCTCGGCACCGATCTCCTTTTGCGAAAGCGGCTCGGTGTCGGGAACCGGCTTCGCCTCTTCGGCTCCCGACAGCGTGACCGGTTTCGCGAGCAGGTTCTCGCTCACCTCGCTGAGGGAAATGCGGGTGGTGACCGGCCCCTGCGGCCCGGCGAGGAACTCGGCGACGTCCTTGAGCGTGTGCAGCGCCCCCAGGTGCTCCGGCTTCACCGCCGGCGCGTCCGGCAGCCGCTCCTGCAGCGCCGACAGGATCTCCACCCGCTTGATCGAGTCCACGCCCAGGTCGCCGTCCAGCGACATCGACAGGTCCAGGCTGTCCGCCGGGTAACCCGTCTTCTCGCTCACCACCGACAGCAGCGCCGAGGCCACCTCCGGGAACGTCCCGCCGGCCGCGGGCGCCGCACCGTTCAGGGGCACCCCGTTCCCCCCGCGATGCAGGTGAAGCTGCTCCACCTGCATCGTGCGCACCAGCACGTCGTCGGCTTCCGCGTCGGCCGCACCCGCTCCCCGAGCGTTGTCCTGCGGCCCGGCGAGGAACTCGGCGACGTCCTTGAGCGTGTGCAGCGCCCCCAGGTGTTCCGGCTTCACCGCCGGCGCGTCCGGCAGCCGCTCCTGCAGCGCCGACAGGATCTCCACCCGCTTGATCGAGTCCACGCCCAGGTCGCCGTCCAGCGACATCGACAGGTCCAGGCTGTCCGCCGGGTAACCCGTCTTCTCGCTCACCACCGACAGCAGCGCCGAGGCGATCTTGTCGTTCGCGGGCGATTCCGCTCGCGGCGCAGGCGGTGGCGGCACCGGCGCGGGCACCGGCCTCGGCGCGGGCGGGCTGAACGCCTCCTTTGGGAGCGCGGAGGCGGGCAGGATCGTCGTGGCAGGGGGCGTGTAGCGTGGTGCGGGTGCAACCGGAGCCGCCACGACCGGGGGCAGCACCGGGGCCGCCACGGCCGGCGTGCTGACCGGTATTGGGCGCGGGGCGGCGGGCAACGGCGTGCCGGCGCCGAGCCCCGTCAGCAGGAGCGTCTGCTGCTGATCGACCAGCGTTTGCAGCGTCCGCTGCGCGGTCTCTTGCGATTCGAGGAACTGCCGGTGCAGCGACGCGGTTTGCTCCTGCATGCGCTGGAGCGCGGCGAGGCTCTGCTGGGTCATTTGCAGGGCCTGGGCCAGCGCGTTCGGGTCACCCGAGCCCGGGGCGTTCGTGTCAGACATTGCGGAACCCTTGGACCGTACCGGGGCGGCGAGTGCCGGGGCGCTAGAGTGCGACTTACCGTTACCGTTACCGTTACCGTTGCTGGACGCCAGGTGCAGGTGCTGCGGCGGGCGGGCGGGGCGCTTCTCGCGCGGGGCGACCCAGTTGGCCCCGCACACGCTTACCGTAAGCCCCGGCTTGCCGGTCGGCGCGGCCGACGGGCGGCACCGGCTCTCGCGCTCCCACGCGCCCAGCGTTACGGCGTGCCCGGCCGCCGCGAGCCGGGCGAGAAGGTGTGCCAGATCGAGCACGCCGGGCCGCTTCCCGCCGGATGCGTCCAGCGCGAGCGCGGCCGTACCGGTTACCGGCGAGTCCGCCAGGATCGCCTCGACGAGCCGCGTCAGCACCGACCCGGGGCCGACTTCCACGAAGGTGCGCACGCCGGCGGCGCACATGGCGCGGATCTGCTCGACGAACGCCACCGGTTTTGCGAGTTGGCTCGCGAGCAGGTCCTTCGCCGCCCCAGGCGCCGAGGGGTATTCGGCGGCGGTCGTGTTCGCGAAGACCCGAGCCGGGGACGGCGCAAACGCTGCGGGCTCGAGTGCGGCGCGGAACGGGACCGCGGCGTCGGCGACCAGATCCGAGTGGAACGCCGCGGCGACGGGGATGCGGGTCGCCTTTAGCTTCGCGTCGGACAGGGCCTTCGCGGCCCGCTCGATCTCGGCCGTCGCGCCGGACAGTACGAACTGCCGCGGCGAGTTCCGGTTCGCGACGACGAGGTTCAGCCGCTCGCGCGTGAGAACGGTCTCGATTTCCGGGAGCGGCGCGAGCACCGCGAGCATCGTCCCGGGGTCGCCGTCGCGCCGGGCGCCCATCAGGTCCCCGCGAACGCGAGACAGCGCGAACAGTTCCGCGGGCTGCAACCGGCCGGCCGCGGCCAGCGCCACGAGTTCGCCGTAGCTGTGCCCCGCGAACGCGTCCGCGCGCACGCCGAAGCGGTTCGCGAGGGTCTGCCAGGCGCCGAAGCTCACGGCGCCGAGCGCGGGCTGCGCGTTCCGGGTGTCTCGCAGGTCGGCCTCGTTGGCCTTCTTGCGGGCCGGGTCGAACGTGGTCGGCGGGTAAATGTAGTCGCTCAGCCGGCGCGCGTCGGCACGTGCCGGCGCCTGCGCCGCAACCGCCTCGTTCGCCAGGGCGAGTGCGCCGAGCGTTTCGGGGAACAGGCACGCGAGATCGCGAAGCATCCCGACCGACTGAGCGCCCTGCCCCGGGAACAGCACCGCGAGTTGCCCCGGCGCCACCCCGCGTCCGTAGTGGACGCCCTCCGGCGTGCTCCAGCCCGCGGCCTCCGGTTCCGCCCCGAGGCGCTCCTTCGCCCCCGCGAGCAGCTTCGGCAGGTCCGTCAACGTCCGGTGCGCCGCGAAGCACAGCCGGCACTTCGCCGCGGGGGTGAACGCGGCCCGGGACGCCTCCGCCGCGCGGGCGAACGCGGTCCACTCGGTCGGCAGCTTGGCAAGTTCGGCGGCCAGCGCCTGCGGGGTGTCGGCGCCGAACGCGGCGATCTCCGTGGAGCCGTCCCAGTCGGGCTCGAGCTTCTCCGCCCGGTACTCTTCGAGCACCGCGTGGAAGTTGCTCCCGCCGAACCCGAACGCGGACAGCGCCGCGCGCCGCGGGTGCTCCGCGCGCGGGAGCCACGGCCGCATCTCCCCGCTCACGTAGAACGGCGTGTCCGGCGCGAGCAGCGGCTCCACCGGGCGCGACACCTTCAGCGTCGGCGGCAGCACCTTGAAGTAGACCGCCAGCGCGGCCTTGATGAGCGACGCGGCGCCCGCGGCGGACTTCGTGTGCCCGATCTGCGACTTCACCGAGCCGATCGCGGCCCACGGGCGCGGCTTCGACGACGCGCGGCCGTACACGTCCGTCAGGGCCGTGAGTTCGACCGTGTCGCCGACCTTCGTGCCGGTCCCGTGCGCCTCCACGAGTTCGATCGTGTCGGGCGTCACGCCGGCCAGCCGGTAGGCGCCGAGCAGGGCCTTCTTTTGCCCGGCCGCGCTCGGCGCGTAGATCGCGTTCCCCTTGCCGTCGCTCGACGACGCGACGCCCTTGAGGACGGCGTACACGGTGTCCCCGTCGCGCTCGGCGTCCGCCAGGCGCTTCAGCACCACGACCCCCAGCCCCTCGCCGAGGATGGTGCCGTCGCCGTCTTCGCTGAACGGCTTCGCGTCCCCGGACGGCGAGAGCGCCGGGGTCTTGCTGAAGCACATGTACATGAAGATGTCGTTGAACGTGTCGCACCCGCCGGTGACGGCCACGTCGCACCGACCGGTTTGCAGCTCCAGTGCCGCGAGGTGAACCGCGGACAGGGAGCTCGCGCACGCCGCATCCACGACGCAGTTCGTGCCGCCCAGGTCGAGCTTGTTGGCGATGCGCCCGGCGACCACGTTCCCGAGCAGGCCGGGGAAGCTGTTCTCCTGCCACGGCACGTAGCTCTCGGCGATCCGCGCGGTCGCGTCGTCGGCCAGCTCCTGCGGGATGCCGGCGTCCAGCATCGCGCGCTTCCACTTCGGGTGGCCGAGCCGCGCGCCCAAAGGGATGACCAGTTCCAGCGTGCCGGTCACGCCCAGAATCACCGACACGCGGTTGCGGTCGGTAAAGGGCTTGGTGCTGTTGGCCGGCTGCTTCGCGTCGGCGAACCGAACGCCCGCGTCCACCAGCGCCTGCTTGGCGGCCACCAGCCCGAGCAGTTGGGTGGTGTCGGTGGCCTCGATGTCGCGCGGCGCGATGCCGAACTCGAGGGGGTTGAACTCGACCGCCGACAGGAACCCGCCGCGGCGGGCGTAGGTCATGTCGGGGGCTTTGGGGTCCGGCGAGAAATAATCGTCCGGGCTCCAGTGGGTCGGCGGCACCTCGGTGATGCCGTCCACACCGTGCTTGACGTTCGCCCAGAAGAGTCCGGGGCCGGAAGCCTTGGGGAACAGGCACCCGATGCCGACGATCGCGAGCGGGGAGTTCGATTCGGGAGTCTGCATCACACCGTGTTCGTGTTGGTCGGGCGGTTCCGGTCCGGGCGTTCGAGCGCCGCTCGGTTGGCCCGAGCCGTCGCGCGTTTACGACATCCGCTGGACGAGTTCGTCCGTTGCGAGCGGGGCGAGCGGGAAGCACACGTCCGGCAGGTTCACGCCCTGCTGACGCAGGGCCGCCCGCCGGGACACCACGCACGCGCCGTACAAGAGGTTCAGGGCCACCCCGACGACCGTCCGGTTCTGCGGGGCCTCGAGGTGTGAACCCTTGGCCCACTCGTTGAACGCACCCATCGCGGGGCCGCACCACACCTGGTAATCGATCTGGCGGCCCGGCTCGCCCGCGTTCGCCCACCGGCTGGAGAGCCCCAGGTACCAGCGGAACACCAGGGCCATGCGGTGCCGCGGGTCGGCCTCGGCCCGTTGGAGCTGCCCCGGCTCCCGTTTGGCCCAGAAATCGCGGGTCAGATCCCAGATGTTCTGAAACGACGAGCGGAACAGGTTCTTTTCGATCTGGACACGCTCCGCCTCCGGGATCGCTTCCCAACTGGCGCACGTGCGGTACAGATCGTAAAGCTTCTGGGCGCGCATCGCGAACATGGTCCCGCGTTTGAGCACCTGGAGCTTTACGCCCAGCTCGAACATGTCCGCGGCGGGGGCCATGATTACGTCCGCTTGGCCGGCCTCGGCGAGCATCTTTCGCACGGTGTCCGAGCTACCGGACTCGACGCACGCCTGGTTCACGCTGCCGGTAACGATGTACGCCGCCCCCATCGCGAACGCGCCGGCGGCGCTCGCCGGGGTCGCGATCCCGCCGGCCAATCCTACGCGCGGCGGGGCGTCATAGCGGAACTGTGCCTGCAACCGGTCGCGCAGCGCGAGAATGGTTGGCAGAAGGGTGATCGCCGGGCGGTTGTCCGTGTGCCCGCCGGAATCCGCCTCGACCGTAACGTCGTCGGCGACCGGGAATTTCGCCGCGAGCGCCGCCTGCCGCTCGGTGACGTGCCCGGCGGCCACCAGCTCGCGCAGCATTTTCTCGGGCGGCGGGGACAGGAATTTGGTCGCCACCTCAACCCGGGACACCTTCGCCACAATCCGGTTCAGCGGGATAACGAGCCCGCCCACGCCCCCGCGGAACCCGGCGACGCGGTACCTCACGATCGCGGGCGTCAGGTCTAGGTACGCGCTGGCCTCGACGTGCGTGACCCCTTTGTTAAGGAGCAGCTCCGCGGTCGCCATTTCGTGCGCCGGTTCGCCCGGGCTGTGAATCAGGTTCACGCAGTACGGAGCGTCGCCCAAGTTCGCCTTCAGCCGATCGACCGCGGCGCCGATGCGCTCCAGCGACTGCCCCGCGGCGCCGAAGCTCCCCAGCATTCCGGCCTTACTGATCGCCTCGACGATCTCGCACGAGGCGATGCCGTTGGCCATCGCCCCGGTCATGTACGGGTACTTGAGCCCGTGCTCTTGCAGGAAGGTGGGATCGCCGAGTTGTTCCGGCGGCAGCGGGGGCAAGTACGCGACCACTTCCCGAGCACCGGCCGGGGGTTGGTTGGTGGGGAGAGAAAGTGAAACGACACCGCCTGGGGCGATTTGAAACCCGTCGCGGTCGCGGAGCACCACAACCGGCGTGCGGAGCGCGCCGATCGCGGTCCGGAACTCCTCGGACGAGCCGGACGGGAGGGTCCCATCGGGAGCCCAATACCCGATCGCGGGTGGGCGGTTCGTCGGGCCGGCCGAGTGGGTCATCGGGTGCGGTTACGCGGTGTTAGCGGCGGACGGTACAGCTTATGGGATATGGGTTTTCGCCCGTCGCGAACAGTCATGACGGTGCTCGGGGCTGTAACCCCGGATTCCACCGGGACGTGCGTCCCATGCGATCTTGACCAGGGAACAATCCTTAGCCGAAAGTGGAAGGGCACGCGGGCCGACTCCGGTACCCCTTCATTTCCGGTCCTTGCTTCTCGCGCCCGTGCCTCGCCCACAGCGGAGGCATCAAACTCAACCCACTCGTCCCAACCGCTCATCAAAACTGGATCCGCGCACCGAACCGTCCCGCCAAGCGGCGGCCCCCGGAGGAGCCGAAGTTGATGCCGTGCAGGACGAGGACTTCAAGCTGGTCGGCCGGGGCATTCACGAGGTGATCCGCGCTCGCAGCGGTCAAGTCGTTGTGCGCGAGGTTCAGGCGTTTCAAACGCCGCCAGAGCGGGGACGATACGAGGCGCTCGATCCCGGCGTCGCTGATCTCGTTGCGAGGAACCTCAAGATGAATGAGCTTGCGCAACGGCCCGGAGCCGGCGAGCGCTCCCAGACCGCTATCACCGATGCCGCACCTGCTTCGAGCCGTTCGAGGTGCGGACACGCCGCGAGCGCCCGCGCGGCGTTCACCCCGGGCGAGTTGACGGCGATCGAAGTCACGCAAACCAGTTCGGGGCGCACAATAAACCGCGCGAACCAAGTGGCGGTCAGGTGCCGGATGCTGACCTGCGGGGGCGGGCACAACCGCACGAACTCGCCGGGCTGCTGAACGAACTGGAGTGCCGTGACCTGGAGTTTGCTCAGGAAACCGCGGTCGAAAGCGATATCTGGAACGGTAAGGTCGCGCCCCAGCGGGCCGGGAATCAAATCGCGCCGGTGGTTCTTGATGAAGAACTGCACTCGTTCCGAGCGCTTCCGTTGGTCCGCGCCAGGCACTTCGGCGGTCTGCCCCCACCCGCACTGGAGGCGAATGAACTCGGCCCGGATGGGCCGGTCGTGCTCGTCGAGCCAGTCGGCGTAGGCGAGGCGCGGGGTGTCCTCGCTCGGATGTGCCGCAATGGCGGACAGCAGTGCGTCCTCGTCGCTCATGGGTGCGTATTCTAACCCCGAAGCGTCCGTTGCGAGAAGGTGATTCGCTACCTCGCATCCGGCGGGGTGGGCGTGCGCCACGTTTCACCCGGTCCGTTCACGAACACTGCTGAAAATTGTTTGGCACTTCTCCTCGCTAGCCGGACTACTTTCGGGAGGACCGGAACCGTTGCGAGGCGTGGAATGGGCACGGCACAACTCAACACGTTCCTGCACGCACTCGCGCGACACGCGGAAACCGAGTCGCTGTCGGACCAACAACTCGTGGACGCGGCCCTGCCCCCCCCGACGAGACGGTCTTCCGGACGCTGGTCCGCCGTCACGGGGCAATGGTCCACTGCGTGTGCCAGCAGATTCTCCGGCACGATCAGGATACGGAAGATGCCTTCCAGGCGACCTTTCTCATCCTCGCCGAAAAGCTCAGATCGGTGCGTAAACGTGCATCACTGGCCAGTTGGCTACACGGCGTCGCACACCGCGTCTCGCTCCGCATCCGCGACCGAAATTCGGCTCGCCAACGGTCCGAGCATGGGGTTGCAACCGCCGAAGTGCGGTACCCCGAGGACCTGGATCGAGGGGAGGCGTGTGCGATCCTCAACACCGAACTGAGTCTGCTCCCCGATAAGTGGCGGCTGCCCCTAATTTTGTGCCATCTGGAGGGCCGGACCCAAGACGAAGCCGCCCGCCAACTGGGCTGGAGCAAGGGCACCCTTCGGAACAGGCTCGACGACGCGCGAACGGCGCTGGGCCGGCGCCTCCGGCGGCGCGGCATCTTCGGGTCCGGGGTGCTCGCCACCGCCTTACTCTCCGACTGTGTCGCCCCGGCACTACCACCGCAACTGGCCACTTCAACAGTCCGAGCTGCGACCCGTATCGCCGCCGGTTACTCAGCCCGCGGGGCCGCAGCACCTGGAGCCCTCAATCTCACTGAAGATATGGTGAAACCCATGCTGCTGACGAAGCTCAACGCCGCAACCGCGGGCCTGTTCGTGCTTGGGTTGCTTGTCACCGGAACGAGTATTGCCCCTCATGTCTCAGGAGCCCCCCGTGCAGAACAACCCGACAAGCCATTGGTTCAGAAACCGGTTCCGGTGTCACGGACCAGTGCCGAGCACAACACGCCCTCGGAGCCACCGACTCAAAAGCCGGTCCCAACTGTCCTCGGCCCCAAAGCGTTCTGGAACGGAGACGTGATCGAGATCACCGACGTCCGGGCGACATCCCCCAAACTCGAACAGGGCGATTCTGTTACTGTGCGTGGCCGTGCCCGGCTGGCGAGCCGGGCGAGTGCCCAACTTGGGCTTTACCTCACCCAAACCCAGGGCAACGGTCTCGAAGAAATCGACCCGTTCCAAACGATCGACTTAAAACGAGGGGCCACCGAGTTCGAATTGAAGACGACGATCAAACACCGCGGTGTGCTGCACCTGACCGTGTATGACCGGTCCGGCAAACCGTTCGGCGGCTTGTACTTCGGAACCTCATCCCAGATGAAAGCAATCGGGGATTGGTCGCTCGATTACTACCTTATTGGTGAGTCACCCAAGACGCCCTGAGCAACTTCCCGACCGGCTCCCGCTCACCGGAAACAATCCCCTAACTGGCCCTGGTACGCGAAACGAGCGAGCCTCCCGACACGTGTCGGGAGGCTCGCTCGTTTCGTGTACCAGTTTAGCTGGCGGGCGTTTCGGTCGATGCGGGCGTTTCCGCAACAACCGGGGCCGGTGCGACCGGGGCCGGTCCCTTCTTCTGAACCTTCGTCTCACCGGACTTCAGGAACTCGATGACCGCGGTCGCACCGCCGTCGCCGAGCCGCCGATAGTGTTGCTTCAGAATGCGGGTGTACCCGCCCGGGCGCTCGGAGAACCGCGGACCGATCTCGCGGAACAGCTTCTTCAGCACCGTATCCCCGGTGCTCTCGTCCTTCTTGTCCCAGATCTCGGTGCCGTGCGTCGGGCCGAGCAGCGCCATCGCCTGCCGGCGGTAGTGCAGGGCCTTGATGCGAGCCGCCTTCTCTTCGACCTCGCCCTTGCCGGCGGCGGCGGCGATGACCACGTTCGCCTTCTTGGCCAGGGTCACGATCTTCTCGACGAACGGCCGCAGCTCTTTGGCCTTCGGCAGCGTGGTGACGATCCGCTCGTGCGTGATCAGCGCGCGGGTCAGGTTGCGGAACAGGCTGCGCCGGTGGGCGGCGTTGCGGTTCAGGTGACGACCGCGCTTACGGTGACGCATGGCTCATCCTCAAATCAAAAGAGGTTAGAAAACAGAGGTCAGAAGCAAGAACCCCACCCCGTGCCAAGGAAGGTGGAGGTGACAGAACCCAGGGCGGCGTTAACTTCCGGCCCTCAGTCCGCTGACCTCTCGAATCAAACGTGCGGCATCGGCCGCAGTTACGACCGGCGCGGCGGCAGGCGCATTCCAAGCGCCAGCCCCCGCTCTTCCAGCTTCGACTTCACTTCTCGGAGCGTCGTTTCGCCGAAGTTGCGCACTTCGAGCAGCTCCTCGGACGTCCGAATCACCAGGTCGCGGACGGTCTGGATGCCTTCGGTCTCCAGGCAGTTGGTTGCCCGCACCGACAGATCAAGTTCCGCAAGGCTCATGTTGAGCTTGCGTTCGAGCTCGGCGTCCTGCTGGTCGCGCACCGACGCGTTCGGCCCGATCTCGATGGGGCCGTCGTCCAGTTGCAGCTCCGGCCCCGGCTCCGTGTACTGCACGAACGGGTTCAGGTGCTTGCGGAGGATCTTCGCCGCCTCGACGATCGCCATTTGCGGGGCGAGCGTGCCGTTGGTCCAGATCTCCATCACGAGCCGGTCGTAGTTCGTCTTCTGACCGACGCGGGTCTCTTCGATGTCGTACTTCACCCGGACGACCGGCGAGAAGCTCGAATCGACCGGGATCACACCGACCTCGCGGTCCTTGCCGGCGTTGTCGTCGGCGGTGCGGTACCCGCGGCCGTTTTCGACCGTCATCTCCATCACGAACGGCACGTCGCTCGTGAGGGTCGCGATGTGGTGCTCGGGGTTGATGATCTGGATCGTTTCGTCGTGCTGCACGTCCACACCGCGGACCGCGCCGGCTTCGTGCTTCTGGATGCGGATCGTTTTCGGCTGGTCGGACAGGTTCTTAACGACCAAACTCTTGACGTTCAGGATGATGTCCGTGACGTCTTCGACCACGCCGGTGATGGTCGAGATCTCGTGCTGCACGCCCTGGATCTTGACCCGCGTGATCGCGCTACCTTCAAGCGACGACAGCAGGATGCGGCGGATGCTGTTGCCGATCGTCATCCCGAAGCCCTTCTCGAAGGGCTCGGCGTAGAACTTGCCGTAGGTGTCAGAAAGGTTGGAGCGGTCAGCCTGAACCCGGTTCGGCAACTCCAGCCCACGCCAGCGAACGCGCATTCTCAATTCTCCTGCCGTCGGCTTTCCGCTACCCCACGCGCGACCGAGTTGGGAGCGAACCAGACGGCGACGTGTCGAACAACACCGGCGGTCGCGGCCGGAAAGCAAAAGAGCATTCACCGCAGACGGTACGAGAGGACGCAGAGAAAAAAACTGTTCTGAACTCTCCCTGCGTCCTCTCGCACCGCCTGCGATGAAGACGGTCTTCTCGCCACTACCGTGTGGCGATTTCGATGATCAGTTGTTCGCGGATGTCGGTGATCCGCTCGTCCACGTCCTGCCGGGTCGGCGTGCGGTTCATCCGCCCTTCGGGCTGGTCTTGCGTGCCGGTCAGTTCGAGGAAGTCGGGGATGCGAACGGTCCCCTTCGCCAGGGTGTCGCGGGCCATTTTCAGGCTGCTGTCCCGGGTCTTCACCTTGATGACATCGCCGGGCTTGACCAGCATGCTCGCGATGTCACACTTCACCCCGTTCACCAGGATGTGTCCGTGGGACACCATCTGGCGCGCGCTGGTGCGGTTCACCGCAAACCCCAGCCGGTGAACGACGTTGTCCAGCCGCCGCTCGAGGATCGACAGCAGTTGCTCGCCGGTGTTCCCGACGGCCTTCGTCGCGAGGCCGTAGTAGCGGCGGAACTGGGCCTCGAGCACGCCGTAGAACCGCTTGAGCTTCTGCTTCTCGCGGAGCCGGATGCCGTACTCGGAGGTCTTGCTGCGTCGCAGCCCGTGCATACCGGGCGGCGGCTTTTGCTTGTCGATCGGGCACTTCGGCCCGAAGCACCGGTCGCCCTTGAGGTACAGCTTCATCTGGTCCCGCCTGCACATCTTGCAGACGGGATCGGTGTTACGTGCCATGTCGCCTGTGAGGGCTCGAACCAGGGGTCAAGTTGGCCCCGCAGAGCGGAACCGGTTTCAGTGACCGGCCTCGGCCGTCAGTCGCACGCCCGGCGAACCCCAGAGTCGGAACAGGCGTCGTGCTAACAACAGTGTGGTCAGCGGGGGCTGCCGGAGCAACACCCCACTGACCGCAGGTGGCCGATCACATCTTGTCGTTTTGAACGGTTAGACGCGGCGCTTCTTGGGCGGGCGGCAGCCGTTGTGCGGGAGCGGGGTTACGTCTTCGATGGCCTTGACGTTGAGGCCCGACGCCTGAAGAGCGGTGATCGCGGACTCGCGGCCGGCGCCCGGCCCCTTCACCCGCACCTCGACCTCCTTGACGCCGAACTTGGACGCCTTCGAGGCGCACTCTTCGGCCGCCCGCTGCGCCGCGAACGGCGTGCTCTTGCGACTGCCCTTGAACCCGACCGCCCCGCCCGACGAGTGGCACAGCGTGTCGCCGTTCGTGTCGGTGATGGTGACGATCGTGTTGTTGAACGTGCTCTGCACGTGGGCGACGCCGCGGCTTACGTTACGCCGTGTCTTCTTCTTCTTGCTCTTCGCCATGTTCGTGGTGTTCGGTGGTTGGTGTTCAGTGTTTAGTGCCGACCCGTGCGGTCATGGTGTTTCGCCACAGTTCGCGAACCGTGTTCAACTCAACACGAAACACCAAACACTAACGTTACCGCATGTCCTTGACGCCCTTCTTGCCGGCGACCGTCTTGCGAACGCCCTTGCGGGTACGGGCGTTGGTCTTCGACCGCTGGCCGCGCACCGGGAGGTTCTTCCGGTGCCGCTCGCCGCGGTAGCACTTGATTTCCTTCAGCCGCGCGATGTTGGAGCCTTCGACCCGGCGGAGCGGACCTTCGACGAGGTACTCCTTGTCGAGGAGCACCGCGATCTCGGCGATCTCCTTGTCGTTCAACTCTTTCGCCCGCCGCTGCGGGTCGAGGTTGAGCTTCTCGCACACTTCCAGCGCGGTGGTCGGCCCGAGCCCGCGGATGTACCGCAGCGAGATGTGGGTCGGCTTGTCCGGTGGGATGTCAACGCCTTGAATACGGGGCATATCAGCTACCAGAGGTCAGAGAACAAAGGACAGAGGACAGCGAGCAAAGACCAGAGTCGGTTCCGACCTCTGTCTTCTGGCGTCTGTCTTCTGGTGGTTAACCTTGCCGTTGCTTGTGCCGGGGGTCTTCGCAGATCACGCGAACGACGCCCTTACGCTTGATCATCTTGCACTTGTCGCAGATCCGCCGCACGCTCGCACGCACCTTCATGGGGCACCCATTCGCCAGACCTGTGCCACAACGCCTGGCGCCGCGGCTGTTCCAAATTCCGAAAGCCCGTACACGCCGGGTAAACCTTCAATCTACCCGGGCTTGAAAAACCGACAAGGCCGCACCGCCAAATTATTGTGCCGGCGCCGGAGCGCCCGGCACCGACTGCGGCTCGTCGTCGAACGCCCCCTCGTCGGCGGTGATGACCACCACCCCACTCGCCGTAAGCGCGAGCGTGTGCTCGACGTGAACGCTCGCCAACCGGTCCCGGGTCACCACGGTCCACTGGTCGCCGAGCGTATCCACCTCCGCACGCCGCATGTTCACCATCGGCTCGACGGCCAGCGTCAGCCCCGGCTCGAGTTTGAAGTCGGCTTTACGAGTCTCGCGATCGACATAGTTGGGCACCTGCGGGTTCTCGTGCATGATTCGCCCGATGCCGTGCCCCACATACGATGTCACGACACTGAACCCGGCCTGTTCGACGTGCCGCTGCATCTCGCTCGCAACTTGACTCCACCACTTCCGCTTCGGCAGGAGGTCGATCGCGATCTGGAGCGTCTCCTCGCCGACCTTCAGGAGCCGGGCCTTTTCGGCCGACACCGGCCCGATCGGAATGGTGATCGCCCGGTCGGCGCACCAGCCGTTTAACTTGCAGGCGGTATCAACCTTCAGTAGGTCGCCCTCTTTCAGCACCCGCTGGCCGGGCACGCCGTGAACCACCTGCTCGTTGACGCTCAGGCACGTGACCGCGGGGAAAGGGGTCTTCCCCGGGTACCCCTTGAACAGCGGGATCGCGTTGTGCTTGGCGTAGAAGGCCTCGACCGCCTGGTCCATCTCGATGGTCTTGACGCCCGGTTTCGCCATCTCGCGACAAATGCGGAGCGCCCGGGCGACGAGTTTCCCGGCCTCGCGCATGAGCGCGATCTCGCGGGCGGATTTCAGTTCCGGCGGCCGGTTCGCGTTGGGTCGGATCATCGGGGTAGCGCGTGGTGCGGAATTCGGAACACGGGTTCAAAACAACGGCGACAACGATTTCCTGACCGGAGCCGAGTTCCGCGGTCGCGTCACGGCCGAGTCCTCCCGGCGGGAGTCGAACCCGCGACAGCCGATTTATAAGATCGGCACTCTGCCGCTGAGTTACGGGAGGCGTGCGAACCGCTCCGACGTATGCCATCGCGTATCACGGCGCCCTCCCTTCTGCGGTCAGAACCGCGTTCCCAGTTTCGTCCGGCCGGCGCGTCAACAGCCCCGCCAGGATGTCAGCAAAGATCTTTTCCGGCGCCTGCGAGGCGTCGATGTCGTCCACCAGCCCCTGCCGCCGGTAATGTTCTAGCAACAGGTCCGTGTTTTTGTGGAACTCGCCGAGCCGCCGCCGGACCGTTTCCTCTTTGTCGTCGTCGCGAAGAACCAGTTTGGCCCCGCACGCGGTACAAACGCCCGGCACTTTCGGCGGCTGAGCAGTCACGTGAAAGCACACGCCGCACGCCGCGTTCGAGCAGCACCGCCGCCCGCTGATCCGCCGAACGACCTCGTCGTCGTCGATGCGCAGGTTCACAACGGCGTCGATCCGAAGAAACTCCTGTCGCAGCAGGGCGTCGAACGCGACCGCCTGGGAGTAGGTCCGCGGGTAGCCGTCCATCACGAACCGTTCGGGCCGGCTCTTGCCGCGGAACAGTTCGGCCACCACCTCGTTCACGATCGTGTCCGGCGCCAGCAACCCTTGCTTGATCAGCGGCCCGACGATCCGGCCGGTCTCCGTGTTACGTTTGATCGCGTCGCGGAACATTGCGCCGGTGCCGATGACGGTCAGTCCGAACCGCCTTACGAGCCGGTCGGCCTGCGTACCTTTGCCGCTGCCCGGAGGTCCGACGAGCACCAGTCGCATGAACCGTTACCTTCAAATGTCCGCCGCCGCCGGCGGGCCTGACGACATCTGCGAACCGAGTTCGCGGGGCGGGCGTGGCGGACACCAATCCTTCACAACCACTGTATTGTCGTCTACGCTACGGACATCAGCAAGAGGACCGTGAAAATCGCCTCTGTGCCGATCGCTCACGCCGCCATCCTGTACCCCGCGGGCAGTCCCAGGAATCCGATTCGTTCCACTTTTTGCGATGAACGACACCATCGGCAACCCACTCGCATTTGCGACGTAAAACCTGTCCAGCCCTGCCACATCGCCTTAAACACATTCGTTTAAAGACCTTATGACAGAGACCATCAACATCCGCGGTCGCAAATCCGGTGCATGGCAACGTGCATCACGCAAGTTCCAGTGCGTGATTCGTGGGTAGCGATCAGCCAGCGAAGCACCAGTTCCAGACCAGTCCGACGCCAGCGAATGTCCAGCGATCGACCCATCGAGTGTCAACCGACGGGTGCTGTGACTCACGGTTACAACCTTGCGGACTGAGGCGATTCCAAGCCGTGGCCTGCTTCGCGGCCTAAGCAGGCCACGGCTGTGCTGCGCGTTTTGACGAGCCGCGACTGCCAAGGAGCGGGTGACGTCACCCGCTCCTTGGCAGTCGCGGCTCGTTTTCAAACGTTACAAACAGCCTCGGGCATATGCTTTGGCGGTTTGGCGTTGTCTTTGTGACCTCAACAGTGCGGGGGCGGCAAACGCGTCACAGCGGCACACCTCACCAACGGCCAAGCCACTACCCTCCAAATGGCACGACGGCAAAAAGCTCTCGCCTTTTGCCGTCGCAGGTCTGACTTTATCGACGTTGCCACGAAATCACGATTCGTCGGTCAGCCCGGGATAGTTCCGCATGACGAGGTGACTGTTAATCTTCTGCACCAGGTCGAGCGCCACGCTGATCACGATGAGCAGGCCGGTACCGCCGAAGTAGCTCGCGACCACCAGCGGAACGCCCATCTCGTTCGAGATCACGTTGGGAATGATGGCGATGATCGCGAGGAACGCGGCCCCCACGAACGTCACCCGCATGAGAACCCGCTCGAGGTAGTCTGCGGTCTTCTTGCCGGGCCGGTACCCGGGGATGAAGCTGCCGTGGTCCTTCAGGTTGTCCGCGATTTCCTTCGGGTTGAAGGTGATCGCGACCCAGAAGTACGTGAACACGTAGATCATCACCACGTAGCCGAAGTTGTACACCCAGCCGCTGTGGTTGTTGAACACGCTCGACAGCGTACCCGCCCAGGAGCTATCGGAGAAGCTGTAGATCGCGTTAAACAGCAACCCGGGGACGATGAGCAGGGTGCTCGCGAAGATCACGGGCATCACGCCGGCCGCGTTCACCTTCATCGGCAGGAACTGCCGCGTGCCGCCGTAGACCCGCCGCCCGCGGACGTGCTTCGCACTCTGGGTCGGGATGCGGCGCTGGGCCTTCGTCATCGCGATCACGCCCACAACCACCACGACGAACAGGAACGCGAGCACGATTAGCTTCTCGAACGTGATGTCCGCCCCGGCCCCGCCGAGCGTGAACACCGAGTCCTTGATCTTACCGGTCGAGGAGTCGATCAGGAGCATGTTGACCGCATCGGGAATGCGCGACACGATCCCGGCCATGATGATGAGCGAGATGCCGTTCCCGATGCCGTACTCGTCGATCTGCTCGCCGAGCCACATCAGGAAGACCGTGCCGACGGTGAGTGTGATGACAGCGGTGAAACCGAACCACCACAACTCGAAGCCCGCGTTGTAGCCCTCGGGCGCGAGCCCCATGCCGCTCCCGTCACTCGCCTCCGGCTTCATGACCGCCTGAACGACCATGATCGCCTGCACGATACAGATCGGTACCGTCAGGTAGCGGGTCAGCTCGTTGAGCTTCTTGCGGCCGCTCTCGCCCTCCTTGCGAAGCTTCTCGAGCGAGGGCACCACCCCGCTCGACAGGAGCTGGATGATGATCGACGCCGAGATGTACGGCATGATGCCGAGCGAGAAGATGCAGGCGTTCGAGAGGTTACCGCCGGAGAACAGCGACACGAACCCAAGCACCTGTCCCAGCGCGCCGCGCTGCGCCGCCGACATCTTCTCGGCCATCTTCGCCTGGTCGATCATCGGCAGCGGGACGTAATACCCGATGCGGTAGACCGCGAGGAAGATGAGGGTGATGAAGATCTTCTTCCGGAGCTCCGGGATCTTGAAGACCGTGAGGAGCTGTTCGGGGACCAAGCCCAGGATGCTGGCCGCGGCGCCGAACAGGATCAGCGTCCACCCGAGCCAGGACAGGGTCGGCCCGCCGTACGAAAACGTGGCCACCCCGCCGATGAGCGTGCCGACACCGGCGACGAGGCTGATGGAGCGCCAATTCATGGGTAATCCTTTCGCTCAGGCGGGCGGGGGCGTGAGCCCCCTGTTAAACGTCCGTGCGGCTCGGCGCCCTGGAGTTTAACAAGGGGCTCACGCCCCCGCCCGCCAAGTCGTTCCTCACGCCTTCGGCTTCTTCGCGGCCTTGGCCGCTTCCAGCGCCTTCTTCTTCGACCCCATCTTGTTGCGGACCGGCTTCTTGGGCGCCGGGATCAGGTCGCAGGTACCGCCGGCCTTCTCGATCGCGGCCTTCGCGGCGGCGGAGAAGTGGTCGGCCCGGACGGTCAGCTTCTTGGTCAACTTGTCCGCCCCTTCGCCGAGGATGCGGAGGTGATCGAAGGTGCCGACCACGAGCCGCCGGCCCTTCAGCGCGGCCACATCGACGGTGCTGTTCACGTCGAACGCTTCGAGGTCCCCGACGTTGACGACCGCCGCGGTCTTGTCCCAGGTGGCGTGGCTGAAGCCGCGCTTCGGGAACCGGCGGTACAGCGGCATCTGACCGCCTTCGAAGAGCCCGCTCGGGAGCCGGGCGCCGGCGCTGGCGTACTGGCCCTTATGACCGAGGCCGCACGTTTTACCGTGGCCGGAGCCGATCCCGCGGCCGACCCGCCGCTTCAGGCGGCGCTTCTGGATACCGGGGGAGCAAACGGTTGAGAGATCCATTAGAGTTGCACCCCCCGGAGACGGGCCACGTCTTCTTTCGTCCGCAGTTGGGCCAGCCCGTTAAGGGTGGCCTTCACGAGGTTCAGCGGGTTCGTGCTGCCGTGAACCTTGGTGAGGATGTTCGAGATGCCGCACGCTTGCAGCACCTCGCGAACCCCCGGGCCGGCCTTCACACCGGTGCCCGGGCCGGCGGGCACCAGGATAACGCGGCTCGCGCCGTACTTGCCGATCACGCGGTGCGGAATGGTGCTGCCGCGGACGGACACCTTCTTCGACCGGCCGACGTTACCTTCGCCTTCCTTGATGGCCTTCTCCACGGCCGGCGGCACCTCGTTGGCCTTGCCGTAACCGTAAGAGACCTTGCCGCGCCGGTCGCCGACGACGACCAGAGCGTTGAAGCTGAACCGACGCCCGCCCTTCACCACGCAGGCGGACCGGCGGATTTTCACGACGAAATCGACCAACGCGTTGTCACGCGAGTCGGTCTCGCCCCTGTCTCGTCGCTCGCGCGCCATGTATGTCCCTCGTTGGGGGACTGGACGCCCCCCGCTGGAAATATCGCCTGTTGTATTGGGAACCGCGGCTTCGGTGGCGAAAAGTCCCGAGGGCGAACGGAGCGAACCGATACGGCCCGCTCAACCTCGCGCCGCGAACCGCTGCTTTACTTCTTGGGTTTGCCTTCGCCCTTCGGCTTGCCTTCGCCCTTCGGCTTGGCGAGCTTCGCAGCCGCCGGCGCCGCCGGTGCGGCCGGCTTCGCGGCGGCCTTCGCCTTCACCGCTTCGACATCCGTGCAGGAGAGCCCGGCCTCGGTCGCGGCCACGGCCAGAGCCGCGATCCGCCCGTGGAACCGGAACTGCCCGCGGTCGAACGCCGCGACCGTGATGCCCTTGGCCTTGGCGGCCTCGGCGAGTTTGCGCCCGACCTCCGTCGCGGCGGCCACGTTCGCGCCGTGCTTCAGCCCCGAGTTCTTGCCCTGGCTGGTGGCGGCGGCGAGCGTGACGCCGTTCAGGTCGTCGATGAGCTGGGCGGAGATGTGCAGGTTGCTCCGGCTCACGCTCAGCCGCGGTTTCGCGGGAGTGCCGTAGATCGCCTTGCGGACGCGGTACTTGCGCCGCTCGGCCTGCTTCCGCTTGAGTTTCTGGGTGTTCATGGCTGCAACAGTGTAAGTGTGAGTGCGTGTGTGAGTGAGTAACAACCGGTCGGAGCGTGGCGGGGTGTGGGCAACCGATCGGCTCGCCCACGCCCCTCACCCGCACCCACACTACTTGCCCGCGGCGAAGGACTTGCCTTCCTTGCGGCGGACGACCTCGTTCTCGTAACGAACGCCTTTACCCTTATAAGGTTCCGGCTTGCGGCTCGCGCGGATCTCGGCGGCGAACTGGCCGACCATCTGCTTGTCCGCGCCGCTCACCACGATGGTGGTGGGGTCGGGGACCGCAACCGTGATGCCCGCGGGCGGCAGATGGACGATGCGGTTCGCGTACCCGACCGTCAGCTCCACGCCCTTGTCCTTCGCGGCGGCCTGGAACCCGACGCCTTCCACCTTGAGCTTCTTCTCGTAGCCCTTGGTGACGCCGACGACCATGTTGTTGATCAGCGCGCGGGTGAGCCCGTGCAGCGCCCGGTTCTGGCGGTCGTCGTCCGGGCGGGCGACCGTGATGGCCTTTCCGTCCGACTCGATCTTCATGTTCTGGTGGGCGGTGAGTTCGAGCTTGCCCTTCGGCCCCTCGACCTTCACGTTCGTCCCGCTGATCGTCACCTTCACCCCGGCGGGGACGGTGATCGGCTGCTTACCGATACGCGACATCGTTCATTTCTCCTGGCTTCGCCGGACACGGGGTCCGAATCGCGGCCGTAAACGGCAACAAGTATTAAGGTGTCAGGCGTCGAACGTTTTGTGCGACGGCCGGGGCGGAGCCCGCAAGCATCAATCCCACAAAACGTCCAGCACCAACAACTCACCACACCGTACACAGGATCTCGCCGCCGACCTTCTTCTGTTTGGCCTGGCGGTCGGACATTACGCCCTGGCTGGTCGAAAGGATCGCGATGCCGAGGCCGTCGAGCACCCGCTTCACGTCCTTGTAGCCCTGATACACGCGGCGGCCCGGCTTCGAGTACCGCTCGATGTGCCGGATCACCTTCTCGCCGTCCGGCCCGTACTTCAGGAACACCTGGAGCACGACGTGCGGCTCACCGAGCTGTTCCACGTCCTGAAACACCTTCTGCTTACCGCCGTCTTCGGTCTCGGTGTCGACGTGCTTGCCGGTGCGGTACCCGAGGATAAACCCCTCTTCGAGCAGTACCTTGGCGAGCGCAACCTTCAGCTTCGTGGCCGGCATTTCGACAAGCGGCCGTTCGATGCTGTTGGCGTTCCGGATGCGGGTCAGCATGTCCGCGATCGGGTCGGTCATCATGGTCAGAATCCTCCCCTAATCGTGGTTACCAGGACGCCTTGCGCACGCCGGGGATGAGCCCGTCGCTGGCAAGTTTACGGAAGCAAATGCGGCAGCAGCCGAACTTGCGGTACACCGCGCGGGAGCGGCCACAGAGCTGGCAGCGGCGGACGATCCTCACGAGCACGTGCCCGGGAAGAACTTTCTTCGCGTCCCGCTGAGATTCCGGCTTCTTCAGCTCGGCCTTGTGCTTCGCGACCGCCGCCAGTTGGCGACGGTGCTTCGCTTCTTTCGCGTTGGTTGACATCGCGTGGGTTTCTCGGTGCGGCGTTCCGTCTCGGGACCGGGGTTACACCCCCCGGGGAGTCGGCCGTTCCACATTTTTCTTAAGGTAAAATAGAGGACAAAGGGTCAAAAGCTACTGTCCTGTGCCCTGAAGCACACTTTTGACCTTCACCTTCTACTTTTGAGTTACTTGCTCTCGTCGCGGAACGGCATGCCGAACTGGCGAAGCAGTTCGCGGGCCTCGTCGTCGTTTTTGGTCGTGGTGACAAAGGTGATGTCCATACCCTGCGTGAACGTCACCTTGTCCGGATCGATTTCGGGGAACACGAGCTGTTCCGTGAGCCCCATGCTGTAGTTACCGTTCCCGTCGAAGCTCTTCGGGTTGATCCCGCGGAAGTCGCGGATGCGGGGCAGCGCGAGGTTGATGAGACGGTCCAGGAACTCGTACATCCGCTTGCCGCGGAGCGTGACCCGGCAACCGATCTCGTAGCCTTCGCGGAGCCGGAAACCGCTGACCGCCATCCGGGCCTTCGTAATCTGCGGGCGCTGGCCCGCGATCAAGCCCAGTTGTTCGGCCGCGATCTTCATCTTTTCCTTGTCCTGGAGCGCCTTACCGACACCCATGTTCAGGACGATTTTTGAGAGCTTCGGCAGGCTCAACCGGTTCTCGCGCCCGAACTTCTTCGACAGCGTCGGAACGATCTCCTTGTTGTACTTTTCCAGGAGCCGCGCAGTCGTGGGGCCAGCAGTCACGGTAGCCATCGTGGATCAGCCTCATGCGACCTAATGACGAGCCCATTCCAACGGGCTCGATACGGGTCGATAGTAATGGTCAATAATCGGGGTAAAAAAGACAACCGCTGACAGGAGCCACTCCGTCGCAGTCGTGGCGGCCGGAGAGCACCGACCGGTCACGGCTTCGCAGCGGCCACCTTCGGCTTCTTCAGAACGCGGAGGCGGGTCTTGCTCTTCTTGGAGTACAGCTCTTTCGTACCGTCCGGCAGCGAGCGCACGCCGACGCGGGTCGGGACGTTCAGCACCGGGTCGATGAGCATGACGTTCGAGACATCAACCGGCATCTCCTTGGAGAGCCGGCCGCCCTGCGGGTTCTTGCGCGACGGCTTCAGGTGCCGGTACACGCGGTTGACGCCCTCGACGACCACCTTGTTTTCGGCGCGGAGCACGCGGATCACCTTCCCGCGGGTGCCCTTGTCGTCGCCGGCGATCACCTGAACAACGTCGTTCTTGCAGATGTACATGGCCGTGTTTCGTGTTTAGTGCTTGGTATCGTGTGTTCGGCGTCTCGTGTCACGTGCTGCGACCGCGTCCGGCGGGGCACAGAGCACCAAACACTCAACACGCTCCTCAAACGACCTCAGCCGCGAGGCTGAGGATCTTGTTGAACTTCGCACGCAGCTCGCGGGGCACGGCCCCGAAGATGCGGGTGCCACGCGGGTTGTTGTCGTTGTCCAACAGAACCAGCGCATTGCGGTCGAAGCGGACGTAGCTGCCGTCTTCGCGGCGGGTCGCAACGCGGGTCCGGACCACGACGCCCTTAATCACGTCGCCCTGTTTCACGTCGCCGCCGGGCAGCGCCTTCTTGACGCTCGCCCGCACAATGTCCCCCAGGTACGCGACACGGCGCTTGCTGCCGCCGAGGACCTGGATGCACATCACTTCTTTCGCCCCGGTGTTGTCGGCAACATCGAGGTAAGTATACATCTGGATCATTGGCTCACCAGTGCGGAATGCGGAACGTGGAATGCGGAACGAAACCGAAACGGGGCCTCAGCTCCACGTTCCGCACCCCGCATTACTCACTTCTTCTCGTCTTTACCCTTCGCCCCGGTGGTCACCGCGTCGGCCCCGGCGACCGCACCTTCGAGGTTCGAGAGGGTCCGGCTCGGCGCCCGCTTGACGACCTTCACCAGGGTCCACCGCTTCAGCTTCGACAGCGGGCGGCTCTCCTGGATCTCGACCGTGTCGCCCAGGTGAGAGTCGTTGCTCTCGTCGTGGGCGTAGCACACGGTGCGGCGCTTCACGAACTTGCCGTACTTCGGGTGCCGCACGAGCCGCTCGACCTCGACCCGGCGGGTCTTGGAGGTCTTGTCCCGTGTGACAACGCCTTCGAGAATCCGGCGGCCGGTCGTCTTGGCGGGAGCGGTCGCGGGCGTGTTCGGTTCAGCCATTACTTACCACTCCCCTTCGGGGCGTTCTTCTTGTTCGGGGCGCTGTCGTTCTTGGCCTCGGGCTTTGCCGCAGCGGCCGGGACCGCCACGGGGGCCGGCGCCGCAGGCGGGACAACGGGCAGAGTGCCGCCCTTCGCGACGTAGAACCGCTTCAACCGGGCGACCTGCCGGTGCGCGATGCGCTTGCCCGGCAGCCCATCGGCTTCCTTCTTCTGGAGCGACACGATGCGCGTCGCGAGCTGTTCGGCCGGCAACCCGCCGAGCTTGGTCAACTCCTTCTCGCGCTGAAGGGTCCGGATGCGGGCAATGTCGCGCCGCGCCTTCCGGATCTCCGACGGCGTTTCCAGGCGGTCCGTGGCCGACTGGAAGCGGAGCTGGAACAGGTGCTTCTCGGTTTCTTTCAGGGCGAGCGACAACTGATCGTCGCTCATGCCCCGGAACTCTTTCATGCGGTTCGGCATCGTCTCACCAATTCGGAACGCGGAATCCGGAACGCGGAACGGAAAGCGGCGGAACAGTGAGCGTTCGGCTTTGTGTCCCGCGCTCCGAAATCCGCATTTCGCATTCGACCTTAGACGTTGGGCCGCCGGGTCACGAAGCGGCACTTAAACGGCATCTTGTACGCCACGCGGGCCAAGCAGTCTTTCGCAACGCTCTCGGCGACGCCGCCCAGCTCGAACAGGATTTGGCCTGAGCGAACGACCGCGGCCCAGTACTCAGGCTCGCCCTTGCCCTTACCCATACGAGTTTCGGCCGGGATCGAGGTGATCGGCTTGTGCGGGAACACCCGCATGTAGTACCGACCTTCCCCGGACACGAACCGGGTCATGGTCACGCGAGCGCTTTCGATGCACTCGGCGGACAGCCAGCCGCCCTCGAGCGACTGGAGCCCGAAGTCGCCGTAGGCAACGTAGTTGCCGCGGTGGGCGTTGCCCTTGATCGGCCCGTTGTACTTCTTACGGGTCGTGCGACCGCGGACGACGCCGCGCTGCGCCTTGCGGAACTTGACCCGTTTGGGCATCTGTGGCATCGCCGCTCTCCCTCACACACAAGAGAGGTCAGAGGTCAGAAGGCAGGGGGCCAGAGTACCCGGCCCCGCCCCGCCCACAGCGCTCTTTCCGACCTCTAGCCTTCTGATCGCTGACCACTGGCAGTTTCGATCGGTCCACTCAACCAAGCCCTTAGCGGGGGCCGCCGCCCTCACCGCCACGGCCGCCGCGACGGGGCCGGCGGCGCTGCTGCTGGCCCGCGCCGGCTTCGGTCGTGTCCGCGATGTCGCCGGTCAGGTAGTCGCCTTGGTTCACCCAGGCCTTGATGCCGATGTTGCCTTGCGGCGTCACGGCCTCGGCGAACCCGTACTCCACCTTCACCCGCAGCGTCGACAGCGGAATGGAGCCTTCCATCCCCTTCTCGCAGCGGGCCATTTCGGCGCCACCAAGGCGGCCCGACAGTTGGAGCTTGACGCCCTTGGCGCCGCCCTCCATCGCCCGCTGCATGGCCTGCTTCATCGTCCGGCGGAAGCTCGCCCGCTTCTCGAGCTGCTCCGCGATGTCTTCCGCGATGAGCTGGGCGTCGATCTCGGGCCGGGTCACCTCGACGGTCTTCACCTCGATGTGCCGGCGGGTGAGCTTCTCGAGCGCCTTCGTCAGCTTCTCGATCTTCTCGCCCTTCTTCCCGATGATCGCACCGACCCGGCTGGACGCGACCACGACCGTCACGCGTTCCCGCGTCCGCTCGATGCGGATGTCGGCGATGGCGGGCCGCTGCTCTTTGCGGTCCTTCTTGTTCGTCAGGTACTTCTGGATGAACGCGCGAATGGCGACATCTTCCAGCAGCAGGTCCGCGAACGAGTTGCCGTCGGCGGCCGGGGAGTTCTTGGGGGCGTACCACGTACTCCGCCACGGCCGCATGATGCCGGTCCGGAACCCCGTCGGTCGAACTTTCTGGCCCATATCAAAAACCCCGGTGTCTTCCTATCTTTCGCCGACCGCGCGACGCCTGGAGTGAAACAAGCGAGGGGCCGGACCGGCCGGCCCCCGGCACTACGTTTTTACACCGCTCACGTCGTCGGAGCGGCAGCAGCCGGAGCCTCGACCGGCGCGACGGACGGAGCCGGCGTGTTGTCAGCCGGATCGGACAGCGTCACGTGAATGTGCGACATCCGGCGCAGAATGCCGAACGCGGTCCCACGAGCGCGGGGCTGAATCCGCTTGAACGTCGGAGCGCCGTCCACGCGGCACTCGGAGACGATCAGGCCGTCCGGGTCCGGGCACTCGCGGTCGTCGGCGTTCCCATACGCGCTCTTCACCACGGCCAGGAGCAACTTGGCCCCACGGTTGTGGTAGAAGGACAGCAACTGGAGCGCCTCGTCCACGTTCTTGCCGCGGATCAGGTCGGCGAAAAGCCGAATCTTCCGCGGGCCGACATCGGCGAACCGGTGAATCGCTTTGTAGTCCATAGCAATCAGTGGCCAGTGTGCCGTCGGCAGTGCTGTTCGCGACATCGGGTGCCGTTGTCACCACGCGACAACGTCTCGGTCGGTCGGCACTGCCCTCTGCCCACCAACCTCTGCCCACTTTCCGTTACTTGGCCGCAGCCTTCTTCCCGCCCGAGTGCCCCTTGAAGGTCCGCGTCGGGGAGAATTCGCCGAGCTTGTGCCCGACCATGTCTTCTGTGCAGTAGACCTTGACGAAGGTCTTGCCGTTGTGAACAAGGAACGTCGCGCCGATGAACTCGGGGACAATCGTGCAGTCCCGCGACCACGTCTTGATCGGCTCCCGACCCGCGCCCTGCTTCTCGATCTTCGCCAGGAGGCGGAGGTCAACGTGCGGGCCTTTTTTCAGCGACCGGCTCATGCTTTCTTTCGCCTCGTGAACTCGGCGCCCCGAACAAAGCAAAAACCCGGCACATTCAAACCGGGAAGAATCACTATATGAACGCTTCGAGAGGGAGACCAGTTGTTTTTAGCTAACCGGCCTTCCCGGCAAACAATTCGCTACCGAACCAGAGCGCACTCAGGCAGTGTTCTGGAACCGGCCCGCCGGACGACGGCGGATGATCGCCTTGCCACCCGGCTTCCGCTTGTGACGGGTCTTGCCGCCCTTCGCGGGCACGCCGGTCTTCGAGCACGGGTTGCGACCGCCCGCCGTGCGCCCTTCACCGCCGCCCATCGGGTGGTCGGTCGGGTTCATGGTGGTGCCGCGGTTGTGGGGCTTACGCCCCTTCCACCGCATACGGCCGGCCTTACCGATGCTGATGTTCATGTGCTCGGCGTTCGACACCACGCCGATCGTTGCGCGGCACTTGCTCGGCACGCGGCGGATTTCGCCGCTCGGCATGGTGAGCTGCGCCCAGTCCTTTTCGCGAGCGGTCAGCACCGCCCCGCACCCGGCCGAGCGGCAGATCTGCCCGCCCTTGCCCGGCACCAACTCGACGTTGTGGACGGTCATGCCCAGGGGCACCTTCCACAGCGGCATGCAGTTCCCCGGCTTCGGCTCGACCGCGTCGCCTTCACCCGAGATCACCTTGTCCCCGGCCTTCAGACCGTTCGGGGCCAGGATGTACGCCCGGGAGAAATCGTGCTTGTCGTCTCGCGGGTACTCGATCAGCGCGATCCGGCTGGTGCGGTTCGGATCGTACTCGACGCTGATGACAGTAGCGGCCACGTCATCGCGTTTCCGCTTGAAGTCGATGACGCGGTACCGCTGCTTGTGACCGCCCCCACGAAACCGCGAGGTCACGATCCCCTGGTTGTTGCGCCCGCCCTTTTTCTTCTTGGGCTTGAGGAGCGACTTTTCGGGGCTGTTCTCGCGCGGGTTGGTGCAGTCCGCGAAGTCGGAGACCATCCCGGCCCGGCGGCCCGCGGAAGTCGGCTTGTATTGCTTAACGCCCATAGCACAGTTCTCAGTGGTCGGTGTTCAGTGTGCAGTCAAAACCAGTCAGCCGGCGGCCCAGTTGCGTTCAACCGTTCACAGCCCACTGACCACTATCCACCTGTTAGAAGAACTCGATCTTGTCTTCCGCGTTCAGCGTGACGATGGCCTTCTTCCAGGTCGGGAGCTGGCCGATCGACTGCCGGAACCGCCGCTTTTTGCCCTCACGCACCTGGGTGCGGACGGCCTCGACGCGGACACTGAACAGCTCCTCGATCGCCGCCTTGATCTGCGTCTTGGTGGCGAGCGGGTTCACCTGGAACGTGTAGGCGTTGTACCGGGTGCTCTGGTGCGTACCCTTCTCGGTGACGAGCGGGCGGAGTACCACCTGGTACGGCCGCAGCTCGATGCCGCTCTCGCCGTGAACGCAGGGCTGACGCAGGGCCAGCTTGCGCCGGTACTTTTTCGGATGCGGTCGTGTGGTCGCCATCTCTCGCCCTCATCTCCGCCCGACCTGCCGGCCGGAGCGTACCTCGTGTGTGTGCCCAGCGGTCCCCGACGCGTTACGACTTGGCGGCACCCACCGCCCGCAG
This sequence comes from Gemmata algarum, assembly GCF_034097035.1. NCBI lineage: Bacteria > Pseudomonadati > Planctomycetota > Planctomycetia > Gemmatales > Gemmataceae > Gemmata > Gemmata algarum. The sequence goes on from NZ_JAXBLV010000177.1 coordinate 43,635, forward strand.
CGCCTCGAACGCAGCCTTCGTCAACACGAGCCGCTTCTGTTTCAGCACGGTGTAACAGTTGAACTCGGCCGCCGGCAGAACCTTCACGCCTTCGATGTTGCGGGCCGACTTGTACACGTTCGGGTCGAGCTTCTCGGTCCCGATCAGTACCGTCGTGTCCGCCAGCGTCAGCTCGATCTCTTTCTCGCCCTGCTCCGTCTGCTTCTTCTTTTTGCCGATCTTGATCGCCTTCAGCACGCCGACGACTTCTTTCGTCTTCGGGGCCGCGAGGGCGAACTCGTCGAGGATGACCGCCTGCCCGTCCAGGAACTTGGACAGGATCGCCATCCGAGTTGCCGCCTTCACCGACTTCTTCGGCAGGTGGTACTCGTAGTCGCGGGGCTTCGGCCCCTTGGCGGTACCGCCACCGCGGCGCTTGTTGGTCCGCTTGGTGCCGGCGCGGGCGTTACCGGTGCCCTTCTGCCGAAACAGCTTCTTTGTGCTGCCCGCGACCTGCCCGCGGCGGAGCGTGTGGTGGGTACCGGCGCGCTGGTTCGCGAGGTACATCAGCACCACGTCGTGCATCAACTGGCGGCTGATCTTCCCCCCGAACTCGGACGGGTTGATGTCAACCGTACCGACCTCCGCGCCGGACCGGTTCACGACCGGCACCTTCAGGGTGCCCGTGACCTCGATCAAACGAGCAACGGGAGCCGCAACCCCATTTTCAGGGGCCGATGCCGCAGTATTTTCCGCCATTATTCAGCCACTCCTGACCATTTCGCCTGCGCCGGTTTGCCCGGCGTAACCGCGGTGTTGATCGCTCAGACCCTTTCGGGCGGTACAGCGATCGGCGGTGAAGCGTGGTCGCGTTCTTCGCATGAAGCCGCCCGCGATGGTGCCTCGATCGAAGCGTCCGCCGCGGGCGGGAGTTAATCTTTGTAGCACTCGTACCGAAAGCGACAACAGCGATCCGTGAAAGTTTTGCTCAGTTACCCGCGATCACGCGAATCTTGATGTCAACGCCGGGGGGCAGGTTGAGCCCCTTGTTCAGCGCTTCGATCGTCTTCTGGTTCGGCTTCAGGATGTCGATGAGCCGCTTGTGGGTACGGATCTCGAACTGTTCGCGGCTCTTGCGGTCGATGTGCGGGGACCGCAGCACCGTGTACCGCTCGATGCGGGTGGGCAGCGGGATCGGCCCGTGGACCGTGGCCTCGTTGTCACGCGCGGTCTTCACGATCTCGGCCGCCGTCCGGTCGAGCACCTCGTGGTCGTAACCTTCCATACGGATGCGGATGCGTTCGCTTGCAGGTCCGGCCACGGTTGTCCCTCGACTCTTCCCACGCTGTAGCGGGGTGGAAATTCAGGAAAGTGTAAACGTAAGGGTTGTGCGTTCGGGCGTCAAGGCTTTAGCGCGCCGTGGCGCCGCAAATTGCCCGCCCGCTGTTGCCGGTGGCGAAGCGGTGGCGCCGCGCAACGGGCGCAGCGCCACCCCCTCGGCTCACGCGCCGAACGCCCGGGTCACTTCTTCTTGTCCGCGGCCAGCAGGGCGGCGATCTCGCTCCGCAGGTCCGCGATGTGCGCCACCGTCAGCGGGTCCTTCGCCTTGCCCTCGGCCGCTTCCAGTTGCTCGCCGAGCTTCGCCAGCGACTGCCGGGCCACGGCCCGCAGTTCGCTCGCCGGGCGCGGGCCGGCTGGCCCCGTGCTGAGCCCCGGGATCGATGGCGTGGCCGCCGCAGCCGGGGGCGCGAACTCCGCCTTCAGCGTGTCGAGGTAGGTCCGCTGGAGCTGGCGCCGCAGCGGGTCGATCTTGGGCACGTCGGCCTTCAGCTCCGAGAACACCCCGTCTTGAATGTCGGCGACCAGTTCCGCCGCGGTGTAGGCCTTCTCGGGGGCGAGCAGTTCCGCGTCCGTCAGGCGTGCGAGCCGGACGGGGCTGAGCAGGCTGCGCAGCAGCAGCCGCTGCTGGTTCGATATGTCCGAACCGGTCCCGCTGAATTTGAACTGGTTCACCAGCCCCGGGGCCAGCAGCTTGGTCGGCGTGGTGAACGCGTGGTCGAGCAGGAACTTCACCGCCTCCTTCTGCTTCTCCTTCGGCACGCGGGAGAACGCCTCCCCGCCGCGGCCGCCGAGGGTCCGGCTCTCGACCACCCCGCCCACCTGCTTCGCCACCGCTCCGAACCACCCCAACCGGGCCTGGAGCATGTCGCCGTACACTTCCTCAAGCAGCGAGTAGTCCTCGCCCTTCTCCGTGGTCGCCGCGAGCAGGTGCCCCGCGACGCGGTCGAGGTTCTTCAGCCCCAGCGCGGTCACCTGGACCGGGTCGCTGCCGATGTTCTCGGTCAGCACCGTCGGGTCCACGGACGACGGGCCGTCCTCGCCGCCGAACCGCAGGAACGGGTTGGTGAGCTGCTTCGCGGCCCACTCGTCGAGCGTCTTGCGCTCCTCGTCCGGGGTCTTCGCGGACGGGATCGGCTTGTACCCCCACTCGATGGCGAAGTAGTCGTACGGCGCGAGCTTGGGCAGCAGGTGCTTGGGGTCCACCTTGTCCTCGGGCTGCGCGACGTAGTTGCACCGCCCGTAGGACATGATCGACGCCACGCTCCCGTGCTCGGCGCAGAACTTCGGGTCGCGGAGCTGGCTCACGGAGTACGCCTGGCTGGCGCGGTGGTTGTGCCGTAGCCCGATCGTGTGCCCGACCTCGTGGGCGCACACGTACCGCATCATGGCCCCGGTGGTCTCGTCGGGCAGCGGGAACTTGCGGGCCTTCGGGTCCACCGCCGAGCACTGCACGAAGTACCACGTCTGGCAGGTCTTCACGATGTCGTGCCAGAAGATGATGTGGGCCGAGATCACCTCGCCGGAGCGCGGGTCGTGGACGTGCGGCCCCATCGCGTTCTGCACCGGCTCGGCCACCCAGCGGATCACCGAGTGTCGCGCGTCCTCGGGGTCGAAGTTGGGGTCCTCGGCGCGGGTCGGCACGTCCCGGCACACGATCGCGTTCTTGAACCCGGCCTTCTCGAACGCCGGCGCCCAGTCCTCGACGCCCTGCTTCATGTACGACCGCCACTTCTCCGGGATCTCCTTCGACAGGTAGAAGGTGATCGGCTTCACCACCTCGCTCACGGCGTCGTTCGGGTTCTTCTTTTCGAGCCGGAACCGGGTGATGTACTCGCGGGACACGGCCCAGTTCTTCGGGTGCGCGTAGTCCGCGAACTCCTCGGTGAAGTACCCGACGCGCGGGTCGAACAGCCGCCCCTGCATCGGCGTTTCGGGCAGCAGCACGAGGCTGTGGTGGACCAGCGCGGTGACGCTCCGCGCCCCGCCGCCCAGCCCCGGCACGCCAAACGGCGAGCCGCCGCCGCTGGCGCGGAACGTGATCGTCGCGCGGGCCTCGATGTTCGAGGGGAAGGCCTTCACCTCCGACAGGTACGAGCGCGAGGAGTCCACGCTGGCCCCGCTCACCCCGGCCGCGCGGGTGATGGGCAGGTCCGTCAGCCCCAGGATGAACGTGTCCGACACGTTGACGACCGCGGCCCGGTCCTTGCCCTCGCACTCGACGTTGAACACCGCCACGATGGCGTCGGTGGCGCTGGCGTCGATGGCCGCCTGCACGGCCTTGCCGTCGGACCGCTTGGAGAACCCGACCTTCCACAGGTACATCTTGTTGCCGCGGCGCTCGAACTTCAGCACCGTGTGCCCGAGGTCCGCGCCGCCCCAGCTCCCGCCCATGCCGCCGCCCGGCCCCTTCGCCACCTCGGCGCGCCAGAGGAGCAGCCGGCCCTGCTTGTCCTGCGGGATCTCGAAGTACAGCTTGTCCTCGTGCCGGTGGACCGCGAACACGCCCGGGGAGGTCGTGAAGTCCTTGGTAATAACGTCGTCGTACTTCTTGAGGTCGCCGAGCTTGGAGACGCTCCGGGGCGGCGGGGCCGGCTGCTTCGCGCCGGCCGTGTCGGCGCGGGAGGTGAGGAGGGCGAGCGCGGCGACGAAGCCGGCGCTCGCAAGGCGGGTGCGCATCGGGTGGGAACCTCAGAATAGGCCGGTCCGGTCGTCGCGGGCCAACGGACGCGCGCGGGCCGCCATCGGCCCTGGTCCGCAGGGGAGCGCCGCCGGATTCAGGTTGGGGTAACTAGGAATATCCTACCGCCTGGGTAAAGAATGCGGGGCCTACCTGTCGAAAAGCGCGCGAGGCCGCGTCGCTACAACCGGAATATCGGGCACGGCTGCGAAGCTGTTGGGGGTGCGGGAGTGAAGCGTGCGAAACGGCCGCAGGTCGGCGCCCGATACTCTTCTAGCGCCCCGCGCGCCCAGGAGCTTCTGGTATGACGCCGCTCTGTCTGGTCACCCTCTGCGCGATCGGCGCCGACCCGGCGCCTTACCCGTACCCGAGCGGCCCCCCGCTGACCCCGCCCTACGTCGCGGCGCGGCGGGTGCCGTTTTTCCTGAAGCCGATCGAGAAGCGGATGCGCGAGCGGGTCGCGCAACTGGCGCTCGTCGGCGCCGGCCGCCCCGCGCCGGCCCAATCGTTCCTGTGGCAGCCGGCGTTTCAGGAGGACCACGTCCTCCGCGCACCGGTGCGCGAGTACGTCCCGCAGCCGGGCGACATCGTGCTGAGCGCCGACGGCTCCCTGTTCTGGAAGACGATGCACAACCTCGCGGGCACCAGCCACCCGACGCACTCGATGATCGTGTTCCAGATGCCCGACGGGAAAATGGGCATCATTGAGGGCGGGCCGCACGACACGCTGAAGTGTCGCGTGCTGGAGGCCCTCCCGCACATGCTCTCCTACGAGAACGAGGGGCGCGTGTGGGTGCGGCGCCGCGCGTGCCCGCTCACGCCCGAGCAGTCGGCCCGGCTGACCGAGTTCGCGCTGGCCGTGGACGGGCGCGAGTTCGCCATCAAGCGGCTGGCGCGACAGCTCACGCCGTTGCGCACCCGCGGCCCGGTGCGCACGTTCTTCGTGGGCCAGCCCCACGGCATCGATCACGACAGCTACTTCTGTAGCGAGCTGGTGACCGAAGCGTGCGTGTACGCGGGCCTGCTGGACCCGCGCACGGCCCGCCCGTCGGCGACGTACCCGCGCGACCTGTTCATGGACCACTCGCTGAACCCCTACCTGAACCGCTATCTGAAGCTGGCCCCGGGGTGGGACCCGCCGGCCCGCTGGACCAGTTGGGCACCGGGGCGTTGATTCCGGGCGGCGGGTGGGGGAGAATGGCGCCCCCGCCTTTGCCGGAGGCGCCATGCGCTGCCTGCTCTCCCTGTGCCTGCTGCTGTGCGCGACGCGCGCCGGTCGCAGCGCCCCGCCCGACTTCGACACCCACATCGCGCCCGTGCTGGCGTCCCGCTGCCAGAGTTGCCACGGCGGCGACAAACCCAAAGGCGGGTTCGACGTGTCCCGCAAGAGCGCGATGCTCGGCGGCGAGGCGCCGGCGGTGGTGCCCGGAAAGCCCGCGGCGAGTTCCCTCTGGGAACGGGTGGCCGCGGGCGAGATGCCGCCCAAGAAGCCGCTACCCGAGGCCGAACAGAAGCTGCTCAAAGAGTGGATCGAGGGCGGGGCGAAGTGGGGCACCGACCCCATCGACCCGTTCCGCTTCACCACCTCGTCCCGCGCCGGCCGCGACTGGTGGGCGCTGCAACCGGTCCGAGCCGGCTCTACCCCGGCCGCGCGGAACGCCATCGACCACTTCGTGACCGCAAAGCTGGCCGAGAAGGGGCTTTCCCTCTCGCCACAAGCGGACCGCCGGACGCTGATCCGCCGGGCGTCCTTCGATCTCATCGGGTTGCCGCCGACGCCCGAAGAGGTGAGCGCGTTCGCGGCCGACGAGGCCCCCGACGCATACGAGAAACTGATCGACCGGCTGCTCGCCTCGCCGCATTATGGCGAGCGCTGGGCGCGCCACTGGCTGGATGTGGTGCGATACGGCGAGAGCGACGGGTTCGAGCGCAACACCCCGCGCCCGAGCGCGTGGCACTACCGCGACTGGGTCATCCGCGCGCTGAACGCCGACCTGCCCTACGACCAGTTCGCCAAGCTCCAACTCGCCGGCGACGTACTCCGCCCCGACGACCCGGACGCGGTTCGCGCCACGGGTTACCTCGTCGCCGGGGTCCACAACACCGTTCTGGGCAACGATCAGATGCGCGCCGTCGCGCGGCAGGACGAACTGGAGGACATCGTCGGCGGGGTCGCGCAGACGTTCCTGGGCTTAACGGCGAACTGCGCGCGGTGTCACGACCACAAGTTCGACCCCATCGCACAAGCGGACTACTACCGGCTCGCGGCCGCGCTCGGCGGGGTCGGTTTCGGCGAGCGCGGCCTGCCCGATCCGAACGGGCGCGCGGCAATCGCCCGACTCCAACAGCAGCTCGCCGATGCCATTGCAACAGTGACGGCCATCGAAGAACCGGCCCGCACGGCCGTTCTAGCGGCGAAGGGAGCCGGGCGACGGGCCGCTCCCGCGCCGGTCGCGGCGTGGGACTTCCGAAGCGGCGGCGCGGATCTCATCGGGACGCTCCACGCAAAACCCGTTGGCGGGACAACGCTCGCGCCCGCCGGCGCGGCCTTCGACGGCAAGACGGGGCTGCTGCGCACGCCGCCGATCCCATTCGAGCTGCGCGCCAAAACGATCGAAGCCTGGGTGCGGCTGGACTCACTCGCTCAGCGCGGCGGGGGCGTCATGACCGTTGAAACGCCCGACGGGGCGGAGTTCGACGCGATCGTGTTCGGCGAGAACGAGCCCGGGCGCTGGATGGCCGGGAGCAACGGGTTCGTGCGGTACAAGTCGTTCGGCGGCACGGAAGAAACCGACGCCACAAAAGAGCCGGTTCACGTCGCCATCACGTTCGCCGCCGACGGCACCGTCACGGGTTACCGCAACGGGAAACGGTACGGCAAAGGCTACGTCTCGCGAGAGCCGGTCACGTTCAAGGCCGATAAGGCCGTAATCGTGTTCGGGTGCCGACACGAACCGGCGGGCGGGAACCGGATGCTCGCGGGCGCGGTCAGTGCGGCCCGGCTCTACGACCGGGCGCTGTCCGCGGAAGAAGTCGCCGCGTCGTTCGGCGCTGGGGCCGTGTTCGCCACAGCCGCCGAAATCGAAGCGAAACTCACGACCGAACAACGGGCCGCCCGCGCCGAGGCGGCCCGGTTGCGCGACCGGCTCGCGACGGACCTCGCGCAACTCAAAACGCGGGTGGTGAACGCCAACGTGTACACCAACGTGCCCCAACCGCCGGGCACGACGCGGTTCCTGGCCCGGGGCGACGTGACGAGCCCCGGCGCGATCGTGCCCCCCGGAGGGCTGCCCGCGCTCGGCGCCAGCGCCGACTTCGGCCTCCCTCCCGACGCCCCCGACGCCGAGCGCCGCAAGAAGCTCGCGGAGTGGATCACACACCCGAGTAACCCACTGTTCGCCCGAGTCATCGCGAACCGGATCTGGCACTACCACTTCGGAACGGGGCTCGTCGAAACCCCCAACGACTTCGGGTTCAACGGCGGTCGCCCGTCGCACCCGGAGTTGCTCGACTGGCTCGCGGCGTATTTGGCAGCCCCCGACCGCAAGAGCGGCGCCGCGTGGAGCCTCAAGGCGCTACACAAACTGATCGTGACATCGACCGCGTACCGGCAGGCGAGCGCGCCCCGCAAGGACGCCATCGCGAAGGACGCGGACAACCGCTTGCTGTGGCGCTATCGCCCGCACCGAATGGAAGGCGAAGCGGTCCGCGACGCGATGCTCGCGACCAGCGGGCTCTTGAACCCGGCGGTGGGCGGGAAGGGGTTCAGCGACTACAAGACGCGCGATTTTAACGGCACCGCGTACTTCGACCCGTTCGACCCGGCGGGGCCGGAGTTCCACCGGCGCAGCGTTTACCGGTTCACGCCCCGCGGGGCGAACCTGGGGCTGCTCGACACGTTCGATTGTCCCGATCCGGCCGCAGCGGCGCCGCGCCGCGCGACCACAACCACCCCGCTCCAGGCACTGGCACTGTGGAACAACGGGTTCGCACTCCGGGCCGCCGGTGCGCTTGCGGATCGTGTGGCCAAAGAGGCGAACGGAACCGAGGGCCAAGCACGCCGCGCGTGGACGCTAACCTACCAACGTGCCCCAACCCCCGAAGAGTTGAAGCTCGCCACGAAGCTCGTCGGCGATCACGGATTAAAGGCACTGTGCCGCGTGCTGTTCAACAGCAACGAATTTGTGACCATTGAGTGACGCTCCTGGTGCCCTTGCGGGGGCAGTCAGTCCCGCCAAGCGAAACGCTGTGCGCCTCACTGCGAAGCGAGAATAGCCATGCTTCCGAACCGCCGCGACTTCTTCTGCTCCGCGTCGGCCCTTGGGGCAACCGCGGCGCTTCACCTACTCGCGGGTGCGAAACCGCACCACGCGCCGAAGGCCAAGCGCGCGATCCAAATTTCGCTCGTCGGCGGGTTGAGCCACCTCGACTCGTTCGACTATAAGCCCGATCTCACGCGGCTGCACGGGAAGGCGCTCGCGAGCGACACCAAACCGGACGTGTTCTTCGGACAGGTCGGGCTCCTGCGCAAGCCCGACTGGGAGTTCAAGCGGCGCGGGAAGAGCGGGCTGTGGGTGTCCGAACTGTTCCCGCACCTCGCCGGCGTTGCCGACGAACTCACGGTCATCAACTCGATGACCGCGGACAGCGCGAACCACACCCCCGCGCTGTTCGTGCTCAACAGCGGGTTCCAGTTCAACGGCTACCCGGCGCTCGGCGCGTGGCTCTCCTACGGGCTCGGGAGCGAGGCCGAAGACCTGCCCGCGTTCGTCGTGCTGCCCGACGGCCGCGGCGACGCGAACGGGGCCGCGTCGAACTGGTCGAGCGGGTTCCTGCCGGCCCAGCACCAGGGCGTCATTTTTCGCGGCGGCGACGCGCCCGTGCGTGACCTCTTCCCCGAAAAGCCGGTGCCGGTGGGCGAAGAACGCGCCTCACGCGCCACGCTCGACGCTCTGAACGCGCTTCACCTTCAGAGGAGCGGCAACGAAGACGCGCTCGCGGCGCGGATGCAGAGCTACGCCCTGGCCGCCAAGATGCAACTCGCGGTGCCCGCGATCGCGGATCTCTCAAAGGAGCCCGCGAAGTTGAAAGCGCAGTACGGCCTCGACGACCCGAAAACCGCGGACTGCGGCCGGCGATGCCTGCTCGCCCGGCGGCTGTTGGAAAAGGGCGTGCGGTTCGTGCAGGTCTACAGCGGCGGGCCGATCGCGGGCACGCCGCGAACGAGCTGGGACGCGCACGAGAACGTGCGGGAAAACCACGGCGCCGAGGCGGCGCGCATCGACCGGCCCGTGGCGGCGCTGATCCAAGACCTGAAGCAGAAAGACATGCTGAAGGACACGCTCGTGCTCTTCACCACGGAGTTCGGCCGCACGCCGTTCACGCAGAGCGCCGGCAACGTGGTGGGCACCGGCCGCGACCACAACAAGTACGGCTTCACCTGCTGGCTCGCGGGTGCCGGGTGCAAGGCCGGCACCGCGTTCGGCTCGACCGACGACATCGGCTGGAAGGCGAGCGAACATCCGGTGGCGTGGCACGACTTCCACGCCACCGTGCTGCACCTGTTGGGCATCGATCACGAGAAGCTGACGTTCTACCACAACGGCATCAACCGCCGGCTCACCAACGTTCACGGCGAGGTGGTCAGGGGCGTGCTGGCGTGAGCCGACAAGTTACGGGCACGGCCCTCGCGTCGTGCGGTGTTTTGAGTGTGGTCCGCTCGCTCCGCGAGCGGTGCTTCGCGCATGCAATTAACCACATCCAATGGCCCTTGCGCGATGTGGCAACCGCTCGCGGAGCGAGCGGACCACACTCAAAACACGACCTTCATCACACAGCGTAGCCGCACGTATGCGTTAACGACGCCGGCGGTCCTCGCTCGCGTCCCACTCCTCCCACTTGCTCTCGCGAGGCTCGTCGTCGTCATCGTCCGGAACCTCGACGCCGAGCTGGTTGAACAGTTCGCGCTTCCGCTCAGCGCCGGCGTGATCGAAGAGCCGCGTCAGGCCAAACAGGAGCAAGCCGACGTTCGCCACGAACAGTAAGAACAGCCCGAAGTTCGTCGCGTTCGCGGCCTGACGGTTCGGGGCGCCGCCGCTCAGGACAAACCACATCACCGCCGAAACGGCGTGGGCGGCCACCTGGAACCCGGCTCCGACTTTTCCGTTGACGAAGAACGATAGCAGCCCGAGTACGCCGGCCGCGATCAGCCCGATCAGCGCGCCGTCCATTTGCCGCGCCCGCAGCGCCTGGTTCAGTTCAACCCCGGCGCCGATCCCGGCAAGTATCGTCAGCGCCCCGATCCACACCCGCGCGTAGCCGGCGATCATCGACTTCAAGCTGATGCCGATCTGCTTCCCGCGGAACTCGCCCCCGCTCTCCGTGCCCTCGATCACGATGTACGAGCGGAGCGGGAACAGGGGAAGGTAGTTCAGGTGCGCGAAGGTGGTGACGACGTAACAGACCCCGGGCACCCGATCGACCTTCCCGTACGACTTCTCACCGAAAATGATGATCATGGGCGAGTTTCACTCCCGGGTTTGGTTGTGCGGAACGCGGGTCACTTTATCACGCCCACGGTGACCCGTGAAGGGTGCTCGGCGTCGCGGTACACGCGGTGCGTCTGCTTCTTGAAGTCCTTCGCGTCGGCCTTATAGATGTCGCAGAACGTTTGCGGGTTGCGGTCCACGAGCGGGAACCACGTGCTCTGCACCTGCACCATGAGGCGGTGCCCGGGGCGCAGGGTGTGGAACACGTCGGGCATCGTGAACTTGACCTTCGTGACCTCGCCGGGCTTGAACGGCTCGGGCGTCTCGAAGCTGTTGCGGAACTTGCCGCGGAACGGCTCGCCCCGGATGAGCTGCTGGTAGCCGCCCATTCTCACGCCGGTGGGGTTCGGGTCGAGATCGGGGAAGTCGTCCGGGTACACGTCGATCACCTTGACCACCCAGTCGGCGTCGGTGCCGGTCGTGGAGGCGTACAGTTCCACCTCGACCGGCCCGGCGAGGGTGAGATCGGACTTCAGCGCCTCGGTCTGGTACACGAGCACGTCCGGCCGCGTGGCCGCGAACCGCTGGTCGGCGGTCATGTACTCGCGCACCATGCCGACATCGGTCTTGTTGACGAACGGCACCGGCTTCGCCGGATCACTGACGAACTCGTCGAACTTTTCCTCGCCGGTGCCGGCGAACACGACCTTCGCGTCCGGTCCCGGTTCGGGGCGCAGGCGCTCCGCGCCGAAGTAGAATTTCACCGGCTCGGCGGCCTTCGGCGGCCAGGCATCGAACTTGCGCCACACGTTGGTCCCGGTCTCGAACACCCACGCCTTCGGGTGCGTGCTCTTGCCGTCGCCCTTCAGGTGCTGCTCGAAGAACGGGAACTCGATCTTCTCGCGGTAGAACTCGCTCGTGTTGGAGTTGAACCGCACGTCGCCCAGGTGGTCGCCGGTGCCGCGGCTCCAGCCGCCGTGGTCCCACGGCCCCATCACGAGGTGGTTGTTCGGCGGCGGGCTGTTGGCCTCCGCGTGCTTGTAGACTTCCAGCGCCCCGAACAGGTTCTCGGCGTCGAACCAGCCCCCGACCGTCAGCACGGCTGGCTTAATGTTCTTGACGTGCTGGCGGATGTTGCGGGCCTTCCAGAACCCGTCGTAGGTGCCGTGCTCCATCACCTCGTTCCAGAACGCGATCTCGCCCTTGTAGTACTTGGCGTCGGCGTTCTTGAGCGGCCCCATTTCGAGGAAGAACTTGTACCCGTCGGGGGTCTCGTGGTCGAACCGGTCGCGGTTGAACTTCCTGGTCGGCTCCGGCCGCGCCTTGCCGAACCCGGACATGAAGTTGAAGCAGTGCGGCAGGAACAGACAGCCGTTGTGGTGGAAGTCGTCGCCGATGAACCACTCGCTCACCGGCGCCTGTGGGGAGACGGCCTTCACCGCCGGGTGGGCGTCGATCATCCCGCACACGGTGTAGAAGCCGGGGTACGAGATGCCCGTGATCCCCACGCGCCCGTTGTGCCCCTTCACGTTCCGGGTGAGCCACTCGACGGTGTCGTAGGTGTCGCTGGACTCGTCGATGTCCTTGCCCTTCTTGGCGGGGTTGTGCGGGCGCACGTTCACGTACTCGCCCTCGGACATCCACCGCCCGCGCACGTCCTGCTGCACGAAGATGTAGCCGCTCTGGACGAACAGCGCCCCGGGTCGGAGCGCGTCGGGGTACTTGTCCGGGCCGTAGGGCGCCACGCTGTACGGCGTGCGGGTCAGGATCATGGGGTACGTTTTGGCGTCGTCCTTCGGAACGTAAACGGCGGTGAACAGCTTGACCCCGTCGCGCATCGGGATCTGGTACTCGTACTTCGTGTAGTTGGCGCGGATGTGGTCCTTGAGTTCCGCCCCCGCGAGGGGCTTCGGCGGGGCCGCGGGCTGTGCGAACAGCGGTTGCGGGGCGAAGGCCAGTGCGAGCGCGAGTGCGAACCAGCGGGGCATGAGGCACCGGGGAACGGGTCAGGGGGTGAAGACCGGAACCGCGGCCGACGCCGCGGCGGAGAGGAGGGCGGGAGAGGTTGTCGCGAGCGGGAGAGCGGTGCGCACGGCGAGTTCGAGGCTCGCCGCCTCGTGAACCGGAAGGCCGTAGGTGCGAGCGAGATCAAGCACTTCGGGCCAAGCTAGGTGCGGGGCGCGTTCGTCGAGGTAGATCCGGTAGGCCGGCAGCGCCACAAAAACGCCGTCCGTCCGGAGCCAGTTCGTGTCGTTCCGACGGACCGCGGCCAGTAGTTCCTCGGCTAATTCAAGCGGCCAGCTCGTGGCCACGACCGCTGCCGTTCCGGCGGCCAATCGAAAACGAACGCGGTGGGAGTAGACGGTGTACCGCGCCGGGATGCCCCAGTCCGCGGCGACGGACGTGTGGAGAACAAACGCCGGCGGAGCGCTCGCCGGAGCGGACGTCGGGAAAATCATGCGGCGGGCGACTCCGGCAGCGGCCGCCCTTGCGAGAGCGGTTCGGGTGGGTAAGGCAGCCCTTCTTCCGCGTGCCATCGGGCGATGTTGCGTTCGAACTCGTCCAGGACGCGCTGGCGCTCGGTTTCGTCCATTACGGGCGCCGCCTGCGGAGCCGCGCCGAGCGAAGCGAGCCACGTGCCGTTGTCCGCGATCACGATCTGCTCGCCCGCGGCGGCGCGCCGGATTAAATCGGGAAGGTGCTCGCGGGCCTCCGTGAGCGTCACGACCGTCATGTTCGCCTCCGCGGGTCAGGTCGGGTTCGCCTTCAGGAACACATCTATCTCACCAATCTCGGCGGGCGTCAACCGCCAGTCGGCGGCGCCGAGCAGTTCTTTCAACTGGCCCGGCCGGCGCGCCCCCACGATCGCCGCAGTAACAGCCGGGTGCCGCAGAACCCAGGCGATCGCCACCGCACCCGGCCCGTGCCCGTGCCGGGCGCCGATCGCCTTCAGCATGTCCACGAGGTTCAGGTTGCGCGTCAGCAGCGGCTCCTGGTAGTGGCGGTTCTTCTCCTTGCGCCAGTCGTCGGCGGGCAACGCCGCGACCCGCTCGCGGGTCATGGCCCCGGTGAGCAGCCCGCTCGCCATCGGCGAGTAGGCGATCACCCCGATGTTGTGTGCCCGGCAGTACGGGAGGACGCTCGCCTCCACCTCCGGCCGGATCATGGAGTACGGCGGCTGGAGCGAGGTGATCGGCCCGAACTTCGACACCTGGGCCATCTGCTCGGCGCTAAAGTTGGACACGCCGGCCCAGCGGATCTTGCCCTCCTCCTTGAGCTTCACGAGCGTTTGCCAGCCCTCGTCGATGTCCTCCGGCGGCTCGGGCCAGTGGATCTGGTACAGGTCGATCACGTCCACCTTCAGTCGCTGCAAGCTGGCCTCGCACTCGGCGCGGACGCTGTCGGCCGTCAGGCGCTTCCCGATCTGCCGGTTCTCGTCCCACACGCGGGCGCACTTGGTGAACACGTACGGCCGCCGCGACACGCCCGCCAGCGCCTTCGCGACCACCTCTTCCGAGTGGCCGAGGCCGTACACCGCGGCTGTGTCGATCCAGTTGATGCCGAGGTCGAGCGCCTCGCGGATGGTCGCGACGCTCTCGGCGTCGTCCTGGGCGCCCCAGGCGAACGCCCACCCCCCGCCGCCGATGGCCCACGCGCCGAACCCGATGGGGGTGATGCTCAGGTCCGAGTTGCCGAGTTGTCGCAGTTGCATTCGTGTGATCTCTGTTCGCCGACTGATGAGAGCCGCCCCGCACTTTGCGGCCGGGGTCCGCCTTGATAGCGTGACCGGATGCCACCCATCGTACTGATTAACGCCGTCGGCCTCACGCCCCGGCTGCTGGAACACGCCCCGCGGCTGAAGGCGCTCGCGGACGGCGGCTGGTACATGGACATGCCGGAGGTGCTCCCGGCGGTCACCTGCACGGCGCAGGCCACGCTGCTGACGGGCGCGCTGCCGAACAAGCACGGCATCGTCGCCAACGGGTGGCTGTTCAACAGCACCAACGAGGTGCGGTTCTGGCAACAGTGCAACCGGCTGGTGCAGGCCGAGCCGGTGTACGAGACGGCCCGCCGCCGCGCCGCGGAGCGCGGGGTGCCCTTCAAGAGCGCGAAGCTGTTCTGGTGGTTCAACCAGGGCGCCGCGGTGGACATCTCCGTCACCCCGAAGCCGCACTACGCGGTCAACGGCGACAAAGCGTTTGGGATCGCCGGCACGCCGCCCGACGTCGCCGAGGGGCTGGAGCGCGTGTTCGGCCCGTTCCCGTTCCCGTCGTTCTGGGGGCCGATGGCCGGGCTGCCGGCCACCGAGTGGATCGCCAACGCGGCGGCCAACGTGCTCCAGTTCGAGAAGCCCGACCTCACGCTCGTGTACCTCCCGCACCTCGACTACGACCCGCAGCGGTTCGGCCCGAGCGGGTGCGACATGCGGGCGTGCGTGAAGGGGCTCGACGACGCCTGCGCGCCGATCTTCGACGCCGCGAAGGAGGCGGGCGCGCAGATTTGGGTTGTGAGCGAGTACGGGCACTGCGACGTGTCGCGCCCGGTGTACCTAAACCGCGCGCTGCGCGAGGCGAAGCTGTTGGAGGTGCGCCCCGGACCGTTCGGCGAGCAACTCGACCTGTACGGCTCGCGGGCGTTCGCGGTGGTCGATCATCAGGTGGCCCACGTGTACCTCCGCAACCCGGCGGAACTGGCCCGCGTGCGGGCGGTGCTGGCCCAGGTGCCCGGGGTGGCCAAGCTGCTCGCCGGCGAGGAGATCGCCGAGATCGGACTGAACCACCAGCGGAGCGGCGCGCTCGTGCTGCTGGCCGAGCCGGACGCGTGGTTCGCGTACCCGTTCTGGCTCGACGACGACGAGGCCCCCGACTACGCCCGCGCCGTGGCGATCCACCACAAGCCGGGGTTCGACCCGTGCGAGCTGTTTTTTGATCCCCAGTTCCGGTTCCCCAAGCTGCACGCGGCCCGCAGGCTGATCCAGAAGAAGCTGGGGTTCCGCACGACGTTCGACGTGGTACCGCTCGACGCGGGCGTCGTGCGGGGCAGCCACGGGCTGGCCGCGGCCGACCCGCTGGACCGGCCCATCCTCATCGGCCACGGCCCCATGCCCGCGGGAAGCGTCCCAATGACGCAGGTGAAAGACATGCTCCTCGCTGCACTGGAACTGCAATAAAGGCAGGGCTGGCCGCAAAAAAGTACAAAAGAGGAAGGCAGCAGAGGATTGGCCACAAAAAAGCACAAAGGGCACAAAAGAAAACCGGAGACAAAGAGAAGTGTTTTAAACTCACTTTTCTGTCTTCCTCTTTGGTTCCCTTTTGTGCCCTTTGTGCTTTTTTGTGGCCAATCCTCTGCTGCCTTCCTCTTTTGTGGCCAATCCCCTGCCTTTGGGACTTCTCATCCCGAGATGAGCCTGCGCAACTCTTTAACGTACTTCGGCACCGCAACCTTGGGATCGTCTTTCGCCTCGTACTCGAGGGCGACGTAGCCGTGGAAGTTGGCGTCCTTCAGGATCTTCACCACCCTTGCGAGGTCGGCCTCCTCGCGCTTGCCGCCCGGGAACACTTCGGTCTTCACCTGCGACACGACCCCGTAAGGCGCGATCTTCGTGAGGTCCGCGTAGGGGTCCGCGGTCTTGAAGTTGCCGGTGTCGATGTTCACGCCTAATGCCGCGCTCTTCACCGGCTTCACCAGTGCGAGCAGTTGGTCCGGGGTCGCGGTGATGCCGCCGTGGTTCTCCATCGCGAGCACGACCCCGTGCTTCTCGGCCACCGCGCAGCACTCCTCGATCGCCGCGACCACGCGCTTCTGGACGGCTTCGAGCGTGTCACCCTTCTCCAGGTTCCCGGCGAAGATGCGGACCGTCTTCGCGCCCACTTTCGCCGCCCGCGCGGTCCAGTCCTTCACCTTCTGGATCTCGGCCCGGTACTTCGTTTCGTCCGCCACACAGAAGTTGTTGCCGACCGGCACGCCCGAGATCGCGAGCTTCTTCTTCGCCGCGTGGGCCTTGAGCCGTTCGGCGTAAGCGTCGGTCGTTTCGGCCCAGTAGTAGGAGGTGAGTTCGACCGCGTCGAGCGGCAGCCCCGCGGCGAGGTCGATGAACTCGAACAGATCCATCGACGGCTTCTTCAGGTCGAGCAGCTTGTTGAAGCTGTACGCGGCGAGGCTCAACTTCAGGTCGGGCTTGGTGCCCGGGCGCTTGATGGGGTCGATCGCACCGGCAAGTCGGGGGTGAAGTCCCCCGGCGGCCGCGAATGCGGTCGCGAGCAACTGGCGGCGTGAGAGCATGAGAGCCTCCGGGTAACAGGGCAGCGGCGACAGTTTACACCGCCGCGCCGCGCGGTGTATCATCCGTTTCGCCCAATCACTTTTCGGAGGGCGCACCGTGCTCAGATTCCGTCTCGCGCTCGCGGCGGCCGCGCTCGCGGCATGCACCGAACTCGCCCCGGCCCTTTACCTCCCGGTTGAAACCGAAAAGGTACCGGTCGAGCGGCTGGCGAAGAACCTCGAAGCCATCGTCAAGAAGAACCCGGAGGACGCCAGCGCGGTGCTGAACCTCGCCCGCGTTCACGCGATGGCCTATTCACTCCGGTCCGAGGAGGTGCCGGTGAACAAGAAGTCCCCGGACTCGATCTGGTTCGGGTACGAGCCGCCGATCGTTCCGTTCCGCGCCGTCACGCAGACCGAAAACAAGGAGAAGCTGACAGCCGCACAAGGGCACCTGAAGGCCGCGCTCGCTCTGTACGAAGAGGCCATCAAGCTCGCGCCCAACGACCTGCGCGCGAAGCTGGGGCGGGCGTGGCTGCTGTCCCAGACCGATAAGAAAGAAGACGCGATCGCGGCGCTTCGCGCGGTGATCGAAGAGGCGTGGAAGAAAGACCAGGAGTTAAAAGCCGGGCCATTCGGCGGCCACACCGTCACCGCGGAGGGCGCCGGCTACCTCGTCCCGCTGCTCGACAAGAGCAAAGACGCCGACGAAATCGCGACACTCACCGAGCGGACCGCCAAGCTGAACCGGTTGCCGCGCCCGGTCACCCCGGTCGCGGTCCCGCTGAAAGACGGGCTGACCGCGGCCGACCTCGAGGCCCGCAACGCGAGCGTCGCGTTCGACGCCGACGGCACCGGCCTTCAGAAGAAGTGGACGTGGATCAGTCCCAACGCCGCGTGGCTGGTTCACGACCCAAAGCACACCGGGAACGTGACGTCCGCGCTGCAACTGTTCGGCAGCGTGACGTTCTGGCTGTTCTGGGGCACCGGCTACGACGCGATGGCCGCCCTCGACGACAACAGCGACGGCGTCCTCTCGGGTGCGGAGCTCGATTCCCTCGCGCTCTGGCACGACGCCAACGCCAACGGCGTGTGCGACGCAGGCGAGGTGAAGCCGCTGTCCGAGTACGGCATCGTGGAGCTGTCGGTGAGGTTCGAGCGCGACGCCACGCACCCCGACCGCATTGCCTACTCGAAGGCCGGGGCGACGTTCAAGGACGGGAGCACGCGCCCGACGTTCGACCTCGTGCTGCACCCGGCGAAGTGAGCACGGACCGGCCGCTAGCGCCGGCCCTCGGCGCGCCGCTCGCGCATTTCCTGGAACGTCATCCCGGCCCAAACGATCAGGAGCACGCCCCACTGCGCGACCGGCACGAGCACGCGGTTCATGCCCGGCGTCCGGCGGAACTGCGGATCGAAATCGTACCGGTACAAATCGAAGCCGAGCACCCCCAACCCGCCGACCGCGATCACAACGGCGACCCAAAACAGCACCCGCGAGCGGTCGGCGTGGGTGCGGCGGCGCCACGCCGCGAGTGCGAGGAACAGCGGCGGCCCGAGCAGAAATCCGAGCACGAGCGCGCTCGCCCCGGGCTGCGCCCAGTCGGTCATCAGGGCGACGAGCGCCAGTTCTCCGAGCGCCGCCGCGAGGGCGAGCGAGACGGCTTCGCGTGCGTGCCGGGTCATGCCGTGCCATCCGCGTTCGGGCGCCGGAGCGGGCCGAGCCACACGCTCACCCACCGCGCCGCCGACCAGAGCAGCAGCGCGAGAACGCAGGTGATGACGAAGACGGTGAGCCCGGCGTTCATGTAACCGGTGAAGATCGACTTCTCCCCCGCGGCGATCAGATCCTCGGCCGCCTTGTGTGCGGCTCCGGTGGCGCCGGCCAGTTGCTGCTGACCCTGTTCAACCTTCGCCCGCCCGCTAGAGATCATGCCCGCGAATTGCCCCGTCACGAGCTGCGTTCCGGCGGTGAACGTCGTGCTGCACACGAACAGCATCGGCAGCGCCGTGACCAGCGCGTACCGGCCGCGCCCGTTGTTCACGAGCCACGTGGTAACTAACGCGAGGGCCAGCACCGCGAGGAGTTGGTTCGCGATGCCGAACATGGACCAGATGGTGGTGATGCTGCCGGTCCACACCAGCCCGACCCAGCCCAGAGTGACGGTCGCACTGGCGAGCACCGCGCCCGGGAGCCAGTCCGGCCGTGCCACCGGCGTATAAACGCGTCCGACGCTCTCCTGCAACAGGAACCGGGCGATGCGCGTGCCCGCGTCGATGGTGGTGAGGATGAACAGCGCCTCGAACATGATCGCGAAGTGGTACCAGTACTTGAGCAGCGATTCGCCCTGCACCCCGAGCCACATGAACGCCTGCTCGAAGATGACCGACATGCCGACCGCCAGCGTGACCGCCCCGCCGGTGCGCCCGCGGAGCGACTCCCCGCCCACCTTCTCTTCCACCCGGCCCAGGTCGAGGTGCTGGGGCGAGCTGACGTTGGTCGCGTGGGCCGGATCGGCCGCTTCCGGCGGCACCTTCACGCCGTAGCGGTCGAACACCTCGTCGAGACGCGTTTTGAACTCGGACTCGCGGTCGATGGGAACGTTGATGGCGTAGTACAGCTCCGACGGCAGCGCCGCCGCCGCGATGAGTGCCGTCACGGCGACCAGCCCCTCCATCAGCATCGAGCCGTAGCCGATGGTGCGGATGTGCGATTCTTTCTCTACCATCTTCGGCGTGGTGCCGCTGGACACGAGCGCGTGGAACCCGCTGATCGAGCCGCACATGATGCAAATGAACACGAACGGGAAGATCTGGCCGGGGAAGGTCGGCCCGCCGTTAATGAACACCTCGTTCAGCGCCGGCGCCTGGAGGGCGGGGTTCGCGACGCACACGCTCACGACGAGCAGCCCGATGGTGCCGATCTTCAGGAAGCTCGACAGGTAGTCGCGCGGCCCGAGCAACAGCCACACCGGCAACACGGCCGCGACGAACCCGTAGGTGCCAAGCGCGGCGATGGTCTGCTCGCGCGTGAGCGAGAAATACGCCCCGAGCGCCGACCGCGACACCGGCTCGCCGATCACGACCGCCGCGAGCGTGAGCACGCCCCCGATGAGCGACGCCTCGACCACGCGCCCGGGCCGGATGCGGTACATCCACAGCCCGACCAGAAGCGCGATGGGGATGGTGCAAGCGATGGTAAACGTGCCCCAGGACGAACCGGCCACCACCTGCGCACAGCCGGCGGGCGTGACAAAGGTGAGCGAGTCGGTGGGGTGCGTGTACGAAACGTGAGGGGAACCGGTTTCGGTGACCTCCGTGGGGTCCGCCGATGCCTTCCCGACACGCCAATTCCCGGATATCGTTCCGGGCACGCGCACGGCGAACGGCTCCGAGCGAGCGGTTGCGGCCCCCGCCGCTTCGTACCGGACGGAGCACCCGGGCGGGAAGTGCAGAACAGTCGCGCCCCCTTGCGGCTCGGCCCGAACGCGCTCGGCGACGGGCACCGTAATTTGCGTCCCCTTCGGCAGCTTCACCTCCTCGCCGCCGAGCGCCTTCACCACGACCAGGCCGAGGCCGGCGAGCGCGATCACCACGATAAAGAGGATCGCGACCGACGCGATGACGGCCGCCGGGTAGCCGAGTTCGTGCCGGGCGATCTCGGCGATGGATTTGCCGTCGCGGCGGACGCTGGCGGCCATCACGAGCATGTCCTGCACCGCGCCCGCGAGGCACACGCCGATGACGAGCCACACCAGCCCGGGCGCGAACCCGTACTGAATGGCGAGCACCGGCCCGATCAACGGCCCCGCGCCCGAGATCGCGGCGAAGTGGTGCCCGAACAGCACCCAGCGGTTGGTGGGGTGGTAGTTCTGGCCGTCGTTGAGGCGCACGGCGGGCGTTGGGCGGGTGTCGTCGAACGCGGCCACCTTCGCCGCGAGGAACGCCGAGTAGTAGCGGTACGCGATGGCGAGGCAGCACAGCACGGCGATCATAACCGGCATCGCGTGCAGGATCAGCCGCTGGCTGACGGGGTCGCGCGAGTACAGCGTGAGAGCGAACAGATCCATGAGGCAGCGTCCGGAGGAGAGAGACGCGAACTAGGTTACCAGCACGCCGCGCCGCGGGCCAACGCCGATCAGAATTGCGCGAGAATCGCCCCGAGTTCCGCGAAGTCATCGGGCTGGAAGAGTGTGTTGGGTTGATAAATGCGGACAAGCGCGTGGAGCAGCGCGTCCGCGATCGCGGTGCTGTTGAGCCGACCGGGAGCGCCGAGCCCATTAAGGTGTTGAGCGAGGGCGGCGAGCAACTCTTTCCCACCCATATCGCTAAGGTACTCACGCGCCGCAAAGAACTGAACCGACTGGCACCCAGCAAGGAGCGCGTCGTAACGCGCGCCGATTGTGGCCGCGTCTAGCCCCGGCAAAGCGGCGAGAGCCGCTCCGTTACTCGCGAGGCGAGCAGCTTCAGCCACAACGGCCGTGCGCCATCCGGCAGCGCCCAGCGCCACGCCGGGTGGTGGCGCGGCCGTCGGGTGCGTGAAACTCAAACTACCCAGCGCGTTCATCGCCCGAACGAGTTCGGTTCGTACCAATCCCGCGACGTGTTCGGGGATGAGCGGAACGGCAAGCTGTTGTAAGAGGGATTCGGTACCGGCCTCACTCCCAGGTAGCCCACTCGCCCACGCCGCATTGGGCAGCGCTCGCCACTCGTTGAACAGGTCGAGAACTACAAGCGGTTCGAGCAAGTAATTTAATTCTCGACCTCGTGCCGGCGCCAAACGAGCTGTCGGCTTGTGGGGGCGGTCCAAGTTGTGGCCGCTTCGGCGAGCGTGTAATCGTAGTCACGATCGCGAACCGAAATCGCGACATCACCCGAAGTGCGCTGCTGAAGGTAGCTCCGGATCGCACCCAACCCGGTGCTTCCGCCGGCGAGTGCGATCTGAACGGCGAGGCCGTGCCGCTGGACGACGATTTGATCGAGTACGCGGTTATCGATCGCGCACTCGCAGACGAGGAAGGTCGCCACCTACGCCCCCTCCGCGCGTGAGTCGTCGCCGAGGCCGCCCAACTCGATGACCGCGTCCGGCGGAACAGCGTCGCGAAGGTATGGGGAGTGCGTCGTGGCGATGATTTGATTGTTGTCACCCATTCGCGGGATCATGTGAAGTAATCGCCGCTGCCAGAGCGGGTGCTGATTCAGCTCCAGTTCGTCGATCAGGACGACCGAGCGGTGGATGTGTTCGGACACGAACCGGATGACCAGCAGGAGCAGCATCTTCTCGCCACTACTGAGACCCTCGTAGCCATATTCCTGCCGCCCGTCGCTGAAGCGGATGCTGAATTCATTGAGTTCGTCCCGTACCGCCCCAACAATTCGGCGCGGGGCGCACACGTCCGCGTAGCGATCGCGAATTGCCGCGAACGGATCGAGCGCGCGCGGGTCCGCATTGACCGAAGGGACAAGTGATTGGAGCGCAAGGTCCACGAGGATCGTGCGCGGATCGGTGGTTCGCAGGTCCGGGTTCTCTGCCGCCGCTTCGGTCGTTCCGTGAATGATGTTCCAAACCTGACGTGAAATTGTCTTCCCCCAACCGGTCCGTTCTTGATCGAAGGTGAAGGCTCCGCCAGCACGTTTGAGCCAGTCCCACGTCACCCGGCCTGTTCCCAAGAGGAAGGGAATCCGGTTTCGTGTGAGGAGCAGCACGGAGCCACCCGGGTCGTGATCGAATTCGGACCACCCGCCAGAGAGATTGTGTTTAGTATCTGGGTATATCCACGTTAGCTTGAGATTTGGTGTAGGCGGGAGCGCGGATGCAAAGCCCGGAAGTTCGGCCAGTTTTAGCACTTCATCGGCAGTCCGAATCTCCTCATCATCAAATCGCAGCCAGCACGTCACCTTCGCCTGAAGCGCGCCGCGAGAAACAACCGTTCGTGGGCTCAGTTTGAAGCCCGGCCTCAGCGTGGGCATTTCGAGGCTCGGCCCGAGCGCCGCGGCAATCGCATCAAGGACCGTCGTTTTGCCGCTTGTGTTGGGGCCGACCAGAAGTGTGAAGTCGCGCACCCGGCCGAGCGGGTCCGTAAAGTCCAACTCGAACGGCTTTCCGCCGGCGCCGAGGTGCCTGAAATTCTCGATACGGATCTTCGCCAGTTTCACGTTTCGCCCTCGCCGTTCGCCGTCGCCGGTCATTGTAACCGGCAACGGAGCGAACGCCGCGGCCAGGGCCACCCCAGAGGTCGGGGCGGTCGCGGTCACTTACCCTGAACTGGCTCCTTATCCAGCGCGCTCATCTCGGCGGTCTCCTTCTTCGACTGCCACCACGCCCACAGCACCGCCAGCACCGCCACGCCCGCGACCGCGGCGCCCACGGTCCAGTTCCCGGTCCCGTCCTTCACGTTGTGCATCATCACCAGTGGCAGCGCGAGCAGGCTCACCATGTTCATCACCTTGATGAGCGGGTTGATGGCCGGGCCGCTCGTGTCCTTCAGCGGGTCGCCGACCGTGTCGCCGGTGACGCTCGCCTTGTGCTTCTCGCTGCCTTTACCGGTGTTGCGTTCCTTGTCCTTGGGCTCGTCCTCGATCATCTTCTTGGCGTTGTCCCACGAGCCGCC
Source organism: Gemmata algarum (assembly GCF_034097035.1). Taxonomy (NCBI): domain Bacteria; kingdom Pseudomonadati; phylum Planctomycetota; class Planctomycetia; order Gemmatales; family Gemmataceae; genus Gemmata; species Gemmata algarum. Next base: position 66,992 of record NZ_JAXBLV010000177.1, read on the forward strand.
GGCGTTCGACATGAACACCGCCATGAGCTGGCCGGTGAGGATCATCCCGGCGAGGAACCCGCCGAGCGCGAACGGCCCCAGCAGGAAGCCCACCACGAGCGGCGTGCCGATCGCGAGCAGCCCGGGGCCGATCAGCTCGTGTTGAGCGGTCGCCGTGCAGATCGCCACCACGCGCCCGTAATCCGGCGTCTTCGTGCCCGCCATGATCTCGGGGTCGCGGAACTGCTTGCGGCACTCGAACACGATCAGGTACGCCGCACGCCCCACCGCGCGAATGGTCATCGCGCTGAACAGGAACGGCACCGCGCCGCCGATCAGCATCCCGATGAACACCAGCGGTTCGGCGACGGTGAGCTTCGAGGCCCCTTGCGTGAAATCGCCGATCAGGAGCTGCCCGATCTTCTCCTCCGAGCCGGTCACCAGCACCGCGATGAAGCTGGCGAACAGCGACACCGCCGCAATCACCGCCGAGCCGATCGCCACGCCCTTGGTAATGGCCTTTGTGGTGTTCCCGACGGCGTCCAGGTCGGCGAGGATCTGCCGCGCGTCCGCGTTCTCGGCGTCCGGCATGAACCCGGGGTCACCGTCTTTCAGGCTCTGGCCGTTCACGTCACGGTTGAACGACATCTCGCCGATGCCGTTCGCGTTATCGGCGATCGGGCCGAACACGTCCATGCTGATCGTGTCGCCGGTCAACGTGAGCATCCCGATGCCGGTCATCGCGACCCCGAACGCGAGGTACAACAGGTTCTGCGAGTCGCCGCACACCGCAACCGCAGCGAGTATCGCGCCGGAAATGAGGAGCACCGCCCACACCGAGCTTTCGAGGCCGAGCGCCAGGCCCGAAATGATGTTGGTCGCGTGCCCGGTGCTGCTGGCCCGCACCACCTCCCGCACCGGGCTGTACTCGGTGCTGGTCCAGTACTCGGTACACTTGTTGAGCAGCACTGCGAGCAGGATGCCGATGAGGCAGCACCACGCGACCGCCAGGTTCAGCCCCGGCCGCAGCGGTACGTGGTACCGGGCTTGCGCCAGTTCGAGCAGCGTCGCGGTCGCACGCAGTTCCCCGTCCTGGGCCACACGACGGGTCCGCAGGTCGGTGACGAGTTGCAGCTCGTGCTCGCCCCCGGCCGCGGCCACCTTGACCCGGCGCTGCGCGAGCTGGTCGCGCGCCTCGGGGGCGAGCTTGCGCCACGCCGCCAGCGCGTCGGTCCGGTGCCGGTCCACCTCCGCTTCCAGCGCGACCGTTTTCGGGGCGTTCCGCTCGGCCCCGCTCCGCAGGTCGCGCAGCTCCTTCACCTCGGACGCCACGGTCCGCGGGCCGGCGTGCGTGAGCCCCAGTTCGGCGCGCAGGTCGGTGTTGTCGAACAGTTCCTGGTACATCCCGCGGTCGATGCCGCGCTCCACGATGTAGGCCGCGTCGAACCGCAGGTAAATGAGGCCGAACAGCATAAACCCGAGGGTGCTGATGACCGCGCTGCGCCAGAACCCGCGGTTGATCGCCCCCATCGCGGTCGAGCTGCTGCCCGTCGTCATGCCGGCGCCGACCAGCGACGTGCTGATGACGCTGGCGACCACGCCCACCGCCTGCACGAGCAGCGGGAAGATCATCCCCTTGAACCCGAACGCCGCGTACCCGAGCATCACCGCCGCCACCATCGTGACCGAGTAGCTCTCGAACACGTCGGCCGCCATCCCGGCGCAGTCGCCGACGTTGTCGCCGACGTTGTCGGCGATGGTCGCGGCGTTCCGCGGGTCGTCCTCGGCGATGGCCTGCTCCACCTTCCCGACGAGGTCCGCGCCGACGTCGGCGGCCTTGGTGTAAATCCCCCCGCCCACGCGCATGAACAGCGCCAGGAGCGACCCGCCGAACCCATAGCCGATCAGGATCTCGTAAGCCAGTTCGCCGAACACGAGCAAGATGAGCGTGCCGCCGAGCAGCCCCAGCCCGCAGGTGAACATGCCCGTGATGGTGCCGGTCTTGTACGCCAGCCGCATGGCGGCGCCGAAGTTCGCCCTCGTGTCGCCGGCCTCGCGCCGCGCGCGGGCGGCGGCGGCGACGCGCAGGTTACCTGCCGTGGCGAGCCGCATCCCGGTGAAGCCCACCGCGGCCGAGAAGAGCGCGCCCATCAGGAACGCCACCCCGCGCCCGACCGCGATCGTCTTCAGTTCGTCGATCGAGTGCATCCCGGGCTCAGCCTCCCACGGCCACTTCGACGCGATGATGACGCCCGTCAGCAGCACGATCAGCACGCCGACCACCGCGAACTGGCGCCGGAGGTAGGCGTTCGCCCCCTCGCGCACCGCCTGCGCGACCTTCTGCATCGCCGGCGTGCCGGTGTCGGCCGCGTACACCTCCTTCATCAGCCGGGCGGCGTACACGAGCCCGCCGACCGCGACCGCGAGGCACCCGAGCAGGCCGAGTTTCTCACCGAACCCGTAAGCGCCCGACGTAAGAAACGCGAACGGCTCCCAGGCGGAGCCGAACACGGTCCAATCGGCAGTCGGGCGGCCCGAGAAGTCGCCCGCCCCGAGCAACCCGATCGGGAGGGCGCAAACGACGAGCAGCAGCCACGGGAACCGCGGCCGGCGGGCGCGAGAGCGAGAGAGGGACATTACAGTGTCCTGGCGCTTGGGTCTTGGCGGTCCGAGCCGTTCGGTCGCGAGCGGAAAGAGCGAAAGCCCTCCGTTCGGCGGTCTCGACCGGAACAGCGCGGGGCTTGTAACAAGCTGTCACAAACCCCAGCAAGGGTGGTAAGAATACTCTGTGAAGAACGCGCCGTCTACTCGCCAGATTCGGACATTGTGGACGCCACTCCGGAGAAGAAGCGGATCACAACCCGGTCGTGGTGCGGAACTCGGCGAGCGTAGCTGCTGTCGCCGCCTGGGTCGTCCACACTTGAAGCTTGACGAGGTCGGCGCACGAGCGAACGGCCGCTTCCACTTCGGCCGGGGTGCTTCCGAACTTGGCCGCGAGGACGTTCAGGAGCATCAGAACCGCCTGCTCGGCGCGCCCCTCGGCGCGCCCCTCGGCCACGCCTTTAGCCTTACCCAAAGCGATCCACTCGTTCACGACGGGTGATTCGATCACGTTCCAACCCTCCAGTGCCTTTTCCCAAACCTCGCGGCGACCAGCGGCAGCGGCGAAGACGAGCGCCAAACCGCCGTAGGTGCCTCGGGCGCGGCGGTCCGGCTCGCCTTCCGCAAGCACCTTCCACCGGTCGATGATAACCGCATCGTCGCCACCGGTCATCAGCGGGAGCCACGGCAGCAGCGCCCGCGACCAGTGCCCGGCCTCAATTCCCGCAAGCAAGGTGGCGGCGCGCTCGGTTACGAGGTTCCGTTCGACAACGCCGAGGTGGGTGACCAGCGGTGTGCCGGGCCAGCGCATCTCGCGCGAAGCGCGACCCGTACCGGTCAAGTTTACGACCACCGCCCCGATGTTGAACCGGCTCCCGCGCTCCGGGTCCGGCTTCAGCGATTGCCACAAGTGCCCGAGGTAGATCATCAACCGCCCAAACATCATCGGATCCGGCTCGATCTGGAACTCGATCGCGATCGCCCACGGGGCCTCTTCGGTTCCAAAGTTACGGGCGCGGGCCACCGTATCGCCGATCTGGTCCGGCTCGTGCGGTAGGGGAACGGCCCGCGTGTCGAGCCAGCCGCCGAACGTGATTTCCGATGTGGGAACCCCAAACGCCCACGCGAGGAACGCAAGCGGGTCCATCTTCGTGACGTATCGCGCCGCCTTATCGAACGGGTTCGCTGGCATCACGCCCTCGCGTCGGTGAACGACCTCGCGACATCCACGCCGACCAGATCGGACCACGCCGCGAGCAGTTTCGCCAGCACAGGCCCGAACGGCTCGAACGTTCGCGAGGCGCACACCGCTCCGCCGAACAGCTCGCGCGCCGCGGCGAGACAGAATCCGGTACCCGCGAGCAGAAATTCGGACCCGTGAGCCGCGTCCCGGTGGTGAACCGGGGCCTCGGTGTACGGAACACCGACCGCGCAACACAGCTCGCGCGTCACCTTCAAGCTGATCCCGTCAAGAACGGTTCCCGGCGGTGGGCTAACGACCCCTCCGTCGCGCACGATAAGGATGTTCGCGACACTGGTTTCTGTGAGGTACTCGTTCTCAACTGCGAGCGCCAAGGCGGTGCTTCCGGCTAACGCCCGGGCTTGGTTGTCCGCGACGTGCCACGCCATCCGGCTGCGGTGCTTCACCGCCGGCGGAACCACACCGTTTGGCGCCGACCAGACGTTGGCGACGGCACCGAGCCGGACGCCCTCGGTAAAAAACGTCCGGTACCGAGCAAATGGAAGTGGGTAGGTGACCATCCCGAGGGTCGGCGGGCCGTTCTGCGGCTCTCCGAGGTAGAAGCCGAGCGGCCCGGGGGTCGCGAACGTCACCAACTGAAGCTCGCCGCCGGGCGGCAGCAGTTTCGCGTTGTGCGCAACCAATTCGTGGGCGGCGGCGGTGAGTTGTTCGTCGGTCGAACCGAGTGGAACGTAGCACGCAACACAATCCCGCCGAAAACGCGCGAGGTGGTCCGCCCAGCGGAACAGTTTGTGGCGGAACGTGCGGGCGTTGTCCACCACTGTAGCGCCCGAAACGAACCCGGCGTCGTGGAGTGAGAGCGCGGCTTCCGAAAACGGCACGAGCCGACCGTTAAAGTACGCGAGCGGGGCGTTCATTCCTCCTCCGCGAGCGGGAACGGCACGACGAGGTCCGAGCGCGGGTGCGGTAAGAAGTGCGCCAGCCCGTGCTTCTGCGCGAGCCGCACGTGTTCGTTGCTCACCATCTGGTAGTGCCCGGCGGTCGCGTGCGGCGCTCGCGACTCAATCAGGTCGCGGGCCGTGTGCGGGTCGAGCCCGAGCGCGATCAGGTACAGCCACAGGATCGTCGGCGAGCGCAACCGACCGACCATGCAGTGAACGTAAACGTGGGCGTCGGGCGCCGCTGCAAGTTCGTGCAGCGCGTTGAGCGCCTGCAATGCGGTTGCGGGCAAGAGCCGACGGCTGTCGGACATCGGCACCCAGGCAACATCGCCGAACCCGTCGGCGACCGAAACATCGCTGGGGCGATCGGACACATTCAGCACGTGGGTGATTCCGCTCGCCAGAAGCCTGGGTGCGTCTTCTGGGCGCGGAAACATGCCGACCGATAGGCATTGTGTGATACGGTACATGCTCTACTCGCCCTCGAGCAGTACAACGGTGAAGTCGTCTTGAAACTCGCCAGTCGCGTGCAGGCGTGCCGCAGCCCGAAGTTCTTCCAACAGTTCCTCGCCGGATAGTCGAGCGGTGCTGTCCCACACGCGCTCCCAGGTCGCGTACTTCCAGACGCCGTCGCTAACGATCAACAATTTCCAGGGTGCGACGAGTTCCAAAGCGAACGGCACGAACGTCGCTTCGCCACTGCCAACAGGCGGGTTCTTGAATTGCCATGAGGTGAGCACCTGTGGGGCCGCGTCCCCGCACACCACGACTGCCGCGCTGTCACCACACGATGACCCGGTGACGTGTCCCGCTGTTGCCCGCAACGCGACCAGCGTGGTGAATCCAGCCGTGGAATCGGCCGCGACGGCGTTGTCGGCGCGTGCCAGGGCGCCGGCCCAATCGGGCTCAGGCCCGCGCATCAGCTCTTCCAGTGCGACTTGACAGGCGAGTCGGGCTGCCCGGGCGCCGCCTGCGCGCCCGCCCTGGCCGTCGGCGAGCCCGACGACATAACCGCCCGGCACCTCGCACACGAGAAACATGTCCTCGTTCACGGCGTGCCCGCCCGCGGCGCTGAAGGTGTATGCGCGGATCATTCGCGCCTCGGGTCGTGAGTTCACCGGCCCAATTGTAACCGAGGTTATGCGGCGCGACTGCCCGCGGGTGAAGGGATGACGGAATCGATCACGTCGAGCGTGCGAAACGTCGCGCCCTGTTGGCGCTGGACCAGTTCGCGGGCCGAACGACCCATTCGCGCCCGCAGGTCGGGGTCGGTAAGGAGCTTCATCAACTCCGCCTCAAGGGCATTTGCGTCGGGCACCATCACGGCCCCGCCTGCTTCAACCAAGCGTTTGGCGGCGTCGCGAAAGTTCCACACGTGCGGCCCGAACACGCACGGTACCCCGTACCCGGCGGGCTCGATCATACTTTGCCCGCCGCGCACCCCGTCGAGACTCCCGCCGGTAAATCCAACGTCCGCCAATCCCCACGCGGCGCCGAGTTCGCCCACCGTGTCGAGTAACACGACCGCGGGGGCTTCGGCCAGAGGGGTGGAAACGGTAGAGCGTCGCACGAACGGCAGTTGCGCGGCTTCGACGAGCCGCACGACCTCCTCGAAACGATCGGGGTGACGAGGGACGAGTAGCAGTCTCACGTGCGGGAATCGCGTGCGCAGTCGGGCGAACACGTCAAGAACGATCGCTTCCTCTGGCGCGTGTGTGCTGCCGGCCAGCAGAACGAGGGGGGAGCCGCCCGACGGATCAGGCCCGACCAGACCAAGAAGCCCGCGCAGCCGCTCCGTTTCTGGCGTGCTACGTGTCCGCAGCGCGCCGTCGTACTTGATCGACCCCGTCGTGACGAGCTTCGTACCCGGTACGCCGAGTTGCCGGAGGCGGTCGGTGTAGTCCGCCTCTTGGACCGCGAATCGCGTCACGTGGCGGAATAGCAACTGTCGGGCGAGTCCGGCGACACGCTTCATGCGCCGGAAGGTGCGCGGGCTCATCCGCGCGTTCACCACGACCACGGGCACATTTTGCTGACGTGCAGCGGCGAGAAAGTTCGGCCACAGTTCGCTTTCGGCGAGAACCACCAACGAAGGCTTTACCGCGCCAAGTGCCGCCGCGACCGCCCAGGTGAAGTCGAACGGCCACGCGATCACGTCCAAATCGGCGAACCGGCGCTTCGCCTCGGCGAGTCCGGTATCGGTGGTGGACGACACGACGACGTGCCAGTCAGGATGTCGCTTGCAGAAGGCCGGAACGAGCGTTCCGAGCAGGTTGACCTCCCCGACGCTGACCGCGTGAAACCACGCCACCGGCTTTCGCATCGGGTTGGTGATGCGGACTCGTCCGAACAACTTCGCGGCAGGGTTCTGGCGATAACGACCGGTTCGAGCCGCGCGCCAGAGTAACCACGGCGAGAGCGCGAGCAGAGCCAACAAGTAAACGAGGTCAAGGAGCATGGGAATCGCAGTCTAAAGATGCGGTGCGGCTGAGAGGATATCCCCTTCCCGCCGCGATTCCCATTCCAGTTTGCTACCAGTCGCTGCCCAGCACCTCACCGCCAGCGGGTGTCACGGCGGCCCAGAACGTGGCCGGGCTCATGGACGGGGAAAGTGTGCGGACGCTTCCGTCTGCCAGCGCAACAATCATCCCTTCACGATGCGGCGTTTGCGGAACTGACCAGTCACATTCGTTCGCACCGGGGGCACGAGGATTTTCCCAACTGTCCTGGAACCAAACTTGAGGCGCGACCTGGAACGTGGCCCCTGCACGACTCGGGCGTGTGATGGCCGGATTACCACTCGTAACGGGATAAACGTCTTGCTCGTTCTGACCACGAAATACCGACCCGCCGTCGGCAAATGTCGGGCGGTGAACAGTATAACCGGGCCGGCCGATTGGCTCGGTTGTTGTATATGAGAATCGGACACTACCGCACGAAGCATAGTGTTCAGCAATAGTGATCGTATTGCTCAGCCCGTCAGTGAATGTCGTTGTCAGGCTCGCTGATCCGACAAAGACCTGAGCATTACCTGTATAACTAATTGCTGATTGTAACGGGCGGGACGCTTTTGCTTGATGGGCTGCGAACCCGGGATCAACGGGACTGACATACACGGGAACGAGGTCTGGCAGTGCTTGAGCTGAAGTGGTTGGGACCTCGAGGTACGGCAAAAGGGCCTCAAACAAAACCGGTTCTCGCTGGATCACGAACATTCCGAAAGGCTCTGACCAAACGCGCCGAGGGTTTCCGTCAATGGCCGGAAGCAAGTCGCTTCGAGTACCCGCGAAATTATGAACGGCTAAGTTGATCTGCCGCACATTGTTCGCACTTTTCATCCGTGCAGCCGCGCTGCGCACCTTTTGCACTGCCGGCACTAGCAAGCCAATCAGCACGGCGAGGATTGCAACAACGACGAGCAACTCGATCAGTGTGAACGCTCGGCGACGGTCCATGTCTTATCTCCAAAAAAGACGTTATCTCGACCGGACCGGCACCGACTCGTTCGCCTCCGCCGCCTACCGTTTGCCGGCCTCCATCTTCATGTGACAGTTCTTGTACTTCTTGCCGCTCCCGCACGGGCACGGGTCGTTGCGGCCTACCTTCTTACCCTCATTGCGGATTGGGTCGGTCTTCTTCGTCTCGCCCCCGCCCGACGTGTTCGTCTGCTGCTGCGAGGCGTCGAGCTGGGCCTGACGCGCCTGGGTCGCGCTGATGGCCGCGGCGTGCGTCGCGCGGGCGCCGGCCCACAGCGCCGCCTGCGCCTCCTCGTCGCCCATCTCCTCCATCCGGAAGACGGCTTCGGTGATGCGGTCGCGGATGCCCGCCCACATCTTGTCGAACTCCTGCATCCCCTCGCGCTTGTACACGATCTTCGGGTCTTCTTGCGCGTAGCCCGCCAGCCCCACCCCGCTGCGGAGGTTGTCCATCACCAGCAGGTGCGTCTTCCACGCGCTGTCGATCTGCTCCAGCACGAGTTGCCGCTCGACCGAGTGCATCTCCGGCCGGTACTTTTCGTCGTAGGCGTTCAGGACCATGTGCCGCGCCTCGACCGCGCTCCGCCCGGTGAGCTTCGCGGCGTCGAGCGTCAGCCCCAGCTCGCGCTGCGCCCAATCGGTCAGTTCCTTGGCGTCTTCCGGGTCGGCGACTTTGGCGCCGCTGAAGGTCGTGGTCACCTGGGCGTCGATCTCGTCGATGTCCGCAGCCGGCATCGCCTTGGGCGCCAGAGCGGTGAGCCGCTCGCGCAGCTTCGACCGCGGCTCCGTGCGGATCACCTCTTCGGTCCAGCCCTCTTCCTCCAGCGCCTGGAACGCGACCGCGAAGAACCCGTTCGAGTCCGCGAGCACCTGCGGCCCGTGCTTCCGCGCCGCCAGCACCGTTCCGAGCCGCTGGGCGCTCCAGCGGTACAGCCCGTCGCGGTCGTACCGCTGCTGCCCGGCCGCCGGCTTGTCGGACATGAAGTTCTGCATCGCCACCCGCACCGGGAACTCCACGTCCTTCTCGCGGTACGCGGCCCGCACCCTCTGGTACAGGTGCCCGTTCAGCTCGCTCCCGTCGCCCCGGGCGACGATCTCCTCGGCCGTGATCTTTACGCCGAACCGCTGGCGGAGCCACTCGGCGAGGGCCTCGGCGCCGTAGGTGCGCGTCAGGTACCGCGCGCCTTCGTCCAGGTTCACCGCGTTCACCGCGGCCTCGGCCTGGGCGCCCAGGTGTTCCGCGAGCTTGTCGGGCGCGATCTTGCGCAACTCCTTTTCGGTCAGCTTGAGGTCGTACCGGGCGTTGACCGCCCGGGTCAGCTCCGACCACTTCCAGTCCTTCGGGTCCTCGTCCGCCCCGAGGTTCTCTTCGAGCCGCTCCTGCATGAACGTCTCGACGTTGGCCAGCGCCTGTTCGATCGCCTGGCGCGCCGCGTCCTCGTAGGAGGAGGTGCGGAAATCGCCCGCGGCGAACTCCATGCCCAGCCGGTTGCTGGCGAACTCGGCGAAGCTGGCGGCGCCGTAGCTGTCGTTCAGGAACCGCGCGCTCGCGTCGGCGATCTGCGTGCGGATCATGTCCAGGATCATGGCCCGCGGGTTCATGCCGTCCAGGATCTCCTGGCGCGCGCCGTACACGCGCTTGCGCTGGAGGTCCATCACCTCGTCGTACTCGAGCAGGTTCTTGCGCTGGTCGAAGTGGTACTCTTCGACCTTCTTCTGGGCCTTCTCGATGCGCCGGCTCACCATGCCGGACTCGATCGCCTCGCCCTCCTGCATCCCCAGCCGGGTGAGCACGTTCCCGACCCACTCGCCCGCGAACAAGCGCATCAGCTCGTCCTGGAGCGACAGGTAGAACCGGCTCGACCCCGGGTCGCCCTGGCGGCCGGCGCGGCCGCGGAGCTGGTTGTCGATGCGGCGGGAGTCGTGCCGCTCGGTGCCGAGGATGTGCAGCCCGCCCATCTCGGCGACCTTGCGGCCCTCCTCCTTCATCTTCTCCTTCGCTTCGATCTCGTTGATCGTCGCGGCCCACACGTCGTTCGGCACCTCCAGGCGGGTGGGGTACAGGGGCCGCCCGTCGGCGTCCTTGGCCTGCTTGAGGCGCGCCCACGCGAGCGTTTCGGCGTTGCCGCCGAGGATGATGTCGGTCCCGCGGCCGGCCATGTTCGTGGAGATGGTGACCGCGCCGATGCGCCCCGCCTGGGCCACGATCTCGGCCTCGCGGCCCACGTGCTCCGGCTTCGCGTTGAGCAGCTCGTGCTTGACCCCCCGGCGCTTCAGCAGTTGCGAGAGCTTCTCGCTCTTGTCCACGTCCTTGGTGCCGATCAGGATCGGGCGCCCGCTCTTGCTGATCTCCACGACCTCGTTAACGACCGCGTCCCACTTCTCCTTGTCGGTCCGGTACACCAGGTCCTTGTGCTCGATGCGGAGCATCGGCTTGTTGGTGGGGATCGCCACCACGTCGAGCTTGTAGATCTTCCAGAACTCGTTCTCTTCCGTCTTCGCGGTGCCGGTCATGCCCGCGAGCTTCTTGTACAGCTTGAAGAAGTTCTGCAGCGTGACCGTGGCCATCGTCTGCGTTTCTTGCTTGATCTGCACCCCGTCTTTGGTGTGCTTCGCCTCGACGGCCTGGTGAAGCCCGTCGGACCACTGGCGGCCGTACATCGCGCGGCCGGTGTGCTCGTCGATGATGACGATCGACAGCTCGTTGTTCTCCCGCGCGTCGCGGTCGATCATGTAGTGGCGGTCGATCTGGTACAGGTGGTGCGCCTTCAGCGCGTTGTCCATCAGGTGCGGCCATTCCATGTTACCGGCGGTGTAGAAGCTCTCGACCCCCGCCAGCTCTTCGGCCTTGCGCACGCCCGCATCCGTCAGATGGCAGGTGCGCTCCTTCTCCTTGATCTCGAAGTACACGCCCTTCGGGGGCGGGTTCTGCGGGTCCACTTTGGTGGCGTCGAGCGGGGCGAGCAGCGTGAGCCCGTCCCCTTCGGTGCCGCCGGCCTTCATGGTGCCGGCCGCGACGATGTCGCGCCGCGCTTTGCGCTCCAGTTCCGTTAGCGCGCGGGCTACCTTGTCGGCCTCGGCGAACCGCTTGGCGTCGGAGAAGGCCGGGCCGCTGATGATGAGCGGGGTGCGGGCCTCGTCGACGAGGATGTTGTCCACCTCGTCGATGATGGCGTAGTGGTGGGCCCGCTGCACCTGCCGGTAGTACGGGTGGTAGTTCTCGTCGTCGTGCCGCGCGATCTTCATGTTGTCGCGCAGGTAATCGAACCCGAACTCGGAGGCGGTGCCGTAGGTGAGGTCGCACTCGTAGGCGCGGCGCCGGGCCTCCGGGTCCATGTCGCTCTGGATGTACGCCGCGTTCACCCCCAGCGCGTAATAGATGGGCAGCATCCACTCGCAGTCGCGGCGCGCCAGGTAGTCGTTCACGGTGACCACGTGGACGCCCTGGCCCTCGAGCGCGTTGAGGTACGCGGCGAGGGTCGCGACGAGGGTCTTACCTTCACCGGTCTTCATCTCGGCGATGCTGCCCAGCCCGGTGCCGTACCCGTGCAGCACCGCGCCACCGACCACCTGCACGTCGTAGTGGCGCATGCCCTTCGTGCGCCGGCCGGCCTCGCGGACCGCGGCGAACGCCTCGGGCAACAACTGGTCGAGGGTGGCTCCCCCTTTGAGCCGCTCGCGGAACTCGGCGGTGAGCCCCTTGAGTTGCTCGTCGGTCAGCGCCTGCATCTTCGGTTCGAGTTCGTTCACCTTCGCGAGCGCCGAGCCGGGCACCACAGTGTGGACCGCGGCGCCGCGCGGGCGCACGTACCCGATACCCCGAATGCGTCGCTCGTCGGCGGACCCGCCCACCAGCCGGGAGATGACGCCCACGCACGCTTCGACGAAGGCGTTGAACTTGTCGCCCAGCTTCTCGAAGAACGTCGGTTCCATCCCGGTCTGTGCCGTCGCCATTGCGTTAATCCTCGTGCGCGAAAGTCGGTGCGCCCGCCCGGAGTCATGCCGGGGCGCACCGACCGCGCCAGATTCCCAATCTAAGGAGCATAGAAAAACCGGTCAATACAGACCGGCCGCGCGAGCCCGTACCGTCCACACAGGCGGCGCCATGCTAACGGGACGCCTAAAGGGGCCGAACTCGCTGTTCGGCGTCGGAGTGCCGTCACCGAGCCGGCAGTACCGTGGCGAGCCACGGCCGCAAGTGCCGGTCCGCGAGCCGGCGACTGAACTTCTCGGCGCCGCCCGGGAGCATGTGGTGTCCGTCCCAGAAATCGCCGGTCTCCCATCCGTCGGACAGGTCGAACACGGGGACACCGAGCTCACCCGTGAACACCCGAACGAACGCGGCAAGGGCCGCGCGGGACTCGGGGGTGTACAGCTCACGGAACAGCGGCGCTTCGGCGGTGAGGTACAGAGCGACCGGCACCCCGTCGGCCCGGCACGCCGCGACCACCTCCCGGTACGCCCGCTCCGCCATCGGGTGCAACGGCATCTCGCGACACATCTGTCGGTACGCACCGACCGCCTTATCAGTCGCCCGCTGCCGGTCTGCGTCGGAAATCTCTTTCGCCGGGAACGCGTGGAACCCGGTTCCGTTCGGGAACCGGGCGATCAGCGGCAGCCAGTAGTGCGCCGGGAACAGGTCCGGTACGATTTGGCGCTGAATACTCTGGAGGTGCGCGGCCGGTCCGAACGCGCGGGACTGAACCCAGCGCCGGACCGGCTCCGGGTCGTGTGTGTTCGGCGCCAAACTCGCCAATTCGGCAGCGGTCAGCCCCGCGCCGCTCTCCGCATAGACGGTGTGGGCGGCGTCCGGAACGCAGAGCAGCGCCGGGAAAATCTCGACGATGACGGCGTCCGGCTTAACCCCGTCGGCGCGGAGCCGGCGGTACCCGAGCGGGTGGTGAACCGGGAGCGCGCCGGCCAGCCCGAAGTTGAACACCAGCGGGTCCCGCGGCCCCTCCGGAAGCCCCGTCGCGGCCGGGTTCAGTGCCATCTGTGTGCGCGAACTGCCGACGGCCAGCACCAGCGGTCGGTCGGGGTGTTCGGCCCGAAGCTGCTGAACGGATGCGAGCCTGTGACCGTACTCGGGGAACCGGACGAGCGGCAACCGCGCGTCGAGCGCGACCGCGAACGCCGCATTGGCGGCCACCAGAATCGCGGCGAACGACGCCAGCGCGAGCCGGGCCTTCGCCCCACGGGTGCGGCTCCGGTTCCGGCTCGGCCGCGGTGGCTCGGTTACTGCGATCGGGCGCAGGGTCGGGATCGCGGGCGTCAGTTGCGGGGGAACCAGAGAGGAGCGCCCGAACATGGTTGTGCCGGTCCTTTCGCGTGGTCGCGGCGGACGGGCCGTGGCGGCGAACCGACCGACCCGGAGGCGTGATCCATACCGCGTCGC
>NZ_JAXBLV010000178.1:0-274819 GCF_034097035.1 Gemmata algarum
CAGCATCCTGAGCGACCCCCACGAGTCCGAAGACGAAGTGTTCGGGTCCAGCACCGCCTCGCGCCTTCGGACCCTGGCGCGCGATCCGGCCCCGCCCGCCCCGGCGCCCGCGCGCACGATCGACGCGGGGCCGCCTCCGGCCGCGAGCGGGTCGGCTCCCGCGAACCCCTTCAGCAGTTCCCTCCCGCTCCCGAACCTGCCGGCGCCCGTGAAGGCACCGCTCCCGCAGCCGGTCGCGAAGCCGACGGCGTTCGCCCCCCCCGCCGCACCCCAACCCGAACCGCCGCCCGAGCCAGCCGCGCCTCCGTCACCGCCGAAATCGACGGCCGCGCCGCCCCCCGCGCCCGCGCTGGACAACCCGTTCGCGTTGCTCAGCGCCATCCAGTCGGCCGCGAAGACACCCGCACCCGCGCCCGCACCCGCCGTCGAGGAGCTACCCGCAACCGGCGAAGACGAGCCACCTCGAACGACGAGGCGCAAAGAACGAGACGAGGAGCCCGAAGAGCGGCCGACACGGGCCGCGTCCGGTCGCGCCGGCGGTGGTGCCGCAGGCGCGAAGACCGTACTGCTGGTGGTGCTGGCGGGCTACGCATTCGTCGCCACCGTGGCCGCCGTGTACGGGCTGTTTTTCCGCTCCGGGACGCCCGCCGGGCACCCGCTTTCCACGATCCCGGACACCTTCGGCGAGTTCGATCCCGTAAGCCGGAAGAAGGTCACCCGGGCGACGTTCCCGGTGGACGGCCCGCTGCCGCCCGAGTTGCGCGCCGGGCTCGGTAGCACGATCACCATCGGGCAGCTCGAAGTGCAGCCGACGAAGGTCGAGAAGCGCAAGCTCGCGATCCGACTCGCGGGGGCCGACGACCGCGAGGCCGAGCGCACGATGTACCCCGGCCCGGCGCTGGTCATGACGCTCGACATCAAGAACACGTCGCCGGATCTGCCGATCCTACCGATGGACCCGGCGTTCACCCGGCGCGAGGCCCCGAACGACCAGCCGATCACCCGTCTCGTCACGAGCAAGCGGGCGTTCTACGGCGGTGAAATCGAGTGGCCGTTGCCGAAGGCGGTGAAAAAGAAGATCGAGGTGCAACAGGGCAACGACGCGACCCCGCTGCGGCCGGGCGAGAGCCGCGAGTACGTGGTGTTCACGGCCGCCGGCGCGGACTTGGTCCGCACCGCCGAGGCCGAAAAAGGGCCGTTGCAGTGGCGGGTGCAGTTGCGTCGCGGGCTGATCGAGTACAAGGGGAAAGAGGTCCCGGTTACGGCGGTGATCGGGGTGGACTTCCAGGCGGCCGACATCCGCACTCCCGACTGAAATCCCGAAATCCGGCGCGGGGGTTGAACCTCTCGGCCCCGTGCGGCATCATGAATAACGCACAGGCGTGCAGGCTGAGGATCAGGTTCCGGCTCAACCGCGGCCAAGAAAAGTGTGGGTTCGAGTCCCACCCCCGCCACTCCCTTTGGGAAGTCAAAAGGGGCCAGTAGAAAGGCGAACGGCGACCGAAGAGGTTTTTGCCTTTCCGCTGTCTCCTCTTGTCTTGTTTCTGGCGGGGTAGCCCAACGGCAGAGGCGATACGGCTGCCCCCAGGTTCAGGTTGTCACGCCAAGCTCAAACCCGTGCCGAGGTGCCCAATCGAACGACCGGCTCCAACCAACCTATAGTGGTTCGAATCCATTCCCCCGCGCTTCGCCCGACCCACGCGGGGGTTGCCTAACGGTAAGGCAGTTGGTCAACAAACTCAAAGCCGGCGACCGGATACTGTGAGCACTCCCTGAGACGGCACACCTACACGCGCGAGCGAGTGGGACCCAGCCCCGGCGAGCCGGCGAAAGCTCGACCGGGGCGCTTTTATTTCCGCACCCATGACCGACCGCGAGTTTGCCCTCAGTGTGGTCCGCACCCTTCAGTCCGCCGGGTTCACCGCGCTCTGGGCCGGCGGGTGCGTGCGCGACGAGTTCCTCGGGCTCGTGCCCGAAGACTACGACGTGGCCACGTCGGCGCGACCGGAGCAGTTGCGCCTGCTGTTCCGCCGGCGGAACGAGATCGGCGCGCACTTCGGGGTGGTGCAGGTCATCGGGCCGAAGAGGTCCGACGGCTCCTGGCACACCATCGAGGTGGCGAGCTTCCGGTCGGACGGCGCGTACACCGACGGGCGCCGCCCGGACACCGTCACCTTCTCCACGCCCGAAGAGGACGCGCAGCGGCGCGACTTCACCGTCAACGGAATGTTCTTCGACCCGGTTCGGAACGAGCTGCTCGACTTCGTGGGCGGCCGGGCGGACCTGGACGCGAAGGTGCTGCGCGCGATCGGCGACCCCTTCGCACGGTTCACCGAGGACAAGCTCCGCATCCTGCGCGCGGCCCGCATGGCGACGCGGTTCGGGCTCGCCATCGACCCCACCACCCGCGCCGCCGCGCAACAAATGGCGCCGCAGGTGAGCGTGGTTTCGGCCGAGCGAGTGGCCGAGGAGTTGCGGAAGCTGTTCGCCCACCCGAACCGCACACGCGGGCTCGCGCTGCTGCGCGAGCTGGGGCTCATCGACCCGATTGTGCCGGAACTGACGCCTTCAGCGGACCGCGCCAGCGCGGCACTCGCGGCGCTGAGCGAAGCGGGCGGACGGCTCCCCTTCCCTCTCGCGTTCGCGGCCACACTCCACGCGGTCGGCAAAGCGGGCACGGAACGCATCGCCGAGCGGCTGAAGCTCTCGAACGTTGAGAGCGACCGGCTCTGCTGGCTGGTAGCGAACCAGAGCGTGCTGACCGATGCTGAGGTCATGCGCCCGAGTAAGCTCAAACCGCTGCTGGTTCACCCGGGCATCGACGACTTGCTCGCGCTCCACCGGGCGCTGGCCACCGCGACCGGCGGGAGCTTGGCCCCGGTCGAGTTCTGCGAGCGTGTTCTGCGCGACACGCCGCCCGAGGAACTGAACCCGCCGCCCGTGCTGACCGGCGCGGACCTGATCGCCCGCGGGCTGAAGCCCGGTCCGGCGTTCAAACGCCTGCTCGATGCCGTTCGGGAAGCCCAGCTCGAAGGGCGGGCGGCGACGAAGGAGCAGGGTCACGCCCTGGTAACCCAGTTGCTCGCGGAACCGGGAGCCGCGCCTGAAGCACCGCCGGCGTAGTTCGGCGGTCGCCGCGCACCACTTCGTGCCACCAGAAGTTGAGCAGCGTTCGCGCGGTCCGCGGCACCTCACGAAGCGACACCTTGCTCTCGCCGCCGGCCCGCGGCCGGTGCGTGACCGGCAATTCCGCCACCTCCAGCCCCAACTGCCGCGCCCGGGTGAGCATCTCCGTGTTCACGAAGAACCCACGCGACTCCGGCATCAGCCCCGCCAGGGTGTCGCGCCGGAACACCTTGAGCGCGCAATCCACGTCGCGGACGCGCGTGCCGAGCAGCGCGCGGGCCAGCACGTTGTAGCCCCACGACAGGAACCGGCGGCGCCACGGGTCCTTCCGGTCCGCCCGGAAACCCACCACCACCGGCACGGCCTCCGCGCGTTCCGCCAGTTGGGCCAGATCAGTGAGATCGAACTGACAGTCCGCGTCTGTGAACGCGACCAGTTCGTACCGCGCCGCCTCGAACCCCGTGCGCAGGGCGGCCCCGTACCCGCGGTTCGTCGGGTGCCGCAACAGCCGCGCGTGCGGGGCGGCTTCCATCGCCCCGCTCGCCTCTGTGGCGGTCGCGTCGGAACTGCCGTCGTCCACCACCAGGATCTCGAACCGCTCGAACGAGAGCCCGAGTGCGGCTTCGGCCTCGGCAATCGCACGGCGGATGACAGCGGCCTCGTTGAACGCCGGGATCACCAGACTCAACCCGGTGCGCGTGAACGTGCCCATCGCGGCCCCCTGGAAAACAGCACGGCGGACGGGGAATAGCGAGACGGCGAAGCGACGTAAAGGGCACCCGCCACCGAAATAGCACTTGCCAAATACGGTAACCAGGTTAGAAATAGATCAGGTGAAGTGCTGATTCACGACCTGACCACTTCGAGGGCGAGCCGTGACGCTGCTGAGCCGCAAGGCGGACTATGCCCTCCTGATTCTCTCGTACCTGTACCAGAACAAGAGCGGTGGGACCGCTCGCGCGATCGCCGAGCAGTTCGGGCTGAGCCGGTCGTTCGTGGCGAACATCTTGAAGGAACTGTGCCAGAACGGGTTCGTTGCGAGCCACCGCGGCGTGAAGGGCGGATACGCCCTCTCCCGCGACGCCGCCGGCGTGAGCCTCGCGGAGCTGCTCGAAACCGTGGAAGACGGGTTCCGGCTCACGGTATGCAACACCGTCCACGCGGACGGGGCCGAACCGTGCTCGCACTCGTCAACGTGTACCGTAAAAGGGCCGATGGCCGGGGTGTACCAGCGGCTCATGGGCGTGCTCCGTGACGTGACGCTTGCGGAACTCTTCGACCCACAGAGCCCCCCCCCCGCCCTCCACGCGCTCCCGCTCTTGGCGGGCAGTTGCTCGCCGACGTCCCCGGTCGAACCGTTCCCGGCGCAGGCGGTCGGCACCTGACAGAACACCCTCAACGCGGAACCGCTATGTCGAAGATGCCGGTTTACATGGACAACAACGCCACCACCCGCACCGACCCGCGGGTGGTGGACGCGATGCTCCCCTACTTCACCGAGAAGTACGGCAACGCGGCCAGCCGCAACCACCCGTTCGGCTGGCACGCCGAGGAGGCCGTGGAGACGGCCCGCGGGCAGATCGCCGCGATCATCGGCGCCAGCGCGAAGGAGATCATCTTCACGAGCGGCGCGACCGAGAGCAACAACCTTGCGATCAAGGGCGTTGCCGCGATGTACAAGAAAAAGGGCAACCACATCGTCACCCAGGCGACCGAGCATAAGGCCGTGCTCGACACCTGCAAACGCCTCGAGCGCGACGGGTTCCAGGTCACCTACCTGCCCGTGGACAAGTACGGCCAGGTCCACGCCGAGCAGGTGCGGGAGGCGCTGACCGAGAAGACCGTGCTGGTCTCGATCATGGCCGCCAACAACGAGATCGGCAGCCTGTTACCGATCAAGGACATCGGGCGGTTGTGTAAAGAAAAGGGCGTGCTGTTCCACACCGACGCCGTCCAGGCCGTGGGCAAGGTGCCGCTCGACGTGGAGGCGATGGGCATCGACCTGCTGAGCCTCACCGCCCACAAGATCTACGGCCCGAAGGGCATCGGGGCGCTGTACGTCCGCAAGAAGGACCCGCGGGTGCGGTTGGAGCCGCAAATCGACGGCGGCGGGCACGAGCGCGGGATGCGGTCCGGGACGCTGCCGGTGCCGCTGATCGTGGGGCTGGGGACCGCGTGCGACATCGCCAAGAACGAGATGGGCGAAGAGGTCGCGCGCACGTTCGCCCTCCGCGAGCGGCTGCGGAACGGCATCATGTCGAAGCTGCCCGAGAGCTACCTGAACGGGCACCCGACCGAGCGGCTCCCGGGCAACGCCAACATCAGCTTCGCCTACGTGGAAGGCGAGGGCCTGATGATGGGTATCAAGGACGTGGCGGTGTCGAGCGGGTCGGCCTGCACGAGCGCGAGCCTGGAACCGAGTTACGTGCTGCGGGCGCTGGGCGTGGGCGACGAACTGGCGCACTCCAGCATCCGGTTCGGCATCGGCCGGTTCAACACCGAGGCCGAGGTGGATTTCGTCGTCGAGCTGGTCACGCGCGAGGTCACGCGGCTCCGCGAAATGTCCCCACTGTACGAGATGGTGCAGGCCGGGATCGACCTCAAGTCGATCGAGTGGGCCGGGCACTGAGCGATCCGATCCGCCGACCTGAATCTTCGCGGCCGGGCGCCGCATCGAACTTATAGGAGTGCGACATGCCGTACAGCGAAAAGGTTCTCGAGCATTACAACAACCCGCGCAACGTCGGCAGCTTCGACATGAAGGACCCGACGGTCGGCACCGGGCTCGTCGGCGCCCCTGAGTGCGGCGACGTGATGCGGCTCCAGATCAAGGTGAACCCGGCCACCGGGGTGATCGAGGACGCGAAGTTCAAGACCTTCGGGTGCGGCTCGGCGATCGCGTCGAGCAGCCTCGCGACCGAGTGGCTCAAGGGCAAGACGGTCGATCAGGCGCTGGCGATCAAGAACACCGAGATCGTCGAAGAGCTGGCGCTCCCGCCGGTCAAGGTTCACTGCTCGGTGCTCGCGGAAGACGCGATCAAGGCCGCGCTGAAAAACTACCAAGAGAAACAAGACGCCGACGTTGCCGCGACCGAACACGCGGAGCAGCCCGAGCCGGCCGGGGTGTAACGTGACCCGCCGGTGAGCGTATACTGCATTCAGCCGAACGACTCGCACCCTTAAACGAAAGGTGACCCGCAATGTCCACCGCCACCGCCACGGCTCCCGAAACGCAACAACTCGGCCTCGCGGGCAACGCCCCGGCCGGCCCGCCCCCGATCATCGTGACCGAGAAGGCCGCCACCGAGGTGAAGCGGCACATCGCCAGCATGATCGAGAGCAAGGAGATGGAACCAGACGGCAAGCTGTACCTCCGCGTCCGGGTTCAGGGCGGCGGGTGCAGCGGGTTCCAGAACAAGCTCGACCTCGACGCCAAGTACGACGAGAAGACGGACCACAAGTTCGACTTCCACGGCGTCGAGGTGGTCGTGGACAAGCGCTCCATGCTGTACCTGTCCGGCGCCACGGTCGATTTCCACGACGACCTGAACAAGCGCGGGTTCACGATCAACAACCCGCAGGCCAAGAGCACCTGCGGCTGTGGCAGCTCGTACACCATGTAAGCTGGCAGATGCTGCGTTTGTGTTGGTTCCCGGCGGGCGGCCAGCGGGCCGTTCGCCGCACCGCACGCACGCGGCATCGGGCCGGCCTCTGGACACCATGACCGACTACTTTCACCGCCTCGGCCTTCCGAGGCGGTTCGCCGTTGATGCCGCGGATCTGGAACGAGCGTATTTCGCGCGGTCGCGCGCCGTTCACCCGGACTACCACCTCGCCGGCTCGTCCGCCGACCTGAATGCGAGCCTGGATCTGTCGGCCGCACTCAACGAGGCTTACAATAACCTCCGCGACCCGTTCCTGCGGGCTGAGTATTTGCTCGGCCTGATGGGCGGGCCGAGTGCGGCCGAGCAGAAGCAAATGCCGCCGGCCTTCCTGGCTGAGATGCTCGATGCCCGTGAGGAACTGGAGGCCGCGAGAGGTTCACCGACCAAGACCGAGCAACTCGAACAGGCGTTCGGCAGCCGCCTCGCCGGTATACTTGATGATGTTGCGGCGGCGTTCGGTCGTTTGGAACCGGTTGCGGCAGGTTCACCCGAACGGGTGAACCTTTTGGCCCGGATTCGTGGTCTATTGAACGCGGCACGCTATATCCGTGGTCTCATCCGCGATCTCAATGCCGAGTAGTAAAGGAGCGGCCCGTGTACGATCCCGCGCAGATGAAAAAGCTGAAGACGATGCGGGAGCTCGCGCCGGAGGGGATGGCGGCGTTCGATGCGCTCAACGCGGCGGTGTTCAAGGACGGCGCGCTGTCGCTCAAAGTGAAGGAACTCATCGCCGTCGCAGTGGCCGTAACGACACAATGTCCGTATTGCATCGACGCACACGTTAAGAAGGCGAAAGCCGCGGGTGCGACGGATGCCGAACTGACGGAGGCGACCCTCGTCGCGGCGGCATTGCGGGCGGGCGGGGCGGTGACACACGGCACCCACGCCATAAGTTGACAGAGACCAGGGCGTTTAACTCAGCGGTTAGAGTGCCTCCCTTACAAGGAGGAAGTCGGGGGTTCGAGTCCCTCAACGCCCACTGACGGAAGTCCGATCGACTCCGGCCCTCGCGCCCACCTCACGATAGACGGCTATCGTGTCTCGTGCCATATCCGCATCCCAATTTACCCCACCAAAAAGCGTAACAACCGCGCTCGCTACTGAGTAGGCGGCTCTATCACCTTTGGCGAATCCCGTTCTCCCGAGCAGAATACGGCCTTCCGTCCCACTTGGTTGCCTTGGGAGGCACCGCCAACGAGGAAGATGCGGGTGAGGAAGGAGCCGTAGAAACTGGCGGAGCGGTTGCTTCGGGCCTTGGGGAGGGGGCAGGTGTTCGACTTTGAACACTTTGGCTCAAATCCGAATGAACGGTTATTCCACTCGCCTCCAAGGCGTCGGCGAAGCCCCGGGAGTTCATCCCAGTTGGCGCAGAGCTTCGCGAAGCAATCGCAGCGCTCCTAATTTGGCGAGACGCCGGCGCAGGCGTTGAGCAACCGAGCCAGTTCGGAGCTTGGCGCATCAGTTGCGGACTGGTCTAATCGCATTCGAGCCGTCGTATAGGGGCACCGAATTGAGCCCCAAGCACGAGGGGCGAAATGGTCGCGTGATATTGGGCTTGGGCGAAGTCTCGTACACCAAACACGGGTTCGGCAACCAGAAGGGCACTCGGATGGCATGGGTTGCGATGGCAGGGATCTGTTTGACTGGTGTTGCCTTGGTGATTGAGGGTGTAAAGGGACTGAAGGAACCTCCCCCCGGAAAAAAGCGGCAAGCGTCCAAGGGCACAGCGTATGCGACCGTCGCGATCGGGGGCGTTGTCGCGATCGCTGGTATCGTGGTTCCGTTCGTGGCTTTTTGATCCATTGCGAGTGCGCCTTCCATTCAATCGTTCCCTGCGCGGAGCCGTCATGCCGGAGTATGTCGTCCTCGGGAGGAGTTTCCGGGCCAAGAAGGGGCAGTTGCGAGACGACCACGGGGGGCGGGTGATCGGCTCCCGAGATGCATTTTATCTGGTCGTGTATTTCTCACCGGCCGGGGCGGCGGTCGCATCCGGTGGGTTGCTTGGCGGCCTGCTCGCCGCCGCTTCGAGCGCCCTGTCGGACAAGACCGTTTACGACCAGATTACGACCCTGTCCGAGCTGCCGTCGGAAGTGACCGGACATCCGGACTGGCCGATCAAGAAGGCCGACCGGCGTCCGGTCATCGTCGTGCCACGGTCGGCGGTGAAGCGTGTCAAGTATCGCTGGTGGCACACGTTCGATTTGATCTGCGAGAACCAGTCGTATTACATCGGGCCGCGAGTGTTCGGTCGCCGAGCGGTGCTCAAACAGTTGCGGGACTGGGGATGGGAATTCTGAGCGCCCGGCCGAACCCGGCGCTGCACCTGACACCGCCGGGTGATTCGGGACGCGTTGCTGACTGTATGATGGCGGTGCAGGTGAGCTATTTGTTCGGCAAACCAGAGGGACAAGCGTGGAGTTGGTGACCGGCCGGTTGTCTCTGGACGAGTTCGAGGCGGAGGTCACTGCCATCGCCGACTTCCTCGTCGCGGTCGGTGTGCCGGCCGTCTTGGTAACGTTCGGAGCAGGTTGCGACTACGACCAGATCGATCCGCTGGAGCCGGTGCTGGTCGCCCCCGCCCTCCTTGCCAGCTTTGTGGACGAGCAAGACGAGCGCGGGGCCTACCGGCTGGCCGCCAGCGACCTGTTCCTCAAGGCGGACAGTGGCGGGCTAGCGTTCCTGCTGTGCGAGGAGGCGGACATCCACTGCTACGCGGATGACCCAGCGAGCGTCGCCGACATCCGGGAGCGGTGGGCCACGCTGTACCCAGACGCGCACGAGGCGGACCGCGAGTCTCGTAGCTGGCGAAGCCTACGGGGTGGCCCGTGGCGGCCGTTCGTGGGGGCCAGCGAGCCGGCCGAACCCGGCGCTGCACCTGACACCGCCCGCTAGTTTGTGACGCACCGCTCATCCGGTGATGGCGGTGCAGGTAGGCTATCAGTCCGGCGGCGGAGGTGCGATTGCGGATGGAGCTGGCAACCGGGGTCCTATCGCGGACCGACTATATCCGCGCTGCGGAGCGGGTGGTCGAGTTCATTCGCTCACTCGGCGCGGCCGAAGTGCTGGTCGCTTACGGTTTCGGGTGCGACTGCCCGGACGAGCAGTTGTACCAAAACGTGCCGATGTCTCTGGGCGGGTTACTGCCGTTCATGTCCGAGGGCGAGCGGCTGGACTACTACCGCATCGGCAAGGACAACCTGCACGTCAAGGACGGCATCGGGAGGACCGAGTTCCTGTTCTGCCACGAGTCGGACATCCACTTCATCAGCGAGGACGCGGAACTGGTGGGGCGGCTCAAAGACCTGTGGCTCGCGGCGGGGTTCACCGGTATGTACCTCAAGGGGGCCGGGGAGTGGGAGCCGGTTGCAGCGGAGCCCGGGCCGGCCGAACCCGGCGCGGCACCTGACACCGCCGGCTGATTAGTGACGCATCGCTGACGGTATGATGGCGGTGCAGGTGAGCTGTTCGTTCGGCCCCGGAGGGGATCGAGTGAGGAAGCGCGGACGAATCGGGGTGGCGTTCTTGATCCTGACCGTGGTGCTGGTGGCCGGTTTGGCCGTCGCGGGTCGCCAGCCCGAGCCTCCACCGCTCCTCACGCTCGATGATGCCATCGGGTTCGAAGTCGCGGGTGGGTGGCGGGTGGTGCAGTCACCGGACCTGGCCGGTCCGTATCGGCGGGGCGGGTTGCCGCACCAGACAGCCAAGGGGCAAGGTGGCGGCGCGCGGTGGCGCAACCGAATGGGAGAGGCGAGCCATCAGTTCGTCTCGCAACAGGGTGCCGAACAACTCGCCGTCCCTTTGGAGACAGTTGACGGGCGGCTCACCGTCGCGGTTCTCGCCCGCTAGCGCAGACGCCGAACCCGGCGCGGCCCCTGGCACCGCCATGTACTTTGGATGGCACCGCTGACAGTATGATGGCGGCGCAGGTGAGTTCATCGTTCGGCAACACGAGGCGCGGATACGAACCGCGAACCGTCCGGTGTACGAGTTGGCTCGATGCATGCTGCTCGACCCAGGGCTCGGCGCCGCGGTCGGGATCGCCCGGACGGTGGTTGCCGCGGCCGTGTGGGTCCGTCATGGGCAGCCGGACTTCTACTTCCGTGGGTGGGGTGCGGTCGAGCTCGGGCTGATCTTGTGGGCGGCCGCCGGTGCCGCCGTCGGAATTCCGTTCGCCGCGGTGGTGACGGCCGGGGAGCGATGGCTCGGCCGGCGTGTGAGGGCGCTTCCGGCATCAGTCTCGGTGGTCGTCGCGGTCGTCGCCATGACGTGGGCGGTGGTCGAATGGGAGTTCGCACGCGTGGCTCTTGGACCGGTGCTCGTCCTTGACGGGTTGGCCGTTCTCGTCGCCGGTGCCTTCATGCTGGCGTGGTCACGCTCGTCGAACTCGAACCCGGCGCCAGCCGTGTGGCCCCCCGTGACCGTAGACCGGCCGAACACGGTGCCGCACCTGACACCGCCGGCTGCTTTGTGACGCGCCGCTCATCCGATGATGGCGGCGCAGGTGAGAGGTAAGTTAGGCAACCGGAGGGCTTCGGCGGTGGACGAGCTGCCGGACCACCTGCGGCGCTACCCGACCTGCGCCGGGCGAGACGCTCTGGCGGCCCGACTCGGCCTGACCATCGACCCGTTCTCGCAGGATTGGGAGTGGGAGGTCGCCGACCCGGCTCGCTTCGACGGTTGGCTGGCGGTATACCGCGACGAGCCGTTGTCCGACGATGAGCGCGTCTCGCTGGCGGAGATGCTGATCCAGTGCGTCGATGACATGGTGCCGAGATACGGTCCGCCGGCGGAGGTGGAGGAGTTGGCGCAGTGGCAGGCGGTCGCCGCGCTGCTCCGCGCGCGGCCGCGGCTGCACGCCAGCAGTATCGCGTACTGGTCGGTGTTCGGGCACGACGAGCCGGAGGAGCAGTTCCGGGTGCCTGTCCCGATGCGGCGGGTGTGGGCGGCGGTGCAGCCGGCGCTGGGGTAGCAAAGGCATGCCGAACCCGGTACTGCACCTGACACCGTCGTCTGATTTGTGACGCACCGCTTACTCGTTCCTGGCGGTGCAGGTGGTCTGTAAGTTCGGCGGCGGAGGCGCACTGATGGGCAGTGGTTTCTGGCTCCTCCCAGCGCCGTGGGGCCACGCACTCCTGATCGCGCTCGCGGCGTTCTTATTCCTGGCTGCTCCTCCGCTGGTCGCGCGGGTGAAGGGGTTCGGCGGGTGGGCATGGCTGGTGCCGAGCGGGCTGCTCGGGTTCCTCGCCGTCCTCCTCCTCCCGTCCGCCCGCGCTCCTGGGCTGGCGGACGCGGAGCGAGCCGCCCGTGCCCGGCACGGGCGACGGGTCGGAGGCGCACAAGCTGTGGTTGGCGTGGTCGCCATCGCAGCTGCGGTCGTGCGGGTGGCCGGTCAGCCGTGAAGCCGACGCGGGCCGAACCCGTCACTGCGGCCGTTTGCCGCCGTCTCTGCTGTCCTGGGACGCGAAGCTCACACCACCTGGCGCAGAACGGGGGCGAACGGTCCCGGGTACGGCTCCGACTGGACGGGCCGGACGCGGTATTCTTTTCGTTCGGCCCGGACGGCTACTGCAAGTGGCACTGTCATCGGGTGGGCAGGTCGTTCGCCGAGTTGCTCCAGAACCTCGGCGAGCGCGAGTCGGCCTGGGCGCCGCAGCGAGGACGCTGAACGCGGCGCGGCACCGGACACCGCCAGCTGATTCGGGACGCACCGCTCATCCGATGAGAGCAGTGCAGGTGAGATCATTGTTCGGCACCCCGAGGCGCGAGCGGCGTGGAACCGTTCCCATTCACCGAAGCCGAGTGGGACGCTGTGAAAGCCGCGGCCCTGCCCGTGCTCAATGCGAGCTTGGCCGACGACCCGACGTTGCATGACTCCTGCCTCATCGGGCTGATGGACGTGCTGGGCGGTTTGCGCGCCCGGCATGGCGACCATCCGGTGCTGCTCGAAACCCAAGCCGACTTCGCCGATGACGGCCCAGAGCGGGTGGCTCTGTATCGGCGGGCCGTAGCCGTCGCCGAGGCACACGGGCTGCCGACCCTGAGCATTCGGTTGTCGCTCGCGCGGCTCCTCCTCGACGCCAACGAGCGGGGGGCGGCGGGCGCCGAACTGCTGGCCTGCGCGGGTGAGGCGCCCGAAGGCGACGAGTCCGAGCGAGCGTCATGGGCGGAGCTGTCTGCAGCGTCCAAGCAGGCCGAACCCGACGCGGCACCGCACCCGGCCACGTGATCTGTTTCCCGGCGCTACCCGGTTCCTGTGGTCGGCCGCGGGTGTCGCGGCCGGGCCGGTGAGCTGTGAGTTCGGCAACCGAGGGCGCAATGGTGGCAACGCATGTTGGCGCGGGCGTGCTGGTCGTGCGTCTGCTGCTCACCGCGCTGGTGGCCCTGGCGAGCGGATGGTGCCTCAACGTGCTCTTCGCCTTCTCGAGTATGACGGGCGTGTCTCCGAGTGGCGGTGCCCGATGGTGGGGTGCCGCGCTCGACAGGCTCTACTTGTCGTTCGACCCAGGAATCGCGAGTTGGCCGTTGTCGGCGCTGCTGCTCCTGTGCGGCTACTTTGGCGCCCGTTCCCTCGTGGCTCTCCTGCGCTACATCGCCTGTCGCACCGCGGTTGCGGGCGGCCCCGCCGAACCCGGCGCGGCGTCTGACACCGCCGGCTGATCTGGGACACGCCGCTCATCCGGTGATGGCGGTGCAGTAAGCTGTAAGTTCGGCAACAGAAGGTTTTGGCTCGCATGAGCTACACGTTTGCCATCGACAACGCGACCGTGCCAGAGGGGGTGGACGTTTGGGATTTTGTGAGACGGCTGACGGACGAGCCCGAACTCGCCCCAAGCGCGTTCGAGACGTTGATCGATCGTCTGACGGCTCGGTGTCCGTGCTTCGGCCACCTGCCGCCCGAGCATACGAGCGGCTGCGGCTGTGTCCGGGGGAGTGGCCGCGGAGTTGGCGTAGTTGCACGCGGACCGCTAACTTCGGGTTGCTCCGCGATCATATCGCAACGGTCTTACCCTCCGTCATCGAAGCGGTCACTAAAACTCGGTTTCTCGGTCTACGACTGGCAGGACGGCAAGCTGTACCGCCCGAGCGTCCCGGGCGCTGAACCTGGTGCGGCGCCGGCCCCGCCCACTTAACTTGTTTCCCATCGCACACCGCGATTCGGGGTAAGCTGGTTGCAATCCCGCCCGTGCCGATGGGCTTGATGTTCGGCGAGGTACTGATCCAAATGGGTGCCCATTACGACGTTCAGGCAGAGCAAGTGGAAGCCGCCATTGCCCTCGGCCCGCGGTTGGTGGTGATCGGAAGCACATCGTTCTGGGGACACGATAGCCACCCGCTCTGCGAAGCGATCGCCACCGAACTGGCCGAGTTCGCGGCACTGGTCGTGATCACCGGGGGCATGGACGGGGTGGGGCGGACGTTCGGCCGTGCGTTCGCGGCGGCGCGACGGGAGGTAGGCCGGCCCGAGAACTTGTTCCACCTCCTGCCCCGAGGCGCGGGGCCGTGTGACAGCGGGGTCACTCTGGGCGCGGGCGCCGATTACCGCGACCGTCGGGAGCTTCTGGGTCGGGTCGGGCATGTGTACTTGGTCGTTGAGGGCGGACCGGGGACCGCACATGAAGCGACCGTGGCCGCTGGCCGGCGGGTGCCGGTCCTCCCTCTCGGCCGCACGGGGGGCCACGCCGCCGACTTGCACATTCGGACGACCTGCCCGCCGGGGCTCTCGAAGGTCGACTGGGACCTGATGGCTGACGAGGGCATTCCCCACGGGCGGGTCGTTGCCGCGGTCGGGCGGCTCGTGCGGCAGGCGGTAGTCGGGAGTGCGAAACTTGGCGCTGTGCCTGACACCGCCGGCTGATTTGGGACGCGCCGCTCATCCGGTGGTGGCGGTGCAGATGGGCTTCTTGTTCGGCTGCGGAGGCGCACTGATGGCGACGGCCGCCGAAGACCGTGAGGTGCTCGCGTCGGCCGGCACGTGGCGAGCGACGCCGGGCAGCTATTCCAGTCTCCGGTCCCTGTGGCTCAACCCGGACGGGACCGGCGAGCTTGTGTACGGGTACGGGCAGACCATCTACATCGTGGCCCCGTGCGCGTGGGAGGTGCCGGCGGTCGGGCGGCTGCGGCTGACCTACGCGGCCCCGACCCGCGGGCGGTTGGCCGCCGGGTTCGCCCTCACCGACGAGAACCGGGTCAAGGAGTTGGGGTACACACTCGCCGAGGGCCGAGTGGCCGGGGTCGAGGATGTCGTGCCTAACCCATACGAGTTCAACCGGACCCTGGATCTGTCTGCCCCGCCGTGGCCGGATGGGCTGGACCTGCCATACGAAGTGCCCCGGGTGTTCTATGGCCGCGTCCGCGAGGTCACCGCCGGAGACGCCGAACCCAGCGCAGCACCTGACGCCGTCTAATTTGGGACGCACCACTCACCCGGTGGTGGCGGTGCCGGTGAGAGTTACTATTCGGCAAACAGAGGGAATCGGGTGAGCGAGCGAAAGCGGCCCGATCACAGCCAGTTGGGCAAGGCCCGCCACCCGTATCGTGTTGAGCCGCCCCCACCGGGCCGGCGCCGGCGGGGTGGGGCTTGTGGTGGTGCGGCGGCGGTTCACGAACGGGCTGGTGGGGGCGGGCATCTGTGGTGCCCACGGTGTGAGAGGTACACCAAGTAGCGAGCCGGCCGAACCGGCACGGCACCGGACACCGCTATATGATTTGGAACGCACGGCTCGCTGTGTCATGGCGGTGCCGGTGAGCTATTGTTCGTTCGGCGGCGGAGAGCGCGGATGGCTTCACAAGTGCGGTTCATCTCGTTCCCCCGCACGAAGCCGCCACCGGCGTTCGTCCCGCAAGTCGTCTCTGCGTTCCATAACCACGAGGAGCAAATTTCGACCGTCGCTCTGGACAAAGGTCTCGAAAGCGACGACGTACTTCAAGCTCTGAGCGCAAGCCTTCAAGCTCTTGGGTTCCAAGTCGAGGCGAGCAAGGCGGCGGCGGCCAAGCTAGCCCGTCCGGTGTTCTTCGGCGAAGGCGGGAAGCCGACCCTGCGATACGAGATTGACGGATATCACCCAGAGTGGCGGTGCGGGTTGGAAGTGGAGGCCGGGCGAGGCATCCTCGGCAATGCGATATTTCGTGACCTGTTCCAAGCGATGCTGATGGTGGACGTGGATCATCTGTGCTTGGCAATCCCGCTCACCTACAAGTACAAGAGTCGGGGTAAGCCCAAATCGAGTCGATACTACGAAAAGGCTGTTGCTGTCGCCGATGCCCTGTACGGCCACAATCGCGTGGCCATTCCCTACGGTCTTACGGTCATCGGCTACTAGCGCAGTAAAGTCACGTCGAACCCAGCGCTACACCGGACCTGGCCGTGTAGCTTGTTTTCTGTTGCTCACCTCGCGTCACGGCCGGGCCGGTGGGTTTGTCGTTCGGCAACAGAAGGCCACCGAGGGCGGAGGCGTCATGGACGAGAACGGCTTCTGGGCGATGATCGAGGCCGCGTGGGGTGTGGCCGGCGGCAAGGCCAAGCCCCGCCAGCGGTTGTCCGAGGGGAAGCTGTCCGAGGGGCGAGCCTATGCGCTACAAGAGGTGCTGGAGGAGGAAGTCGTTCCGGCCCTGCTTGAGCGACTCGACGCCCTGTCCGCGGACGAGTTGCTGGAGTTCGACCGCATCCTCGAGCGTAAGCTGTACGACATCGACCGGGCCGACATTCAGGAGCGGACCGACGGGTCGGACGATGGGTTCCTGTACTGCCGTGGGTTCATCGTCGGCATGGGCCGGGCGTACTACGAGGCGGTGCGGGCCAACCCGGACCGGGCCATCACCGACGCCGAGTGCGAGCAGATGTGCTACCTGTCATGGCACCTGTACCACGACAAGTTCGGAGAAATGACGCCGTCGGGCATCTCCCGCGAGACGTGCTCCAACCCGGCCGGATGGCCACCGGACTCCAAACCTGACGCAGCACCGGACGCCGCCGGCTGATTCGGGGCGTAGCACTCGTCCGATGGTGGCGGTGCAGTTGAACTTCATGTTCTGCGAGGAGAGGTGCAGATGGGGCTGTTCGACCGGCTCTTCGGCCGTCGCGGTGGCGAAACGGCACAACCCGAAGGGGCTACGATGCGGCCCGAGAACCCGTGTTGGGTGCTGGTCGAGGGCAGCACCCCGGCCGACATCCAGAGCGCCGTGGTCGCGCACGCAGGGGTCGCCAAGCCGGTCCAACCCGACCGGCATCGGGTCACCATCCACCGACTCGACGCAGACCGGTTCGGGGTGACGTTCGACCCGCCGGCCCCGCCGTATGCTCTCACAAACCTGATCGGATGGCTGGACGACCCGCGGATGACCCGCGGCTCCCGCCGGGCCGTCGGGTGGCTCATCTCACCGGGCAGCAGCGTCCGGTACTTCCTCGCCCCCCGGCAGGCCCACGCTGGCAACGATACCCTAATCGGGGTCGGATCCGACGGCCGGCGGGTGTCGGTGTTCCTGCCGAGCTGTCGCCTGGACCTGAGCGGGGAGCGGATCGCGGCCATCCCGGAACCGGATTTGTCGGCGCGGGGCGTCGAGCCGGTAGCTTCGTTCGAGGTCACGCTCGACGGGAACGCATCGTTCGGGAACCCTTGGTTCGTAATCGAGTAGCACGGCTCCGCCGAACCCTGGCGCGGCGCCTGACACCGCCGCGGGTTTGTGTTGCGCCGCTCATCAGTGGTACAGGCGAGCTGTTTCTTTCGGCAGCAGGGCACTTCCGAGGGCAGAATGTCAGTTACGCAAGTACGGAGTGCATGGAAGCGAATCGAACGCTGGTGCCGAACCAACGATCCACAGCGACTTCGAGAACTCAACCCAGGGGCATCCAAGAAGGACCTTCGCGCGCTGGAAGCCGCGACCGAACGACCACTCCCCGATGACCTTCGGTCGCAACCTCCCGAATGAATGGTCGCTTCCGCCGGACCCACACAGCTCCAATTCCTTGGGGCTTCGTGTCACTGGTCGCCGTGTGAAGCGTCGAAAACCGCAAGCCACGTTCCTGACAGGCTTTGAAACTTTATGACTTGCGACGAGGTTTTTAGAAGAACGCTCCGAACTTGACGCACCGCGTGTGCTCTTGCAGGTCGTAGTTCCTAACGCCTCGTGAACCGGCGCGCTGGAAGGTTACGACTTGCGACCTTCGAGCTTGAGACTTGCCGAGCCCTTGATTTCGTTACCGGCGGGCGTGTAGGACACGTGCGCCTCTGCCCCGTTCCCCCGCACCACCTCAATGTCATACCGAGTCAGCTTTCCTCCGACGGGAACGGCTGTTTCAGGTCGCTGCCGGGGAACCGGTCGGGGAACGTGCTCCATCAAACGATGGCGAACTTCAGACAGCCTCCCGCGTACCAACATATCCGATCGCACGCTCGCGGCAAACGCCGTCAAATTCGTGCGGTTCGGGTGGGGTCACGTCAACAGCCAGGGGGAACGCGCGCGAGCCGCTCTCGGCTCGCGGCGCCCGCGAACGTGTGCGCGTCGCGGGCGTCGTTCAGGCGTTCCGTCGTGCTGGGCTCGCCGCGGCGGCCCGTGGTTCGCGGCGCCGTGCGGATCAGGGGTTCCCATCGTGGGCGGCGCATTCACTTCAGCCGTTCTTTCCACTCGCCCAACTGCCGTTCGACTTCCGCGGGCGCGGTCGAGCCGTAGCTGCGGAACGCCGCCAGGCTGTTCGCCACGCCCAGCGCGGCCTTGACCTCGGGCGCGGGGAACAGTTCGGCCGGGAGATCGGCGAGGCGGCACTTGCGCTGCTCGCACTCCCGGACCAGGTTGCCGACCACCTCGTGGGCCGAGCGCATCGGCACGCCGCGGGCGATGAGCGCTTCCATCAACGTCGTGGCGTCGAGGAACCCGTCTTCGATGCGGGCGGCGATCACCTCGCGCCGCAGCTTCGTCTGGCTCACGAGCGGGGCGGCCACCGCCACGCACCCCTGAACGGTGTCGAAGGCGTCAAAGAGCGCGGTCTTGTCTTCCTGAAGGTCGCGGTTGTACGCCAACGGTAAGCCCTTCACGAGCAGGAAGAGCTGTTGCAGCGCGCCGATCACGCGGCCGGTTTTGCCACGGGTCAATTCCAGCACGTCCGGGTTCTTCTTGTGGGGCATGATGCTCGACCCCGTGCAGAACGCGTCGGGCAGTTCGAGGAAGTTGAACTCGGTGGTGCTCCAGATCACCCACTCTTCTGCCCAGCCGCTCAGGTGCGCGGCGACGAGCGACAGGCAGAACACGAACTCCAGCGCGAAGTCCCGGTCGCTGGACACGTCGAGGCTGTTCCGCGCGACCGAATCGAACGCGAGCTTGGCCCGCACCGACTCGCGGTCGATGGGCAGCGAGGTGCCCGCGAGCGCCGCGGCGCCGAGCGGCAGCACGTTCACACGCTTGCGGCAGTCGGCGAGCCGCTCGCGGTCGCGCTGGAACTTCTCGGCGTAGGCCAGGAAGTAGTGCGCCGCGAGCACCGGCTGCGCGCGCTGAAGGTGCGTGTACCCGGGCAGGATCACGCCCCGCTCGCGCTCCGCCGACTCCACGAACGAGCGCTGGAGCTCGGTGAGCAGGGAATCCAGTTCGTCGATCGCGTCGCGGGTCCAGAGCTTGAGGTCCGTCACCACCTGGTCGTTGCGGCTGCGGCCCGTGTGCAGCTTGCGGCCGGTGTCGCCGAGCTTCGCGATCAGCGCGCGCTCGATGTGGGTGTGGATGTCCTCAAGGGAGATCTTGTACTCCATCTTGCCGGCGTCGATGTCGGCCCCGATGTCGTCGAGGGCGCGCACGATCTGCTCGGCCTCTTGCGCCGTGAGCATGCCCACCTCGGCGAGCATCCGGGCGTGCGCCTGGCTCCCCTGGATGTCGTGCCGGTACAGCCGCTTGTCGAAGCTGATCGACTCCGTGAACGCTTCCACGCGCGAGTCGGTACCGCCGCTGAACCGCCCGCCCCACGTCTTCTGACTCATGTTCGTTGCTTGCCGCTCGTCGGGTGGGACAAGGCTTTGCGCAGCCCCACCGCTCGCGTGACACGGCGGGACTGCGCAAAGCCTTGTCCCGCCTCCAGGGTGTGGTTTTAGGATTTCTTCGCCGGCCTGACACTTTCCTATGCCCCGCCGAGTACAGTGAGTGACGCCCAGTCCCTTCGGAGTTCACGAACATGCGATTCCGCTGGCTCGCCGCGCTCGCCGTGGCCCTCGTCTCCACCGGCCTTGCGAACGCGCAGCCCAAGCCCCTTGAGCCGACGATCGAGGTGCGACTCCGCTCCGTCAACGATCTGGTGGACAAGTTCGAGTACGTCGCGGCCCTGGCGGGCAAAGAGGACGCCGCCGCTCAGGTGCGCGAGTTCCTCAAGGCGCTCAGCGCCGACAAGAAGGGTATCGAGGGCATCGACCCGAAACAGCCGTTCGGGGCGTACGCGCTGCTCGAAAAAGAGGTGGCCAACAGCCCGTTCGTCGTCATGGTCCCGGTCGCCGATGAGGAGCAGTTCCTCAAAGCCCTCGAGAAGCACCTGGGCGTGACCGTGGAGAAGGGCGACGAGGGCACCAAGAAGGTGCCCGTGCCGCTGGCGGGCGAGGCGCACCTGCGGTTCGCCAACGGCTACGTGTACGTGTCGCAGAAGGTGAAGGACCTCGACGCCAAGGCGCTAGTCAAGCCGGCCGCCTACTTCGCGAACGACGACGGGGCGGTCGCGTCGCTGGTCGTTCACGTCGATCGCATCCCCGCCGACCTGCGGGCCTTCGCGTTCGGCCAGTTCGAGCTGGGCGTGAACCAGGAGCGCAAGAAGAACGAGGAGAACGAGAGCCCGGCGGAAAAGAAGCTCAAGGGGCTCGTGTTCGACGCCATCCTGGCGGGTACCAAGGGCACGCTGGACGACGGCAAAGATCTCAGCATCAAGCTGTTCGCCGATCCGAAGTCCGACGACCTGAACGCGGAGGTGACCTTCAGCGCGAAGAGCGGGACGACGACCGCCCGGAACTTCTCCGCGATGGGCAGCAAGACGAGCCTGCCGGCGGGCATCGTCGCGACCGCCAACCCGGCCGCGAAGGGCAACCTGAAACTCGCCATGACCGACGGCATCAAGAAGGAGTTCTCCGCGGCCGTCGACGAGCTGTTCGCCGAGGCGCTCAAGAAGGCGCCGGACGACCAGCAGGCGGTGCTGAAGTCGCTGATCGCGGCCGTCAGCCCGACGATCAAGTCCGGCGAACTGGACGTGGCGGCGTCGCTGGTCGGCCCGAACGCGAAGGGCCACGTGCAGCTCATCACGGCGCTGGCCGCGAAGGACGGCAAGGAGTTCGAGAAGTTCGTCAAGAAGTTCGTGGGGGACTACGGCGACCTCATCGGCGCGTTCGTCGAGATCAAGCTCGATGTCGAGAAGATCGGCGCGTTCAACCTCCACCGGATCGAGCTCCAGCAGGCGGACGACAATTTCGAGAAGATCTTCGGCACCAAGGTGTTCTGGCTGGCCACCTCGGACACCGCACTCGCGATCAGCATCGAACCGGAGGGCGAGCTGATCAAGAAGGGCCTGAAGGCGCAACCGGTACCGGTCGCGGTGGCGTCGGTGGACGCGGCGGTGGCGAAGCTGGCCCCGCTCGCACAGCCGGACGCCAAGCCCGACGAACTCAAGGCGCTGCTCAAGGACGCGTTCGGCGGCAGCCCTGCTGGTAAAGACACAGTGACCTTCGGCATTGAGGGCGGCGAGCAACTGAAGGTGAAGTTTAAGCTCAAGGGCAAGGCAGTCCGCTTCGGCGCGGGGCTCGACGCGCTGAAAGGGAAATGACGCTTCTCGTTCGCCCTGCGCACCGTGCCAGGGGGGGAACGCGCGCTCCCCCCTGGCACGGTGCGGCCCAAGAGAGCGGGCGGCCAAAGTCCCTGCGTGCGACGAATTCAGATTTCTGCGAGTGGAGCCTTTGAGTCGCCGAACTCGTTCAGTCGCACGCCCGCTTTCTCCATCAGCGCGAGGTACAAGCTGCACATCTTCCGGTTCGGCTTCCCGAGGTAGTCGAGGACGCGGCCCGTCTTGATGCGCCCGCCCCCGCGGCCGACCATTACCACCGGCAACTGGTCGTTGTTGTGGTTGCCCGTCATCATGCTCGAGCAGAACAGGATCATGCTGTTATCGAGGAGCGTCCGCTCGCCCTCCTGAACCGCGTCGAGCTTCCCGGCGATGTAGGCGACCTGTTCGGTGAAGAACTGGTTGACCTTGAGCCAGTCGGCGCCGTCGGTGTGCGACAGGAGGTGGTGGATCATGTAATCCACCTTCAGGTGCGGGAACCGCAGCGACGAGTGGTCGTTGTTCAGTTTCAGGGTGCAGACGCGGGTGGTGTCGGTCCGGAACGCCAGCACCAGGATGTCGCACATGAGCCGCATGTGCTGGTCGATGTCTTGGGGGATGCCGTCGGGCGGGCGCTTCATGTCCGGCTTGTCGAGCGTGGGGCGCCAGCCCTGGAGCCGCCCGCCTTTACCCGCTTGCTCGATCCGCTGCTCCACCTCGCGCACGGACGACAGGTACTCGTCCAGCCGCCGGCGGTCCGCGGTGCTCACCTTGTTCTTGTAGCTGGTCGCGTCCTCGCGCACGGCGTCGAGCACGCTCTTGTCGGCCTTGCCGACCTCGTCCCGAAACAGCCGATCGAACGCCAGCGCCGGGTACAGCTCCAGCGGGGTCGGCGTGGTGGCCGAGCTCCACGAAATGTGGGAGCTGTAAATCATCGAGTAGTTCTTGTGGATCGCCGCGATCGACGGCTCGGTGCCCAGCACCAGGCTCGGCACCTTCGTCGCGCCCTTAGTCTTCTCGGCAATCACCTGGTCGCAACTGATCCCGGACCGGATCTCGCCGTCGGGCGCGAGGTGCGCGCCCGTCAACAGGTTGCCCGTCTGGCAACTGTGAATGCCGCCAATTAGGGCTTCCTGGTTGTAGAGCCCGCGGAGGAAGAGCAGCTTTTCGCGGTGGGGCTTGAGCGGGTCGAGCACCTTCCCCAGTTCCATCCCCTTGCCTTCGCCCCTGGCCCACCACTCCTTCGAGTGGAACCCGTTGCCAGAGAACAGTGCGGCGAACCGCACCGGCGCCTCGGACGCCGAGTTCCTCGGCTTGTCGTCGCCCCAGACCGGTACCGACTCCAGCCACGGTAGCGCCATCGACACCCCGACGCCGCGCAGGAAGGTGCGGCGTGAGAGGGGGTGCGTCTTTTCGGGGGTGGTCATTGAATCGGTTCCTCGTCCGGGCGTTTGGGAGGGGCTATTCGCGGTGGGGTTAGAGTTCGGCATTGCCGTGGCGCATGAAGATCGGCCCGAGTAACTCGGTACAGCGGTAACGCGACCCGTGCTCGTACCGAATCCGAAGGATTCGTATCTCCGCGGTACTCTGTAGCCGGCCTCTGTGAGGCCGGTGGTACACGGGTGGTGTCGCACCGGCCTCTGTGAGGCCGGCTACAGAGTACCGTTACCCTTCAATCGGATCCGTGGCTCATTCTCCGAACTCGCTGCCGCGCACCATCCGGAACTGCGGGCTCTGAACGATCACCTGTACGGCCGCCGTCACCCGGCCGTCGTTCTTGGTCAGCGCAAGAACCATCTCGTCGATCAGTGCCGTATCGGACAGCGTCACGGAGCGGCCTAAAGCGTACCCGAGTAGCCGCTTGCAAAACAGTCGCACGACCACATCTTTTTTCTTCGCGAGCAGGTAGCTCCGTAACCCGTCGATGCCTTCGAACTCGGTGCCGTCCTTTAGCTTCGCCCGGGTGTCGATCGGTAACCCGCCGAGGTCCTTGTCGCGCAGCCGGCCGATGGGGTCGTACCCCTCGAACGCGAACCCGAACGGGTCGATCCGGACGTGGCACACCGCGCACTCGGGCGCCTTCGCATGCGCCTCAACGAGTTGCCGCACCGACAGCTTGTTCGCACCTTCGACCTCCGGCAGTTGCGGGACGTTGGCGGGCGGGCGCGGGAGCTTTTCACCCAGCAGGGTCTCGACCACCCAGTTACCGCGCAGCACCGGGCTGGTGCGCGACGCCCCGGATTCCCTCGTCTGTACGCTGGCGAGCCCCAGCACGCCGCCCCGGCC
The DNA here is from genome assembly GCF_034097035.1 of Gemmata algarum. NCBI lineage: Bacteria > Pseudomonadati > Planctomycetota > Planctomycetia > Gemmatales > Gemmataceae > Gemmata > Gemmata algarum. The sequence goes on from NZ_JAXBLV010000178.1 coordinate 23,845, forward strand.
GTACTTCCGTACGCCGTCCACCTTGCGCCACTGCGGACCCGTCACGCCGGGGACGCCGTAGTGCTTCGCCAGCGGTTCGTTCAAATAGGTGTGATCCGCATCGAGTACCGACGCGACCGTGCGGTGATTCTGGAAGAGGTCGAGGAAGAACAGAATCGACTCTTCGTACATCGCCGCCCGCAACTCGGGCGTGAAGGTTGGGAACAGCTTCTCGTTCTTTTCGTTATGTTCGTCGAACCCGCGGACGTGGAGCCACTGCGTGCCGAACTCGATCGCCAATGCGCGGGTGCGGGCGTCCTCAAGCATTCGTCGCACTTGGTTCGCCAGTACCTTGGGATCGCGCAACCGGCTTTGGGCCGCGAGGCGACGAAGTTCGGCATCGGGCTGAGACGCCCACAGGAAGTAGCTGAGCCGGGTGGCGAGTTCCCAGTCGCTGACGGCGGCCGGCTCTTTGCCCTTCGGCGCCTGCTCGATGCGGAACAGGAACGCGGGCGCAACCAGCACCCGCGACACTACCCCGCGGAGCGCCTCTTCGTGGCCCGCCCCCTTGTCGCGGATCGTCCGATACAGCGCTAGCAGCTCGGCTTTCTCCTTCTCTTCGAGTGGCCGCCGGTACGCACGCGCTGCGAACTCCAAAAGCGCATCCAGTTGCTTCGGGGCGGCGGCCGCCTCTTCCGCCAAGAACTCGTCGGCGTGTCGCTTGAACAGCGGCTTGCGGTCGATGAAGAACTGCTGGAGCGCCTTTGGCGTGTCCTGGGTGGTGTACCCCATGAACTGGGGCAGGTAATCGTGCTCCGCGACCGGCTGGCGGCTCACGAACCGCTGCGCCGCCCACATCCGATCGAGGCGGCGCGTCTGATCGTCCGTGAGGAACAGCCGGGCGAGCGGTTCGTCCTCGCGGTGGAACATCTTCAGCGTGACGACCTCGTCCGTCGGCACCACCTGCGGGAAGCACAGGTACAGCGGGAACACCTCGCGAAACGCGGCGTGGCCGTCAACGAGTTTCTTGTACGCCGGCCCGTTCGGTGAGCCGAGCAGTGGGCCTTCCCGCCGCGCGTGCGGCCCCGGACGTGCGGCCCCGGCGTGGACCCGGACGAGCCGTTCGGCGGCACCGGTTTCGAGCTTCGCGTCAACGACGAACTCGCGGCCGACCAGCAGCGCGGCCGGTAGCCGGATCTCGATCGCCTCACCGGCTTTCGCGACGATCCGGTCGTCGGTGAAGCGTGCCAGTGGTAGCCCGAACGCGGTTCCCTTCCGGCGCGGCCGTGCCAGTTCCGCCACATCCACGCCAACGAACAGGGCGCCGTCGGGGCTCACGAGCCGGTCGTAGAGTACGCGATCCGGACTCTTCTCCTCGGTCGGTCGCGGGCCGCTGAGCAGCTTTGCCGCTTCTCGCGCGAGCGCGTCGGCGTCGGTCTTACGCGAGGGCGTTGTTACGATCGCTTTCCAGCGCCCGAGTACCGAGTCGGCCGGGATGATCGGCGCGGTGGCGCCGGCCTTCTTTGCGGGTCCGCGCACGAAGCTCCAGGTGCCGGCGTTGCCGTGCTTGTCGGTGTGCGGGTTGCCCGACTGAACGCTCGCGGCTACGTCCGCAGCCAGATCCCACACGCGATGCGGTTTCTCCGACTCCGTGATCGTGAGCCACACCTCCGTCATGTCGCAGGTGTGTTCGGCGTTCCGGGGATCGACCGCAAGAACCACAACATCGCCCTGCTCGACTTTTGCGGTCAACGCGGGAGGTTTGGCCTCCTGACCGAGGTCAACGTTCCCTTCACCCAGTCGCGTGGCCCCCGCGCCGCGGTTGTGGTCGAGCCACCAGCTCACGCCGTTCCCGCACGCCGGGTGCGCGTGAGCGACGCGGGCGCGAATCGTCACGTTCCCGCTGATCGGACTGTTCCACGCAACCGCCACGAACTCCTGCGGGGTCGGGTGAACGGCGACCGTCCGCGCCGAGACGCGCCCCGGAATCTGCTCGGCCTTATCCGCCGCATTCGCGATCACGATCGGTAGGTCGGCGCCCCTCTTCTTCCAACCGCTGATGGCGGGGCGTTCCGGTGTGGGGCCGGTCTTGTCGTCGAGTGGCGTGAGCGCGAGCGCCGGCCGCGTTGCTTCGCCCGTTCGGGGTGACGGTAGTTGCAGCACCTGCACCCACTGCTTGAGGAACGCGGGATCGAGGGCCTCGCGTTTGGCGAGGTCGTCGGGCGACACCTTCGTGTCGCGGGCCAGTTCGGCCGCCGCAGCCAGGTACTTCGCGCTGGCCGCGAACACGGAGGGGTAATCGATTTCGAACGCGGCACCGAAGGTGGCGTAGTCGCGGAGGAGGAGCGGTTGCTTCCCGGGTGCCTCGAACCGCGGTCGCGACCACGCGACCGGCCCACCGGGGCCGTCCTCGGTTGAGGTCAGGTGGAGTGTGACCTCCGATTGACCCGGGGCCGGTTTCACGGCGACACGGAGCGGCACTGTCGAGAGGGCCGGCGGATCGACCGGCACTTGACGGGTCGAACTCTCCGTATAGCTGCTCCCGTCCGGCGCGCCCCAACTCGCCTGGATGTAGTTCCCGACTTTCACCGTGCGCCAGAGAGCAGACTGCCACGCCGCTACCTCAGCGGCGAGAGCGGGCACTTCCGCTTCGGTTGCCACACGCCACCGCGTCCGGATCGCGTCGAGCGGCTGAGAGGACGCTTTGTCGGTGAGCGCCGACCAGAGAACGCGCAGGTACTTCGCGTTCAACTTCTCTTTGGCGCCGACCTCCTCGAATTTCCCCGCGCCGAGCGCGTCGCGATTTCGAACCGTTGCGAGCAGATAGGGCTGCACCGGCAGTTTGCCGTCGGCAGGCGCCAGGTCCGCGTAGATCTTGCGCAGTTCGGCGGTCCCCTCGTCGGTCCAGTCGCGGCGGGTCTTGGCGGGGGAGAACCGGAACCCGTCGGGCAGCAGCACGAGGTGCTCGGCGATGTCCTTCGACGCGTTCAGGTACTTGGTGAGCAGCGCCGGCGAGACGTCGGTGAGCGCCTCCGCGGCGTTGGTGAACCCCTCGCCCGCGGCGCCATCTGCCGGGAACTCGCGGGCGGGTTGGAGGTCCACGCCGGTCAGGTCGCGGGCGGTGTAGTTGTACTCCGCGTTGCTCAGCCGCCGGAGCGGGACGTACCCGGGGTCGCCGGTGCGGGCCTTCGCCTCCGCGTCAAGGAACCCGCGCACCCACCCGAGCAGTTGCTTCTTCTCGGCGTCGGTGAGTTGCGGTTTCTCCTTCGGCGGCATCTCGCCCGCCTCGACCTGCTCGATGACCCCTTGCCACACCTTCGCGTCCTTGCGGATGTCGTCGACGGTCGCGAAGCGCTCGAGGTCGAGGCTCCCTTTCTTGTCCTTCGCGGAGTGACAGTTCAAACAATGTTTCGCGATCAGCGAACGAATCGCGGTGTAATCGGCTAACTTCGGTTCCGCCGGCGCCCCAGCGGTTCCGGCCGGTTGGGACTCGCGTGCGAAGGCCGACACGAGTGCCGTCACTAGCGCCGCCCCGAGAGCACCAGCCAAGCGGGTGCGGAACACGTGTGCTGCCATCACTCACTCCCGTGCGGTCGGTATCGGCGCGTAGGATACTGGATGCGATCACCGGCGCGGCCCGGCCGGCATGCCGGCGACGGACGCAATGCGGGTTCGTCTCATAACCAGCGAGAACACTGTGAACGACTACACCCCACCCGTCAGCGGCCTGCTGAAGTTGGGCGACCCGGGGACGTTGCAGACCGCGAGCGACTATCCGGCCCTCGGCTTCGACACGTCCCACGTCCCGCAGCTCCTCCGGTTGCTGAAGGACCGTGAGTTACTCGCGAGCGGCGGGGACGCTCCCGAGGTGTACGCCCAGGTGCATGCGTGGCGCGCACTCGGCCAGTTGCGGGCGGCAGAAGCGGTTGAGCCCCTACTCGACCTGATCGACGCGCAAGGGGGCGACGACTGGGACGACTGGGTGGCCGCTGAAGTCCCGTTCGTTCTGGGGCAAATCGGCCCGGCGGCGGTCCCCCAGCTCGTCGCGCGGCTGAGCCAGCACGGGCGCCAGGAGGACGCATTGTGCTCCCTTTCGAGCGCGCTCACCGAGGTGGCGAAGCGGTACCCGGAGGCGCGCACGGAGGTCGTCGGTTGCCTGATGACGCTACTGGACGCCGCGGCCGAGAACAGTGCTGCATTTAACGGGTTCGTCATCGCAGACCTGCTGGACCTCAGCGCGACCGAGGCGTGGCCCGCCATCGAGAGAGCGTTCGCAACAAACAACGTCGATGAGACCATTGCCGGGGACGCCGCGCTCGTGAAATACGAACTCGGCCTCGGCCCCGAACCGTCCCGCCCCCGGCGGCTCTCGGCTCGGCACACGTCGCGCAGCGGGATGAACGCGAAGCAGCGGTTCAACGAGCGGCAGCGCAAGAAGAAAGCCGAGAAAAAGAAGAACAAGAAGAAACGGAACGGCTGACCGGGCGCCGCGCCGGTCGTTTCAAACCCGGCGGGCGCCCGCGGCCGGTGCCCCGGCGGCACCAGTCGCGGAGGATCGCGGGCAGGTCACACGAGTTCGGGTAGCGCCTTGCCTTCGGCGAGGTGCTGCGGGCGGCCCGTCGGGTCCAAGACGGTCGTCGTCTCGGAGTTGAGCCCGAGGTTGTGGTAGAGGGTCGCGAAGATGTCGCCGAACCCGACGGGGCGGTCCTTCGCGGTGCCACCGGTGCGGTCCGTGCTGCCGATCACCTGACCGGTTCTCATTCCGCCCCCGGCGAGGATCGCGCAGCTCACCTGCGGCCAGTGGTCGCGGCCCGCGTCTTTGTTGACGGCCGGGGTGCGGCCGAACTCGCCCCACGCGACGACCGTCACGTCGTCCAGCATCCCCCGCGCGTCGAGATCTTCGACCAGCGCCGAGAGGCACTGGTCGAGCTTCCCGCCGTGGTCGCGGACGAGGTCGAAGTTCTGACCGTGGCTATCCCACCGACCGTAGCTGAGTGTGACCACCCGCGCCCCGGCTTCGACCAGGCGCCGCGCCAGGAGCAGGTGCTCGTTGGCGGTCGGCGCGCCGTCGTACTGGTACTTGTAGGGTTTGCCGTCGCCGTACCGCGCGCGGACCTTCGGGCTCTCCTTCGACAGGTCGAGCGCCTCCACGAGTTTGCTCGACGTGAGCACGTCGAACGCGCGCTCGGTCGCGGCGTCCGCGCCCTTCAGGGCGCCGGCGTAGTCCGCGGCACGTTTCATGTCGTCGAAGCAGCCGAGGAGCTTCTTACGGTCCGGAAGGTTGTCCCGGTTGGCGGCGTTGACCGTCATGTTCACCATGTCCGGGCCGCTCGGCTTGAACGGCCCGAACGTGCTCCCCAGGAACCCGGTCTGGCCCGCGTCGCTCCAGGGCACGTGCTGGGTCCTTTCGGCCAGCCCGATGAACGGCGGCACGCTGGGGTCAACGTTCCCTTGCAGCTTCGTCACCATGCTCCCCAGACTCGGGCGCCCGCCCATCGCCGCCAGCGACTGTTGCGGCCACCCGGTGGTGCACTGGTAAGCGTCGTGGCCGCCGCGGGCCCCGACGACGGAGCGGATGAACGCGAACTTGTCCGCCATCTTCGCGATCCGGGGGAACGTTTCGCCGATCTGGATGCCGGTCACGTTGGTCCCGATCGGCTTGAACTCGCCGCGGATCTCGGCCGGGGCCTCGGTCTTGATGTCCCACATGTCCTGGTGAGGCGGCCCGCCGCCCAGGAAAATGTTGATGACGGCCTTATGCCGCGTGCGGGCGAACGGATCGTGCTGCTTTGCGGCGGCCTCGGCGCGGAAAACGTCCGCGAGGGTCAGGTTCATCGCGCCGAACGAAAGAGCACCGACTTTCAGGAAGTTGCGGCGGGAGACGCCGTCGCAGAAGCGCGTGCGCCCGAAGGGAATAGACAACATGGCGACAGCCCCTGGGAGTGGGGTAAGGGGTGGGACACAAGCAGGTGGGAAGAGCGCGTGGCGCTCCGGTTCTTTCCCGAAGGATAATCCGGGAACCGTGTGGTCGCAATATAAAACACCGGGAACTGTCACCGCGTCGCCGCAGAAGGAACGTTCATCATGCCGGCCGAAGTCCCGGAATCCGTTCTCGAAGCCTTGCGGAAGTACGACACGCCGACCGTGTGCAACGTGTTAGAGCTGTTCGAATGTCGGTCACGGATCGTGGGCTACACAGACGCCCGGATCAAGGCGTGTTACCCGTCGCTGCCGCCGATGGTGGGCTTCGCGACCACAGCGACGTTCCGTGCGGGCGCCCCGCCGCGGGGCGGCGACACGTACATGGGGTTAGGCGCACAGGTCGAGCGGATCGCGGCCCTGAGCGGACCGAAAGTCGTCGTGTTCCAGGACCTCGACGACCCGCCCGTCGCGGCCACGTTCGGCGAGATCATGTGTACCACCTATCAGGCGTTCGGGTGCGTGGGACTCGTGACGAGCGGCTGCGGGCGTGACCTCGATCAGGTCGAGCCGCTGAAGTTCCCGTGCTTCACGGCGGGCACGATGCCGTCGCACGGGTACACGCAGATCGTGGAACTGGAAGTGCCGGTGCGGGTCGGCGGCGTGTGGATCGCCCCCGGGGACTTACTGCACGGCGACCGGAACGGGATCACCACAATTCCACCCGAGTTGGCCGCTCTCACCGCCGAGGGGTGTGCGGGCTTCATGGACGCGGAAGCCGTTGTGCTAAACTATCTTCGCCAGGGAAATGCGACCGCGTCGGGTTTTGTAACAGCCCGTGACGAGTGCAAACGGCGGATGAATGAACTCGGAAATCGCCTCAAGTCCCGTGCCGCTGCGGTCCGATGAAAAAGGTGCAATTGACGCTTCACACGGCGACCGATAACATTTGCTGAGTGAGTTGTCGTCGGCCTCGTAGCCAAGTGGTAAGGCAACGGTTTGCAAAACCGTCATTCCCCGGTTCAAATCCGGGCGAGGCCTCTGAGATAGAAACCCTGTGAATCCTTGCAACCCCCTGGAAAACCAGGGGGTTGCGTCGTTTTATCAGCCCGTTTTGCATTGCGCCCGTTTAGTGCCCATGTGTTCCCTTGAGTCCCTAGAAATCCCCGTGATGGTGCCCCGGGCCGCTCGCATCTCCTCAGGCCTGGAGTGCTGGCGGTCGAGGTAGCTGCGGTGTCAGGTTGCCTCTTGGCGCCACAGCTGCGCGCTGGTCTACTCGCGTTCGAGTTGTCCCGATGAAGCACCGAGTTCAGTCCCGGGCGTGTGTTGCGCGGGGCGAATTGGCCCCGTGTTCTTGGGCGAAGCCTCGCACACCAAACACTGGTTCGGCAAACCAGAGGGCGCCGCGTGTCGATGTCGCACAAAGCGTTCGCATTCGACTGGAACGCTTTTGACGACGACCTCGCCCCGATCCTGCTGGCCGCGCTGGACGCCGACGACGGTGCCGAACTTGCCGAGTTCATCGACCAAGAGCGGGAGCGGCTCACCGACCCGTACAATGGCGACCCGCTCCCGGCCGACTGGCGGGGGCTTCTGGAGGGCGGCGACGTACAGGAGTTGGCTGACTTCGCCCTTACGCGCTACTACCGTGTTCGGGAGGAGCACGGGATTGGGCCGGCGTGGCTCGGGTTGAGCGAGGTACTGACAGACGATCAATTGCGGCCGCTACTCGGCGCCCCGTTCGGAGCCGGCGACCGGCTCCTCGATCCGGGTCGGCTTGGGGCGTACTTCCAGTCGCCCGAGATGGTCCGCGCGTCGCTCACGGCGCTCGCCGGGGTTACGGCCGAGGAGGTGCGGTCGTTCCAAGAACTGCTGGCCGCGTGTACGGCCGCCCAGCTCGGGGTGTACGTCACCTTCTGAGCGGGGGCAGCGAGCCGAACCCGGCGCTGCACCTGACACCGCCATCGGCCACCGTTGTGATGCTCACTGTATCATGGCGGTGCAGGTGATCTGTATATTCGGCAAAAGAGGGCTCGGCGTGACGGCCAGCGACATACTGATGGTCGTACTTGTTGTCCTCACCAACTTCGTGCTACTGGTCCTGCCCTGCCTGTTGGCACCGCCTATCGCCCGGTGGCTGGAGGCGATTGCCGGGCGGGTGGCGTTCCGACCGTGGGGCGGCCACCCCGACGGGCGAGCACCCGCCGGAGAAGGCGTGCCGCGGCTGGACCTGGCGGGAGTGATCGTCGAGCCGGGCATCGGGGTCGGGCCGCTGCGGTTCGGGGCGCGGCCGGGAGCGGCCAAGGCAGCCCTCGGCCCGCCGCTGGACTGGAACGCCTGGGGCGATGGCAACCTGAACGACTCGCTCGTCTACGACGGGGTGCGGCTCGTCTTCGACCGCTGCGGGGCAGAGCCGCTGCCCCGGTCGAGGCTGTGCGGGGCTGAGGTGCGGCGGGCCGACGCGGTGCTGCTCGGCCGCCCGCTGGCGGAGTGGGACGAGGGCGAGTTGGCCGCCGAGTTGGCCCGGCTGGGCTTCCGACCGCGGGTGGCGGAGTCCGGGTACGCCGAGTTCGCGTCCCCGTACTTGGCGGCGTGGTTCGAGGCGGGCCGGCTTGCCCGCGTCGAGGTCGCGGAGTGAAGGCACGCCGAAGCCGGTGCGGCACCTGAAACCGCCGGCTGATTCGGGACGCATCGCTCATCCGATGAGGGCGGTGCAGGTGAGCTGTAAGTTCGGCCACCGGAGGCTCTTTCAACCGGCATGGCGTCAGCCGTCAAGACGCACAGACGTGAGCGTAAATGTAATAGTTCGTGATGGTGAGTCGATAGCAGACGCACTCAAGCGATTCCGTCGTCTGGTTCAGCGTGCCGGTCCGCCGGGAACGAACGTGAAGAAGCCCAAGTGGCACAAGAACCAGCTCACGTTCTACCTCAAGCCAAGTGAGCGGCGGCGACGGGATGAGATCCGGGATCAGTTCGAGACGTACGCCGGGGAATGCGCCCGCCGGCGTGTGTTGTGCGTCATCCGGCGCAAGACGAAACGCCGAAAGGAACACTTCGGAAACATACCCGTGGTTGCGAAGTACCCGCCGCGATGACTCCGAACCCGGCGCGGCACCTGAAACCGCCGGCTGACACCCGCGCGCAGGCTCAAAGTAGTCCGGCTGGTCTCACCTGAAATGCGAAAGGCCCCGGCACTCCGGGGCTTTTTCACGTCCGGGACTATTTGTAACCGAGTGCCCTGCCTGCTTCCGGCTGCAGTGGTCCTCAACCCCCTGGCAAGCCAGGGGGTTGTTCGTTGAATCCCTCGAACTGCACTTTCCGCAATTTTCTGATCGGGCCGAAATTGCGGAAAAACACAGCCGGGGGCGGATGGGGCGGTGCTGTTGTTCGCCCCCCCCCCAACGCTCCCGGCTGTTACGTCCGGCTCGTACACAGATTCCCGTCGCGGCTCACCCGCGCCCACCGACGTAAACACCGCCCAAGAACCCGGCCGAGAACGCCGAGAGTTTCTTGATGAGCCCCCCGTTTTCGCCTTCGAACACCTGAACGGTGGGGCTCTCCCCGATCCCGGTGCCGGTAACGATGTCGGACAGCCCGTCGCCGTCGGCGTCGGAGACCGCGACCCGGGTTCCACCCGCCCCAGACCCGGCAAGGAAGCTGAGCCGCTCGGTACGAGCCCCGCCACTGAACGCCTTGATGTGCCCGCCGACCGCGCTCCCGGTCACGACGTCGAGTTGGCCGTCGCCGTCCACGTCCCCGGCGGCCACGAACACGCCCCCTGTGTACCCGCTGTAAGCGAGGAACGAGCGGATTTCGGCCCCGGTCGCCCCGTCGAACACCTTGACGTGACCGTTCCCCCCGGCCCCGGCACCGGTGATAACATCCGCGAATCCGTCGTTGTTCACATCCCCGGCCGCTACGCTCACGCCGCCCAAGAACCCGGTCCCAAACGCGAAGAAACTCCGAAGCAGCGCACCGGTGGCCCCGTCGAATACTTTCACGTGCGGGGCGGCGCCCGAACCGGCAGCCGCCACGATGTCGTCGACCCCGTCTCCGTTCACGTCTCCAGACGCCACCGCGACCGCCCCGTTGAACCCGGGGAACGCCAAGAAGCTCCGAATCTCGGCCCCGGTCACCCCGTCGAACACCTTGATGTGCCCGTTGCCACCGACCCCGGCGGCGACGACGATGTCGTCAACGAAATCTCCGTTCAGGTCCCCGACCGCGGTCTGCACCCCGCCGCGGAACGTCGGACCGAACGCGACGATGTCCCGCGAGACCGCTCCGGTGGTTGCGTTGAGCACCACGACTCGGGGGTCTGCTCCCGCTCCCGCGCCCACCGCGACCAAGTCCGTCGGGCTGAGGGCGTTCGGGAACGACTCCAAGTTGACTGGCAAACTGGTCCGCGGCACCCCCGCACTCCCCCCAGGAAGTGCCCCCGGCAAGGCGCCGGCGCCGGCCGGGGGGCTCGACGTGCCGCCGCCGCTCCGGTTGTCGGTGGCAGTGAGGATGCGCTGGTACGTCACGGCGAGTCCGGTCGGGACCGACACGTCGATCGTCGCGGTGGTCTCGAACGGCGTGCCGGTCCCGGCACCGACAAGCGTCAGCGACGTGACGCCGGCCACCGGAACGGTCTGATAAACTTGGTTGTTGACCAGCAGTTCGAGGTTGGCCCCGACGACACGCACCAGGATCTGGTCGGCCACCGCGTCCCGTCCTGCGACCTGGAATCGCAAGTCCAGCACTTGGGCCGCTGGGGATGCCGAATTGGTATCGATCCAGGCCTGATGGAACGACAGTCGCGTGTCATGCGACAGCGTCCCGAACCCGGCCTCGACGGCCGGGTTCAACCGGGCCGGGTTGTCCGGGTTCCCGACCCCGGGACCGCTCGTCGTTGTCCCGGCGACGAACAGTTGCCCGTTGACGGTCACGAACACCGGCCCACCCGAGTCGCCTTGGCCGGCGGTGCCTTCGTCCGGAAGCCCAAGATCGTTGATACCGAGGATGCGCCCGAGCGCGTCGTTGGCGGCGGTGCCGTTGTCGAAGTCGTAGATCAGCGCCTGCGTGCCACCGTAGTTGATCCGGTCGCCCAACGTTTCGTAGCGGTTCCGGGTCATCCGCTTGGTCAGGTCCTCGTTCGTCTGCTGACCGGTGGTGCCGGTTCCGATCGTGCCGTATCCGACGATTGTGACCACCTGCCCGACCTCGTCCGAACCGCGGTAAATCGCGTAACGTTCGGCGCCGAGCGTTCCGGTCGGTCCCGACGGCGCGAGCACCGGCAGGGTCACCACCGCCAAATCGTTCTCGTTGCCGCCGGTGTAACCGGGGTGAACGGTGACGCCGTTCACCGGCACGTCGATGTCAATCCGTCCGGCGGTCGGCATGTCGAACGAGACGCGCGCGGCGGCGGTAATCCCGACCGTCCCTGTGCCCGGGTTGGTGAAGTTGTGCGCCGCGGTCAGGACGTGGCGACCGTCAGGCAGCAGGAAACCGGTGCCGGTGAAGGTGTTCGCGCCGAACGTGGTGGTGATCAGCACGACGCCGTCGTAACCGGTCCCGGCGGCGACCAACGGGGCCAAACTTGTGTTCGCCAGCACAGGGGTGAAACGCGATTCTAACTCTTCGGCTCGGAACACGGCGCGGAACGGGCTGGTGGCCATCTAGACGCTCGATAGAAAGGGAGGAATAGGGCGACTACACATTTGGCGGCAGCTAGAGGATGTGAGAGAAGTCTACAAACCGAGGCATTTCCCCGACAAGAGTGCGCTACGACAGCACAAACAGTATCCATCAAGATAAATTAAATATGCACCAATAAAAACAATTGTTTTAAAATTCGATTTGGCGTTACGCGCGCTTGACCTAAACATCTTCTCGGATGACAGGCGTCTTGGCTTCCACCCAACTGTGATCGGTAGCGAGGCAATCTGCCGCGGATTGAAGCGACACGCACAGGCCAAGCCGAAGGTCCGAGTACCGAGCCCAGGACCTGTTTCCCATCCGCACCGGCGCAAACGGCATTCAAGAGGTGCCCATCCGGGAAACGTGAAAGCCTCCGAACTCGGCCGCCTCAGCCCAAGGGCACGTTTCGCTGGTTCGCCACGACAAACTTGCGAAGCGACGCAACACGTGCTTCCGGCAGCGGTTGAGGGGCATTCTTGCGGTTCTGGGTCAGTTCCGGCGCGAGGGCGCCGGTAGGCAGCGTTGCGTTAAGGCTGAAATAATCCAACATCAAAGCGACAAATGGCCAGCCGGTGCGCGGCCCGACCCGGACCGCGCACCGGCTGGCCTCTTGGAGCGGGTACGGGTTGCTACCCACAATCCCCACAAGACGCCAACGGAATCTATCCGGGCTTCCGCAACAGGTGCTTGCTCAGGTCCGAGACCCGGTGGCAGCACAGTTGGTCCATCACCTGTTTCAGTTGCACCTTGAGCATGGCGATCGCGTGCTGACCGCCCTCCCGGCCGAGGGCGGCGACCGCGTACATGAACGTGCGCCCCAGGAACGTGAATTCGGCGTCGCACGCCAGCGCGCGGGCGATGTCCGGCCCGGTTCTTAGACCGCTGTCGACCATCAGCCGGATCTTGCCCCGGTACTTCGCCGCGACCGACAAGAGCGACCGGACCGTCGACTCGCCCGCGTCCACCTGCCGCCCGCCGTGGTTGGACACAATGATCCCGTCGAGGCCGAGCCGGATCGCGCGCTCGGTGTCCTCCTCGCTCGCCACCCCTTTGAGCACGACGTGGCCCTTCCAGCGGTCGCGGATCGGCGCGATCTTCTCCTCGTTTAAACGCCCCGAGAACGTCGCGTTCATGTACGCCCCGAGCTGCTTCATATTCAGCCCCTTGGGCATGTACTTCTTCATCGTGGCGAAATGCGGCGTGCCGTTCAGCAGCGTCCGCACCGCCCAGTTCGGCTTCCCGCAGATTTGAAGAACGTTGCGAAGCGTCATGCGCGGGGGCATGGCCAGCCCGTTGCGGATGTCCCGCGGGCGGTAGCCGAACGTCGGCACGTCGCACAGCAGGACCAACGTCTTGCACCCGGCGGCCTCGGCCCGGTTCAGGATGTCGTCGCGGATCGCGTTGTCCGCCGGGTGGTAGAGCTGGTACCAGAATTTTCCGCCGGTGATCTCCCCGATTTTTTCAATACTCGCGGTGCTAACGGTGCTGAGGATGAACGGGACGTTGTGCTCGGCCGCGGCCCGCGCCAGGATCTCCGGGGCGCCCGGCCAGATCAGCCCTTGGAGGCCGATGGGGGCGATCCCGAACGGGGCGTCGTACTCGTGGCCGAACAGTTCGGTCTTCAGGACCGGGGGCTGGTGCGGGGTCAGGTAAAAGGGCTTCAGCTCGACCTGGCGGAGGTCGTCCGTGTTCTTCAGCAGGTTCACGTCCTCGTTGCACCCGCCGTCGAGGTACTCGAACGCGAACCGCGGTGTCCGCCGCCGCGCGCCCTCGCGCAGGTCGTCGATCCCCGGGTAGCTCGTGTTGTAACTGAGGTTCATGTGCCCCATTGTTCAGAAGTTGTTGGTTTCGGTGACCGGTCATTTGCGGTTCGGGAGCCGCTCCGCCATCGGCACTGCGCGGCGGACGTAGTCTGGATGAAATAGAACTCTTCGGCGTCGGCGGCCCGGTTCCAGCCCGCGGTCCAGGTATCGGGCGGGTACCGCGAGCATTCCGTTGAGGTCGGCGTCAGTAGAGTTCACCGGCCCGCCCTCTGCGCGGCGAGCGGGTGTGACCTAACCCTCGAACGAGCCGCAACCGGCCCCGAGAATACCGTTCGAGGCCGAATGGGTTGTGGCATCGAAAGCCAAGTCTTGATTAGGGCAGGATTTGCCGGGGGTGCCGGTCTCGGAGCTCGATCGACGGGCGCAGACCGGGGGTTGCATCCATCGGCGCCGCGTGGGGTTGGGAGGGCAGGCCGGCCCCACGCGGCACCCGAGCCGGCCCATTACAGGCCATCGACACAGACATGGTGCGTGTGCCCGAGGCGGTGGACACGAACGGCCCGAGCGAAAGACCTGTGTGATTGCACGCGTGGCCCGAGGCCTTGCGTGCCTTGCATCAGGAACACAGGGAACGCGACCGCGCACCGATGGCACAGACCGATACGCTACCCGGCAGCGCGAACGCCACAGCCGTCGAGTGGAACAGCGGCGGAAACGGCTGTTCGAGTTGGGAGTTGCGTTCCGCGGTGACAACTCTGACACGAACCAATCGACGGACCCAAATCAAGGTCCCTTACTCAGCTTGTTCGTGCCCGGCGCCACCCCCGCAGACGGAACCGGCACGAGTGCCGGCAGCGTTGCAGGCGGAGCAGAGGGCGCCGACGACACCGGTGGGGCGGAGAGCGTAACGGGCGTGGCGGCAGTTGCCACAGGCACGGTCGGGACCGGCTGATTGACGTAATTGTATGCCACCGTATAGGGCCACATCACGACATCGCCGACGAGGCTGAACGGCAGGTCCACAGTACAGAGCAGCATGACAGCCAGCTTGGGATAGGGCTCCGGCGAATCATGCGCCTTCAAGCCCCCTTCGCCATTCGCCGCCTTCCGAATGCAGTGCAGATCCCGATGCACGCCGCCGAAAGGGTCCTTCAGCTCTTCCGACCGCGATATCACCGTGTTCGCTATCGTCCCGCACCCCGTGACAAGCGAGCTCGAGAGTAGCAACATGATGCAGAATCCGCGAAAAGCCATTTCCCCGCCCCCCTTTAGATCAGCGCGAGGTGCAACCATAGCAACGGGGCGGATGGGTGCAAGAAAAAAATCAAGGCCATTTCGCGTTCTGATTCGGCGACGAACCAGGGACTTCAGATGCCACTTCGAGCCCCGGAGCGCAACCGTCACTCAGAATGAGTTCTCCCTGTGGCTCCCGAAGTTCCTTCGCTGAGCGGCCACCCGCGTGGCGCGCTCACGCCCGCACCGCAGCTTTGTCTTGAGTGTTTGGAAGCCTGCAAGGTGCCCGCGCTCTTCACCGTCAATACGCTGCTCGGCGCCGGCGGCACGAACAACGAGCGGCTCCCACGCGAGACCACCGGCCTGCGCGATTTAATTAACCCGAACGCCACCGTTAACGTTGCCACCGTGGGCAGCGCCACGCTCCCCCCCCTGCCACACTGACGAAGAAGGCCACCACCAGCGGACCCGGCACCGGGCCGTGGGCCGTAGCTGGACACGCTTCGCGGCATCGGCGTCAGCGTTCACGGCGGACGGCACGGTCCAGCGCCTCGGCGAGTTGGTCCCGGGTGAACGGCTTCGGTAACACACTCCCCGCCCGCACCGCTCGCCGGAACGTTGCGAGCGCGTCCCGGTCCGGTGCCGCGACGGTCAGCACCACCGGAAGATCCGGGCGGTACTCCACGAGCCCGCGTGCCAACTCGACCCCGGACCGACCGGGCATCCGATCGTCGGTGAGCACCGCGGCGAACGCGGCCGGGTCGGCCGCGAACGCCGCGCCGGCCTCGACGGGGTCCGTAAACGTGCTCGAGGCGTATCCGAGGTGGACGAGCATCTGCGCGGTCATGTCCGCAAGCGCGGGGTCGTCGTCCACCACGAGCACCCGCTCGCCGCGACCCGGCGCCGCCGCCACCGGTTCCGGCGGCGTGGCTCCGGACGGCACCACCGGAAGGTACACCTCAAATGTGGTACCTGCTCCCGATTCCGTGTTGACCCGGATTGCTCCGTGGTGGGCGCGCACGATCCCGTGCACGACCGACAGCCCGAGCCCGGTCCCCTGCCCCACCGGTTTGGTCGTGAAGAACGGCTCGAACGCGCGGCGCAGCGTGTCCTGCGTCATGCCGGTTCCGGTGTCGGACACGGTCAACTTCGCGTGCGGGCCAGGGGACAGCGGGCACAAGTCGGCGGACACCGGGTCCGCCAGATGGACCACCTCGACCCCAACCGACAGCCGCCCGCCGCGGGGCATCGCCTGGGCGGCGTTCGTACAGAGGTTCAGAACCGCCTGATGGAGCTGCCCGCCGTCGGCGGACACCATTGCCCCGGCCTCGGCCAACCGCACCTCGATCGCGATCCCCTTGGAGAACGACGCCCGCATCAGCGGCAGCAGCTCACGCACCACGGCCGACAGCGAGACCGGCTCGCGGCCGTCGGGTTGCGGGCGGGCGAAGGCCAGCACCTGGCCGACCAGTTCGCGGGCGCGCGCCGCCACCCGCACGAGTTGCGCGCAGTGCTCCCGCGCGGCCCCCACGTCGTCCGCCGTCTGGGCCAGTTCGGCGAAGCCGAAGATGCCGGCCAGGAGGTTGTTGAAGTCGTGCGCGATCCCGCCCGCGAGTGTCCCCAGCGCCTCCAACCGCTGCGACCGGATCATCTGGTCGCGGGCGCGGGCGTCGCGCTCTTCGGCCCGCCGCTGGGCCGTCACGTCGCGCCCGTCGATCAGCAAGTGCGCGCCTGCGCCCCCCCCGCCGGTCGGGATGAACGTGAACTCGCCCACGAACGCCCCGCCGGGGAGCCGGATCTCGCGTTCGGCCGCGACCGGTGCGCCGGCCGCGAGCGCCCGGGCGCGGAGGCCCGCGAACCACTCCGCCGTGGCCGCGTCGAACCGAAACAGGTTCGCTTCGACGTCCCCGGCCTCGCGCCCGACCAGTTGATCCGGCGCGACTTCGACCCCGCACCCGGCCAGCGTCCGCACCAACGCCCGGTTGGCGCTCGCGTACCGCCACTCCCCTTGCGCCCCCGGAACCAGCAGGAGCAGCAGATCGGACACGCTGTCGTGGATGAGCGAAAGCCGCGCGCGGTTCTCCTCCAGCGCCCGCTCGGCGGCCCGGCGGCGCCGCCGCTCGGTCGCCTCGCGGATCGCCCGCGTGACGGCCGGCACCAGCCGGATCAGGTTTTGTTTCAACAGGTAATCGTCGGCCCCGGCGTGGAGCGACTCGACCGCGATCTGTTCACCGACGGTGCCCGACACCAGCAAAAACGGCACCCCGTCGCCGCGCGCCTGGAGCAGTTCCAGTGCCTCCAGACCGCTGAACGCGGGCAGCGCGTAGTCGGCGATGATGACATCCCACCCGCCGCGGCCCAGCGCGGCGGCGTAGGCGCTCCGGGTCTCCACGCGCTCGGTGGCAACGCTCAGTCCGCCCCGCCGGAGCTCGCGCGCCACGAGCACTTCGTCGTCCGGGTTGTCCTCGACGAGCAGGACGCGTAACGGGCTCTTCATGGGGCGACGGACCGGGGTGGGGTTTCGTTGAGCAGCAACCAGTACACGCCGAGCGTGCTCACCGCCTGGACGAACTTGTCAAAGTCCACCGGCTTGCGGATGTAGCTGCACGCGCCCAGCTCGTAGCTCTGGGACACATCGACCTCCTCCTTTGATGAGGTCAGGATGATTGTACGGACGAGCCGGGTACGCGGGTCCCCGCGGAGCCGCCGCAGCACCTCCAGCCCGTCCACACGGGGGAGCTTCAGGTCCAGGAGGATCACCGCCGGCACCGCGGTCGCGTCCCGGCCGGCGTGCGCGCCGGTCCCGAACAGGTAGTCCAGCGCCTCGACCCCGTCGCGGGCGACCACGACGGGGTTGGCGATGTTCGACTTGCGGAACGCCCGCAGCGTCAGCGCGATATCGTCTTCGTTGTCCTCCACAAGGAGGATGCCAGCGTCACTCATGGTGCGGTCCCGGGTGGTGTTCAGGCATTGTAAACCAGAACCGGGCGCCGTTGCCAACCGAACCCTCGGCGCCGACCGCCCCGCCGTGCCGCCGCACCACCCGCAGCACCGTCGCCAGCCCCACCCCGTGCCCCGGGAACTCGGCCTCCCGGTGCAACCGCTGGAACGGCTGGAACAGCTTGTGTGCGTACGCCGGGTCGAACCCGGCGCCGTTGTCGCGGACGAAAAACGTCGGCCCCTCGGTACGCTCCTCTCGCCCCAACTCGACGCGCGGGGCCGCCACCTTCGAGGTGTATTTCCACGCGTTCCCGAGCAGGTTCTCGAGCACCACCCGGAGCAGGCTCCGGTCCCCCTCGGCGAACAGCTCCGGGGCGATCACCACCTCCACCGCGCGGCCCGGATCGGTCTGCCGTAGCGCGCGGACCACCTCGCCGGCCAGGTCCGACAGGTCCACCCGCTCGCGCCGCAGGTCCGCCCGGGTGACCCGGGACAGCGTGAGCAGGTCGTCGATCAGTTCACCCATGCGGGCCGCGGCGCCGCGGATGCGCTTCAGGAACCCGTGAGCCTCCGCGTCGAGCCGCGGCCCGTAATCCTCCAGCAGCGCTTGACTGAACCCGTCAACGGCCCGGAGCGGCGCGCGCAGGTCGTGCGACACCGAGTAGCAGAACGCCTCCAGCTCGGCGTTCGCCGCGACCAGCTCGTTGGTGCGCTCCCCGACCCGCCGCTCGAGCGCGGCGTTCGCCTCCCGCAGCGCCTTCTCGGCCCGCTTGAGGGGGGTCACGTCGGTCGACGCGACCAGCGCGTGCGCGACCCCGTCCAGTTCGATCAGCTCCGCGGCGACGACCAGATCCACGGCCGACCCGTCGGCCAGCGCCCGCCGGACCTCGATGCCCGAGAGCCGCCCGTCGCGGCGCAGGCGCTCGGCGTACATTGCCCGGTCCGCCGGCGCGTCGTACAGCTCGGCGAAGTCGGTCGGGGGGCGCCCGCGGACCCGCTCGGCGGACAGCTTATAAATCCGCTCGAACGACTTGTTCACGTCAACGATCGGCCCGTCGAGGCGGGTTAGAGCGAGGGAAACCGGGGAGAGCCGGAACACCGCCGAGAACTTCTTCTCGGACGCAACCAGCGCGTGCTCCATGCGCCGCGCCCCGGTCACGTCGGACCCCACGCTGAGGATCTCGACCACCTCGCCGCCGGCCCCAAGCACGACCCGGTTCGTCCACGCCACCCACGCCCGCGTGCCGTCGCGGCGGACGTTCTCGTTCACGCTCTGTTCGAACGCCCCCGGGTCCGCGCACACCCGCTCGATCAGCCCCTTCAGGTCCCGCCCGGTGATCTCGGTCTGCGGCACGATCGTGTCCATCACGTGGCGGCCGACGATCTCTTCGGCCGCGAACCCGAAGAACCGCTGGCCGAACTCATTCAGGAACGCGACACGCCCGTCCGGGGTCCACCGCAGGATGATGCTGTTCGCCAGCTCGACCAGTTCGCGGTACCGGCGCTCGCTGTCCGCCCGCTGGCGCTCGGCCTCGTGCCGCGCGGTCACGTCGATGCCGATGCCGACCAGACACGGGGCGCCCTCAAACATGACCCGGCGGCCGGTGAAGTAGTACTGCCGCGCCGTGCCGTCCTTTGCCAGGAGCGGTGCCTCGACGTGAGCCTCGCCGGTCGCAAACACGTCTCCGATCCGCCGGCTCAGCAGCGGGTGGTCCGCCGGGGCGAAGAAGTCGAGCGGGTGCATGACCGCGATCTCGGCCGCCGAGTAGCCGGTAACGGTCTCGAACCGTCGGTTCCAGCGCAGGAACTTCCCGTTGGCGTCGTAGAAGTACAACACGCCCGGCATGCTCTCGATCATGGTGTCCACAAACAGCCGCTCGTTACGCGCCTCTCGTTCGGCGCGGTTCCGCTCGGTCACGTCGCGGATGGTTCCGAGCAGGCACTCGCCGCCACCAATCTCGATCCGGGTGCAGAAAATGCTCACCTCGTGTCTTTGCCCGGCCGCGTCTCGGATTACCCCCGGGTAATCGCGCAACGCGCCGGTGGCGCGGACCGTCTCGATCATGAGTGCCCGTTCATGGGAGTCGCGCCAGGTGAGCTCAACGGTGGACCGCCCGAGCACCTGCTCACGGGATAACCCGTACAGCCGGCAAAACCCCTCGTTGACCTCCAGAAGCGTGCCGTCCCCGGCGCGGGTGAGGACCACTGCGTCCGGGTTCGCGTGAAACGCGGCAGCGAACTTGCGCTCGGACTCGCTTAGCTCGCGGGTCCGGAACCGCACGGCCCGGTGCAGGCTCCAGGCCCACGCCGCGCAAGCGGCCACCGCGCCCAGCGCCAGCCCCAGTGCGGCAACCACTTGCGCACGGGTGAGCGGGCGCGCCGGTGGCGGGGCGTCCACCGTTACATCACCCGCGCCGACCGGGAACAAGACCGCCCCGGTTGCGTCCCGGCTGTCGAGCGCTCCGGTGGCCGACACCAGACTGCCCACCGACACAACGCGGCCGTCGTCGTCGGGTAGTCGTACCAGAACAGTTAGGCCGTCGCGGGCCAAGGTCAGTCGCCCGGATCCGCTCTCCGTGACCCGCCCCTGAAACCGCGCGCGGGCGCCTTCCAGGGTCGCCCGGTCGCTCGCCGGGGTGAGATCAACCGAGTCCGGCAGCGGCCCGTCGCCATTGGGCGTCACCTCCGCCTGGTGTACCGTCAGGCGGCTCCCGCTCCAGGTGAGGAACCCGCGCACGTCCACAATGGCTCCGGCCGCGATCGGAACCGTGCCCGGTCGGGTGTAGACGGTGAACCCGCCGGTCACGTCTTGTACCAGAAATGCGCCCGGCCCGATCCGGGCAGTCACCACGCCGGACATTCGCACGAGGGGGATCGGCGAAACTCCCGGCAGGAACCGTCTCAAGTACGCAACCGTGCGTACCGGCATGGACCGAACGTTTTCGAGCGATTGGGCGACCTGAATGTCCCCGAGCCGGTGAACCAGGACGCGAACCCCTCCGGTCACCCGCCCGCCCGGACCGTACTCCGGGATGCACACCCCGCGCACCCGGACGATGGTTCCAACAAGCGCCCGCAGATCGGGTGCCGCGGGCGGTGTGCGGAACGCCAAGGTACCCGGCCCCGCGGTGCCATCGACTTCCAAGCCGCCACCGCCGGCCATGACGCCGCGAACCAGGCAGTAACTTTGCACGAACTGGGATTCGAGCCACCGGGCCGACGGCTGCGAGAAGTCGAACGGCAACGGGTCCGGGAGGCGCCCCGGACCGAGACGCTCCACGGATTCGGCCACGACAAGCGGAGAGAACCAGCCGCCGCGTGACCGCCCGCGCACCCGGACCCGTGTGCCGGGCTCCAGCCCCTCGCGCAGTTGCCCGATCTCGACGTAAACGCCCGACGTGTCGTCCTGCACGAACAGTTCGGGCGGCGACGTACTCGACACCGTAATGACGCCCGTCAAATCGACCGGATGGCCGCGCGCGGCGTCGACGGGATCGAGCGCCCGAACCGACCGCGCCGTGACGAGCGCGGGCCGCGGGGGCTCGCCGACAAGTGGCATCGCGCACAACAGCAGTACGGCAACGGGCACGGCTGCCCCCAGTATAAATTGTTCGATCGTTTCAAAATCACTTCCGAAGCGTCACAACAGATCCGCCAAGTCACTCCCAACCGCGGCTCCGGCTCTCAGAATCACTCAAGAAACGAGTTAAAAGCAAGAAACGAATGGGTCGATCAGCAGAGCGGCCCAACCGTCACGGCACGGGATATGCTTGCTTCGCACTGGGACTTTCAGTCAGTACATTGAGCCACCACGTAGCCGTTTCACGGTCGGACGATTCGTTTCACCGTTGAAAGCTCGTTGTCGCGCCGAGAGGAGCGCATGATTCTCGACCGCCTCAAGGAAACGACTGCGGAACAGCACGCCCGCCTCGAGCGGCGCGTTGATTTGGGGGCTCGGCTCCGCGGCCCCGAGGCGTACACCGATCTACTGGGGCAGTTTTACGGGTTCTATCGGCCGCTGGAAGAAGCCCTCGCCGCGGTCAGCGGGTACGAGTCGGTCGGGCTCGCGTTCGTGGAGCGCGGCAAGACCGCGTACCTCGCCAGCGACCTCGAAGCGTTGGGCCGTTCGACCACAAACGTTCCACTCGCGGCGGCGCCTCAGGTCCGCTCACTCGGGGCGGCGCTCGGGCGCATGTACGTGCTCGAAGGGGCCACGCTCGGCGGTCGTGTGGTGTGCCGGATGGTGCGCGAAGCCCTCGGCTTCACCCCGGACCGCGGGTGCCGGTTCTTCAACAGCTACGGCGCCCGCGTCGGTCCGATGTGGACCGCGTTCCGCGCCGCGCTGGTTCAGTTCGCGACCACGCCCGAAGCCGAAACCGAGGTTGTGGTCGCGGCGGGCGACACGTTCGATCGGTTCGACCGCTGGCTCGCCACGGGGGCCGCGACGTGAGCAGGCACCCCGAACCGGACTTGAGCTCATGTGAGCAGGAGGCAATTCACGCGCCCGGAAGCATCCAGCCGCACGGCGCCCTGCTGGTCGTTTCGGCTACATTTCTCAATGTCCTACAAGCGAGCGCCAACGCACCGTCCTTGTTCGGGCTCTCAATGCCCGAACTCCTGGGCTCGGAACTTAGCTCCGTCTTGGGACCGGAGCAGTTCGAGGCGCTCCGCGAACTCGGTGCGCGGCTCCCGGCGAGCGGCGAGCCGGTTCTGCTGCGGGCCGTGCGCATCGGGAGCGGGCCGGTACTGAACGCGATCGGCCACCGGACCGGCGGCGCCGTCGTACTCGAGTTCGAGCCCGGGGCGGACGGAACCGGTCCGCCGGGCGGGCTCCATTCGGTGGTCGCGGCGTTTATCGCCAAGGTGCAGGCGGCCACGACCGTTGCCGACCTCGCGCAACGCGCCGCGACCGAGGTGCGGGCGCTAACCGGATTCGACCGCGCACTCGTGTACCGTTTCGAGCCCGACGGCACCGGTGTCGTGGTGGGCGAGGACGGCAACGGGCGGCTGCCGTCGTACCGGGGCCACCGGTTCCCGGCGTCCGATATCCCGAAGCAAGCGCGCGAGCTGTACCGACGGAACCGGTTGCGGCTGATTCCCGATGTGGCGTACGTGCCTGCGGAATTGGTCCCGGCGCTCAACCCGGTGACGGGGGAGCCGGTCGACCTGTCACACGCCGCGCTCCGGAGCGTGTCGCCGGTTCACGTCGAGTACATGCGGAACATGGGCACCGCCGCGTCCATGTCCGTGTCGGTGCTGAAGGACGGGGAGCTGTGGGGCCTGATCTCGTGCCACCACCACGCGCCCAAGGTCGTACCGTTCGAATCACGCACCACCTGCGACATACTGGCCCAGGTGCTGGCCCTGCAAGTGGCCGCCCGTGAGCACGCGGCCGACTACGAGCGGCGCGTGGAGATCCAGTCGGTCCTGACGCGGCTGTTGGCGCACATGGCCCGCGCGGACGACTACGTCAGCGGGCTGCTGGCCCACCCCGGCGACCTGCTCGGTTTCGTTCGCGCCGCCGGGGCCGCGGTCGTCTCCGACGGGCGCACCGGGCTGGTCGGCCGCACCCCGGGGGAAGAGCAGGTGCGGCACCTCGCCGCCTGGCTGTTCCGCGAGCAGAAAAGGGAGGTGTACCACACCGACGCGCTGTCGTCCGCGTTCCCGCCGGCCCGGGAGTACGCCGCCGATGCGAGCGGGCTGCTCGCGGTGTCGGTGTCGAAGCTGCACCCCACCGCCGTGCTGTGGTTCCGGCCGGAGGTGATCGAAACCGTCCGGTGGGGCGGGGACCCGCGGAAGGCGGTCGAACCGGTGACGGGCCGGTTGCACCCGCGGAAGTCGTTCGAGACCTGGTCCCAGACGGTGCGCGAAACGGCCGCGCCGTGGCTCCCGAGCGAGGTCGAGGGCGCCGGCGAACTCCGCAACGCGGTCCTGGGTATCGTACTGCGGAAGGCGGAAGAGATGGCCGCCCTGAACGTCGAGTTGCAGCGCAGCAACCGCGAGCTGGAGGCGTTCTCGTACTCGGTGAGCCACGACCTGCGCGCCCCGCTGCGGCACATCGTCGGGTACGCCGAGTTGCTCAAGGAAGCCGCCCGCGACAAGCTGGCGGCCGGCGAGCTGAAGTACTGCGACACCATCATCGAGTCGAGCATCTACGCCGGGAAGCTGGTGGACAACTTGCTGGCGTACTCGCGCATGGGCCGGGCCGCACTCGACCGCACGAGGGTCGACCTCAACGCCCTGGTGCGCGAGGTCCGGGCCGAGGTGATGGCGGGCGCGCCCGGGCGCCAAGTGCGGTGGGAGGTCGGCCCCTTGCCCGCCGTCGAGGGCGACCTGATAATGCTCCGACTGGCGGTTCAAAACCTGCTCTCCAACGCGGTAAAATACACCAAGCCCCGGAACGAGGCCGTCATCGAGATCGGGTGCCACACGGACGCCGGCGCGCACACGTTCCACGTCCGGGACAACGGGGTCGGGTTCGACATGCGGTACCGGGACAAGCTGTTCGGCGTGTTCCAGCGGCTGCACCGGTGGGAAGACTTCGAGGGGACCGGCATCGGCCTGGCGAACGTGCGCCGGGTCGTCGAGCGGCACGGCGGGCGGGCCTGGGCCGAAGGCGCGGTGGATCGCGGGGCGACGTTCTACTTTACCCTGCCCGCACCTTCCAACGACGAGGAGAGGGGGACGTGCTGAAACCGATCTTGCTCGTCGAGGACAACCCCAAGGACCTGGAGCTGACCCTCCTCGCCCTGGCCCGGAGCAACCTCGCCAACGAGGTGATCGCGGTCCGGGACGGCGCGGAGTGCCTCGACTACCTTTTGCTGCGCGGCGCGTACGCGGGCCGACCGAAGGGCAACCCCGCGGTGGTGCTGCTCGACCTGAAGCTGCCGAAAGTGGACGGGCTCCAGGTGCTCGAAGAGATCAAGAAGGACCCGGCCCTTCAGGGCGTCCCGGTGGTGATGCTGACCACGTCCCGCGAGGAGCAGGACCTGCTCCGCAGTTACAAACTCGGCGTGAACGCGTACGTGGTGAAGCCGGTCGCGTTCAAAGAGTTCATGCACGCGATCGAGGAACTGGGGATCTTCTGGGCGGTGCTCAACGAACCGCCCCCGGGGAGCCTGAAGCCCGGCCGCGCGGCGCCGGCGGGCGGGTAACGCCGCCCCCGGCCCACAACGACGGGGCTCTGCACCGAAACCCGACCGCCCTGTCGCGCACGGACGCCGTTCCGGGGAGCTTATGACCGCGACGATTCTGCACCTCGAAGACAGCGACCTTGACGCCGACCTGATCGCCCAGCGGCTCGCCCGCACCAACCCCGAGTTCGAACTGGTGCGCGCGGTCGGCCGCGCCGACTTCCTCGCGCGGCTCGAGGCCGATCGCGCCTTCGATCTGATCCTGTCCGACCACCAGCTCCCGGACCTCGACGGGCTGGAAGCGCTCGCGCTGGCGCGGGTGCGCCGCCCGGACGTGCCCTTCGTGTTCGTGTCCGGCGCGCTCGGCGAGGAGCGCGCCGTCGAGACGCTGAAGCTCGGCGCAACCGATTACGTGCTCAAAAACCGACCGGAGCGGCTGGGGCCGGCCATCGAGCGTGCGATCGAGGAGGCCCGCGCCCGGGCCGAGGGGCGCCGGGCCGAGCGCGCCGTGCGCGAGGCGAACGAGCGGCTGGCGCTGGCGCTGTCCGCGGGCCGGTCCGGGGTGTTCGACTGGCTCATTCCCGAGGGGCGGGTGGTGTGGTCCCCGGAGCTCGAGGACCTGTACGGCGTCCCGCGCGGGTCGTTCGAGGGCACGTACGCGAGCTGGGAGGCGCGCGTCGAGCCGGACGACGCGGCCCGGGTCGGCGCCCAGATCCGCCGGTGCGTGGCCGAGCGCGCGGAGGACGTGGAGTACGAGTTCCGGGCGGTGCGCCCGGACGGCTCCCGCCGCTGGCTGGCGGGCAAGGCGAAGCTCCTCTTCGCCCCCGGCGGCGAGGCGGTGCGCATGGTCGGCATCAACGCCGACATCCACGACCGCAAGCAGTTGGAGGAGCAGCTCCGGGCCGGCGAGGAGAGCCTCCGGCACCAGAACGTTCGGCTCTCGCTCCTCGCCGACGCGGCCGAGGCGCTGCTCGCCGCCGACAGCGATCCGGTCCAGATGATGGCCGACCTGTTCGCCGCGCTCGCGCCCGCGCTCGCGCTGTCGCACTACTTCAACTACGCCCCGGCGGCCGACGGCTCGAGGCTGGAGCTGGTCGCCTGCGGCGGGGTGCCGAGCGGGACGGCGGACGCGATCCGTCGGCTCGACAGCGGGCAGGCGCTGTGCGGCCTGGTCGCGTCCACCCGCAAGGCGGTGATCGCAAGCGACATCCAGTCGTCGGAAGACCCGCGCGCGCAACTGGTCAAAGGGTTCGGCGTGCGCGCCTACGCGTGCCACCCGCTGATCGCCGGCGACCGCCTCCTCGGCACGCTGTCGTTCGGCACGAACACGCGCGACCGGTTCAGTGACGGGGACGTTGACGTGCTGCGGACCGTGTGCCACTACGCCGCGATGGCGAAGGAGCGCGCGCGGCTGGCGGCCCAGGCGACCGAACGGGCCGAGCGGCTCAAAGAGCAGGACCGGCGCAAGGACGAGTTCCTGGCCCTGCTCGCCCACGAGCTGCGGAACCCGCTCGCCCCGCTCCGGAACGGGCTCCAGGTGCTCCGGCTTACGGAGGGCCGCGGGGACGCCGCCAAGCGGGCACGCGAGATGATGGAGCGGCAGCTCACCCACACCGTCCGCCTCATCGACGACCTGCTCGACGTGTCCCGCATCAGTCGCAACAAACTGGACCTGCGCCGCAGTCGCGTCTCACTGGCCGAGGTGCTGGAGAGCGCCGCGGAGACCGCGCGCCCGCTCATCGAGGAGGCCGGGCACGAGTTCGCGATCGAGCTCCCGCCGGCCCCCGTCTTCCTTGACGCGGACCTGACCCGGCTGGCGCAGGTGTTCTCGAACTTGCTCACCAACAGCGCCAAGTACACACCGCCCGGGGGCCGCATCGGGCTCCGCGCGGAGGTCCGCGGCGGCGCGTTGGTGGTGACCGTACGCGACAACGGGCTGGGCATCCCCCCGGACTACCTTCCCCGCATATTCGATATGTTCTCGCAGGCCGACCGCGTCGTCGAGCGCGCGTCCGGCGGCCTGGGTATCGGCCTCGCGCTTGTGAAGGGCCTCGTCGAAATGCACGGTGGAAATGTGACGGTCGCGAGCGACGGCCCGGATCAAGGGAGCGCGTTTACGGTCACCTTGCCGCTGCCCGGCGCGCCCACAGGGGACGCTCAGCCCCTGGGAGTTCCGGCCCCCGCGAAGGCCCGTCCCCGCCGAGTTCTGGTGGTAGACGATAACCGCGACGCGGCCGAATCGCTGGCCATGCTTCTGGAGCTGCTCGGCAACGAGGTGCATGTCGGGCACGATGGGCTGGAAGCGATCGAACTCGCCGAACAGCTCCGACCCGATGTCATACTGATGGATGTCGGGATGCCGCGGCTCAACGGGCTCGAGGCGACCGCGCAGATCCGCACCCGCCCGTGGGCCGCCCCTGTGGTTATTATCGCCCTCACGGGCTGGGGGCAGGAATCGGATCGGGAGCGGACCCGGCAAGCGGGCTGCAACGCTCACCTCGTAAAACCGGTCCAGCTCACCGATCTCGAACGCGTCTTGAGCGGGGCGATGGGAACCTGACGGGCCTCCGCCGAAGCGACAGAATCGCTTGGCCGAACGGCGCCTGCTGGACGCGATGAGGCGACTACTGCCGGAGCAGTGCCGGGGCGGACTCCTGGGCGTGGCGCGCGTCGTGCCCGGCATACGCCCCAAAATCGTTAAAAAACAGCCTCTTTGCCAACCGGTAGAAGACGTTCTTCTCGGGCACTTCTGCAGCGGGGTTGTATTGCGACGTGCGCACCCGCATCGCGCCCAGTTCCTTCAGCGCGGTTCGTCGTGCGGTTGAGTCTTTCGCACCGTGCGCCTCGACGAGCCGTTTCAGCAGGTCCGGACGTTCAAGAACGATGCACCCGCGTGTCGTCTCGGCCGCGAGCGCGCGAAAGTCAGCAAGAAAAGCGGATTGAAGGAACTTCTGCTTGAGCGGCCGTGTGTCGGTCGTGCGGTGGATCGATTCGGTCGAGAACTGCACGATCGGGCACGGCTCGATGTCGCCCCACGGGTTGATGTGGTGGCTGATGCCGGTCGCCGCAGGGCACAGCGCTTTTCCCTCGCCGTCGTGGTACGCGTCGATAATCACGATCGGCTTTTTGGCCCGCATCTCGACCACGAACCGCCGCGCCCGAAGTGCCTGCTCCGGCGTGAGGCACAGGTCCGGGTTCGGGTTCGGTCCCATCGGGCGGTACACGTGGAACCACGTGTAAAGCACTCCCATCTCCACCAACCGATCGATCCACTCCTCGCGCAAGAGGTCATCGATGTTCGTGCGCGCGAGGCTGGTACACACCCCCGTAAAGACGCCGGCGTCGAGGGCGTTGTGGAGCCCCTGCATGGTCCGGTTGAGCACCCCGCCCCGGCCCCGGCGCTCGTCGGACACGATCTCGGTGCCTTCCACCGAGATGAGGGGGGTGACGTTTCCGAGCCGCCGCATCTGCTTGGCCCGCTCGGGCGTGATGAAGTGCCCGTTGGTGAAGATCTGGAAGTAGCAGTCGGGGTGCTCCGCGAGCATGTCGAGCAGGTTGGGGTGCATGAACGGCTCGCCGCCGACGATGCCGAAGAACACGTTCCCCATCTGCTTCGCTTCGCGGACGAGCTGGTGGAACGCCGCAGGTTTGATCGTCTCCTGCTTCATGCTGACATCGACCCAGCACCCCTGGCACCGCAGGTTGCAAGTGTTGATGATGCTGACGTACAGGAACGGCGGGAACACCTGCCCCCGCTTGAGCCGCAGCTTGTGCCGGTGAACAGACAGGGCGCCTTTGAACCCCATGTTGTACGCCAGCTTCCACAGGAGCCGCTTGTCGGTTTCCAGCAGGACGCGTTTGGCGAGTCCGAGCGTGGCGCGCAGGGTCACGAGGGTTCTCCGGTGGTGGGGCACAGTCTGAGTTTATCGTTTCGGCACCCCGCCGCGCACCCGATTTCCCATCCGCCCGGCTCGGCACGCGGGGTTGTGCGGATGGCACTACCGCAGTAGGACTAAAATCGGCGTGCGATCCTGAATCCGTCACGCACATGCCCCGGGGCGCGGGAACACTTCAGCAGAATTCCCAGTCACGGAGGGCCGCCCATGTTTCCTCTTTTGCTCGTTTTGGGCATGACACCAGCCGCCGCTTCAGATCACACACCCCTCCCACCAGCCGCACCAGCAGCGCCAACGTGGGACCGTATGTTTCCGGCATCGGGCCTGTGTGCTGGCCCGGAATTGCAACCGTTTCATCGGCAACCGCGGGTGTGCGCGGTTCGAGTGTGCGGGTGCGAACCGGAAGCTCCGGATACTGTTAAGAACCGCTCCTGGGTGAAAGAGTTTCATACAGCCGCTTTTGTCCCTTACCCACGGTTCGACACGGTCGGCCAGCCGGTCCCTGGTGACGGGTTAGTGATCTACGAAGGGATGCGGCTCGAAATCGATCCTATCACGGGGAAGTACGACCTCACGTTCACTGCGAGCGTCCCCGCCATGCCCGTGACCTTCCGGCTGCAACTGGTATTTGTGGAAGCGAAGTACAAAACCATCGAGAATCCCGTGCGCGAACCCAACCATCCAGCAACGGTTCAGGTTCTCGATCCAGAAGCACGGAAGTACACGATCACGCTCCCGCCAATCCGGATGCAACCGCCGCGCGATGCGGAACCGGGCGATCCGACCCCGCGCACGTTCCACATCGCCCATCGCGGCTACTCGAGTCTCTTCTTGGACCCGAAACGCGGCACTAGCGATGACCGTACCAACGTGGCCAGTTGCCACCCACAAGGCCCAATCGACTGCACCTGGACCGTGTCGCGCACCGGTACCGCCCGCTTCGGCACACCCGTCGCCATCGATGACCCGAACCGGTAACAGCGAGCGCCATGCAATTCATCAGACGCGGATTAATCCAAGAGGGCTGCACAACCGGTAAAGTCGCACCTTATACCCGCCGATAACTCCTGTCGGGGTTATGCCGTACACGCTCGCCCGGCGCCTTACGCCGCGCGTGTCCACGGAGGCGGAACGCATGGATCGCAACGCGGGTACGATCGTCCTTTGTCTTGTACTTGGTGCTGCCGTCATGTACGTCAGCACCAACTACCGATTCCACGTGGAACCGGTGGCCCCGCCGGCGCAGGTCACGCACGCCCCGCCCGGCGCGGACCCGCGGCTCCTACCAACGGAGGTGACGCGACCGCGCCCGGCCGACGCGGCGATGCAGGACCCCAGGATGCGCCCGATCGGTGCGGTACTCGCAGCCCCGCCAAGTTTCGGCATCGCGGTCGTGGAAGACGGTGAGGTGCGATTCCCGGTCGCGGCGCTGAAGACCGAGTACCGAGTCTTCAACAAGAAAGTTGACCTCGTACTGGATTCCGATTTCAACGCCGATGAACTCCATTTCCGGACTAAAACGACACCGCTCACGAAGGCACAAGACAAGGACACGGCAGTTACCATGACAAAGCGCGCGAACGGTTCGACTGTCGCGACGGTCGATTTGAGCGCTTTGGCGGATAAGACCACGGGCGCCCTGGCGCTCGAACTGATCGCCCGGAATGCGGCACCGATGGGCGGCGATTCCCCTCCGGCGGCAATCGCGCTGCGCGCGGCGGGCGCGGGTGGCGGCGCGCAAGGGTTGACACCTCTCAAGGCCACGAACTCCACTTACCGCTCGACGGCGGACCTTTCGGGCGCCGTTCCGCTCTACGCCCGGGACGGGGTGGTGCCGTATCTGAAGCTCTCCGGCAGCAAGGACGAAGCCGCCCGGCTCGCGTTCTTCTTGCAGCCCGCGCCCGCGACCGGCACCGCCGTCGAATTGGTCCCGGAATTCGGGGCCAAGTTGTCCGGCCAGAACTGGGAGGCCGGGTTCAAACCCGAGCGCCGGTTGGACGGTTCGACCGCCAAAGTGGTGGTCCGGGCGGTGGACGCAAACGGCCGGTTCTACGCCGAGCAGACCGTGAACGTCGTGTTCCGTGACCTGACCGCGGCCCTCGCCGCGCCGCGGCTCGTGTTCCCGCTCACGCTCCCCGCCCCGCCCGCCACCGCGAACACGACGATCCCGGGGCGGGCGGCCGCGGTCCCGATCGCGGCCCCGAACCTCCCGGCCTACTTCACCAACGCGACCTCGTTCGTACTCAAAGCCGAGGCCACGGAAGACGTCGAGGCGTTCGTTCATTACGTCGGCGGCGATATGAAGCTCATCGGGACCACCGGCTTCCCGGGCACGGGTTCCTTCACCACGGGCCAGCAGACGACTTTCGATATCAAGAACCTCACGCCCGGTCACCACGTCATCGGGGTGGCGGCGGTCCGCGGCCTCGCCATCGGCCCGGTCGCACAGGTCAAGGTGCTGGTCGAAACGCAACCGCCCGTCGTTGATGAGGCCCGAGCGGCCCCTGGGTTCGGACAGACCCCGGGCGCGACGGACAAGATCACCGTGCGGTTCAACCACAAGATGGACCCGGACACGATCAAGGCGGAAGCGTTCGACCTCATTCACAACGAGAACAAGGGAGCGCAGACCGTCCGAATCCGCTCGGCGCAACTCGACGCGCAGGGTGACACGGTCACGCTGAACGTCACGGACGTGGTGTCCGGGACGTACACCCTGTCGATCGTCAAGGCGAAGCCGCCGAAGGACGTGTACGGTAACGATCTCGCCCAGGCGCCGGTTCTGGACGAGAAGAAGCTGTACGAAACGATCCTCTCGACACAGGGGGGCGCCGCGGGCGGTGCGCCGGGCGCCGGGCAGTCCTCGCGCACGGTCGGGATCACGCACAAGACCGGGAAGCCGGTCGAGTTCCCTGATTACGTCAAATTCCGTGTCTCCCCGGACGGGTTCAACCCGTCGGACCGGGTCGAGACCCGAGTCATGCGGCTCTACTACTATCGTGACGCGCACCGCGTGGCCCAACTCATCAACCGCACCGTGAAGTCGTACAACGCGGCCACCGTGGACATCCGGCGGCGTACCGCGGACGCGGTCCGCGACAACGCCGACAAAGCCGAGGACGACCGCAAGGCGCTCGAAGCGGAAGCCGTCCGCGCGGCCCAAGAGGCCCGCGCCGCTGAGGCCGAGGTGAACAACCTGCAGAACGGCATCGCTACCGCTCGCAACCAAAGCGCCACCGCTCGCATCGACCTGCTCCAGCGCCAACAGGAACTGGAGCAAGCCAAGCGCGACCTCGCCCGCGCGGAGCTTCTCACCCCGGGCCGAACCAACAACGACACCGCCCTCGAAGAGCAGCGACAACTGCTCGAGGCGCTGGACCGCGACCTGTTCCGGGTGGACACGGCGCTCAAGGCGCCGAACTTGGCCGATCCGGACAAACTGCAACTCGAGATCCGCAAGCGGGAGATCCAAACCCGGGTCGCGACCGAAAAGCGTACCTTCGATCGCCTACTCGTCGAGAACCAGACCAGGGCAGACTCGGGAGCCGATACGGCCCGCGCCCGAGTGAAGGCGCTCGAGGTCGAGATCGGCAAGTTGCAAAGCGTGTCCACCACCGGCGACCTCGTCGAGCGAGCCAACGCGGACCGGCTCACGGCGGCCCAGTCGGCCCTCGCGGGCAAGCGCGAGTCCGAGGCCAAGGCCGTCGAAGCCTGGCAGGTCAAGGAGCTACAAGAGCGCCGGCTCCGCGAGAACCAGTTCCGCACCGAGACGGCCGCGGCCCGCGAGGACCCGGACACCTACGCACCTGGTAACCCGAACTCGGTGGACGCGGTCATGCAGGTATCGGTGTCGGTCATCGGCGAGGGGCTGATTCAGCTCCGCGGGCCGATCAAGGGGCTGAACGTGATCCGCACGATGGTCAACCAGATCGACGCCCCGGTCGGACAGGTGCGGGTCGCGGTCCACACGCTCCAGGTGAACGGCGAGCGTGCCGACCGTATGGAGAAGGTGGTCGCGAACATCCAGCGGTACCTGGATCACTCGCGGTTCCTGACCGCGCAGTCGGGCCAGATGCTGCGGAACGCGGTCACGTCGGTAGCGTCCCGCAAGGCGGCAGAGGTGCAGGCGACCCTGGCCCCGGGATGCACCCAATGGGACCGCGACCAGCGGTACCTGTACTCGTTCTTCGGCAAGGACTTCATCGACGAGCTGATCCAGCTCGACTCGGAATTCCTCAAGACGGGCAACAAGCTGCTATCGCTGAACTCGATGGACAGCACCAGCCTGTCGTCCGCGCTGTTCCTGCTCGCGCTCGCGAAGAACGACGTGCGCACGGAGATCATCACCGAGTTCCTGGCGACCGTTCAGCGGGACCTGCCGGAGGCCGAGTGGAAGTACTACGTGGCCGGTATCTCGCAGCCCAAGCACTGTGACGCGTGCAAGGACAAGAAGCAGTACCTCCTGGCGAACAACTCGCAGTTCCAGTCGCTCGTCGGGTTCTTCAGCGCCCAACTGACCGGCAACGATACGCTTAACCCGCTCCAACGCGAGTTCGTGAAGCTGGCCCAGATCTTCAAGGCCCGGATGGTCACCGAGATGCAGCTCCGTCAGCGCGTCATGGAGCGGGCGTTGCTGGAAGAGCGGGTCGGAACAAAATACCTTGAGGAGTTGAAAAAGGCAAAAGATCTGGAGGACGCGGCGAAGGAAGAGTTGAAGGGAGTTGAAAAAGAGCGCCAAAACGCGGCACAACTCGTATCAGAATCACTCGTTAATGTACTAGCAGAATTTGACATATTTCAGACAGAAATTGAAGCCTTTGGCGACCTCGATGTCGAGCTTCCCCAACTGGAAAAGAAGGCTGCCGAGGTGATCCAAAGCCGCCAGTTTCTCGCAGCGATAGCCGGCTCGGCAAATGATCTCAAACTACCCATACTCGATATCAACATCGGAAAACAGCTAAATATCACTAACCCGAATGATATCGTCGGAGTAACTGTTATTCGTTATGCTGGCGTGTTGCGCACTGCACAACTCGATGGCACTCGGCTGAAACTGGTTTCGGCGCAGTGGGATCCTGTACTCAGGCGATGGAAAAACCTATACGATCAGATGCGGCAATTAGTATTTACTGGGGAGCGCGCGAAGGATCACGCCGAATACATTAAGCTCCTCGAACAGATTACAACCAGCACTCCTACCATCGAAATTGGACAACTAAAGCGGCTTGGGAAGTTACACAAAGAACTGACAGCCTCCATCCTTGAAAAACTGTCGGAAGCCCGAAATCAAGCAGGTCAGCTAATTGAGGAGATTCGCAACGGCAAAATTGATCCCCTGGTCCAACGCGCGAATTATGAGGCGTTTAAAGCCGATATCCTTGGGCGCATCAAAGAGGACCGGCTTACAAACGCTCGACGGGCGTTCTCTGGATCGGACGCTGCGTTCCAGACCTTCGGTGCCGCCGAGTTCCGCTACCAAGCCTCGCGCAAGAACGCCCAGAACGCGCGGCGGCCGCTCGATGAGAAGAAACTGCTCGACATGCTCGTCGACGAGATGGAGGACAAGTTCGTCGAGATACTAGAGGGCACCCGGGCACACACGTCCAACGTGGACAACTACCTCAAGAGCATCGCCACCGCACTCGACGACGATTTCAACACGCAGTACTACCTGCCGTCCTTCCAGCGCGCCCGCACCGCCAGCCGCTCCTGGGACGTGACGCTCTCACAGATCGAAACCACCAGCGTGCTGACCAACAACCGGGCGCTAGGGAAGGTTTCGCCGGCCGCGACGTTCGAGTTCGACCTGCCCAAGCGCGACATCCTCATCACCGAGGGATTCAAAACGGCCAAGGCGATGTTCGACGAGTACGGCGCACTGATGAACGACCCGTCGTTCCTGGCGCTAGCCAAGATCTACAGCGGCAACCCGGTGTCGATGATGCAGGGCGCTGGGGGCGGGCTGTCGGCAGTGCGCAACGTACTGCCCGGGTTGCCGACCTCTGCGGACGAGAAGATCCTGGCCCAGGCGGGTCCGGGACGGCGCGAGTTCGGTGCCGCGCTCGACGGGCTGATCCCGGACCCGGCGATCTACAAGTTCGAGACCGGCACCGGGTACGAGATCCGGCCCGTGCTCAGCCCGGACGGGCAGGCGGTGGTGTTTGGGTTCGATTACATGTACACGACCGACGTGCGCGAGCCGGTGCGGGCGGACGAGAAGCACTTGGGCCGGGTGAAGCGCCACTTCGTCAGCACCGATGTGCAACTCGGCAACTACGAGCTGCGCGAGGTGAGCAAGTACATGGTGGCGATCAAAGCGGCGCGCACCGCGAAGGGCGTGCAGTTGCTGCAGGATATTCCTGGGGTGGGGGCGCTGTTCCGCCCGCTGCCGAGTGCGGCCGCCTCGCTCCAGCAGAACCTGATTTACTCGCAGGCCACCATCTTCCCAACCCTGTTCGACCTGATGGGGTTGCGGTACGCCCCGGCGGTTGCGGACCTGGACCCGCTTGCAGACCGGATGGCCGAGTTCGCCGCCCGGTACCGGCGGCTCGACGTGGAACAGCGGATCTACGACATCGGTGCGACCCGCGTCGATGACGCGCTGCGAACCCCCTACGGGGAGCGCCGGTACGACCTGTACCGCCCGCCGATGTCGCTCCCGTTCGTCCACCCCAACGGGTACACCGGGTTGGGTTTGCGGCTGTATGACGGCACCCTGCGCGAGGGGTACGACGTAAACGGCACGTTTCCGGACTCGCGGTTCGCCCCTCGTACCTCTCCCGAAGGGATGTCCAAGCCGTTCAACTTCGGCGGCCCGGGGCAGCCGGCCCTCGACGTGTCCCCAGGCTACGGCCCGCTCCCGCCGAACTTCGTGCCCGAGAACGCGTTCCCGAGAGCCAATCCCGCCTTACCGCTGCCGGCCCCAACCCCGGTACCTGGGGCACGGTGGACCGCCACGCCAACCGTACCGAATACCACTGTCGGCAGCCCCAACACGATGCGGCTCCCCGGGATGGGATCGGTCGGGGTGGGACGCCAGGTGCCGTACAACCCCGCGCTGTCTACCACACCGCCTCCGCTGCGGCCGGCGGAGCTGCCGACGACGGGCGGGCAGACGACTGTGACGACGAACCCGCCGCCGGTACCGCGGCCCTCGATCCCGACACCCTCAATGCCCCAGCCGGCAGGGCTGCTGCCGAGTTCGCCACTCGGCAACCGGTAACGGCACTAACGAATAGCGCGCCGCTGACGCCCGCGGTGCGTCGTTCATCGGGCCAAGCGAGCGATTGAGCGGTGGCACAGGCGTCGTCGTGTCGAAGTTGCCGGACAGGGACGGAATCCCGGTAACGGAGACACGGCAATGGCCCAGCGAACCTGGAAGTGGGTGTGCGCGGCGGTCTGCTTGGCTGCGGGCGGACCGGCCGCTCGGGCGGAGTGGCCCAAGCACACAGCGAAGCCCAAACCCCTGCCCGGCGTGCCGGGCTACGACTACCGGCCCAGCGACACGCGCCCGGCACCGACGGTCACGGCACTGAGCCTTGAAAAGGTGATCCTGACCCCGGCTCCGCTGCCGGGGCAGCCCCTGCGCAAGGGGACACAGATGTACCAGTTGAGCCAGCCGCGGCTACAAGCGGACCATTGTTTCCTGTCGCGAGCCGCGGTGGCGTTCCACGAAACCGGTGAGTTCCAGATCAGCTTCCGGGCGGACCAGAACCCGTTACCGGGGGACGACCCACGGTCCCCGCTGCGGCCGGGCGAACGGCTCGATACCGGCCTTCAGACGACGCAACTGAAGCGGAACACGTTCGTGGTGAAGGTGCGTGGGTACGCGGGAGCACCGATCGCCCCGGGGCGCCCGAACTTGGTCCCCGGGGCGCCCGCGGTGGTCGAGTTCCCGCCGATGGAATTCGTGGTGCAGCGCGGAGAGCCCGCGAGCAAGCTGTTCAGCGGGTACTCCGCGGCGGTCGAGAAGTACTTCCCGCTGATCGACCGGATCGAAGTCGAGTTCACATACAAGTAAGACGCGAGGAATCGGTCATGGTGGCGCCCACACGGATGTTCCTTCTGGCCGCAGCTCTACTTGGAGCGGCGGCCGGGTGTACGACCTCCACCGACGCAACCCCGCGCCGGGTCGGCGACGCGCTACGTCCGGCAGCGGCCCCGGTTCCGCCGACACAAGAGATCGAGATCCTCGACCCGAATGTCGATCCCACCGGAAAGCCGGTTGCTCGCGTCGCGCCGCTCGCGACATCACCCTCGGTCGAGTGCGCGCCGGTGCTGCCGGCGTCCGCGGTGCAACAGCAGGTCGAGGTGCCGCCGGCGATCCTGGTTCACAAGTTTTACTACACCGGGGACCGTTCGTTCCAGGGGCCGATGATCCCCGGCGGCCCGCTGATCGTTTCCGTCAATCACCCTAAAACGCTGGAGCGGGTGTATGTGCCGATCACCCTGCCGCCAGGCGCCCCGCGGGTCACGTACACCAACGACACGATCCGCTACGACTACGGGCCGCAGTCGGTGTCGCTGGTGTTCGGAGTGTGCGGGAATCCCCGAGTACGGTACTCCCAGGCAACCAACGTCCACGAAAACACCCGAACCCGGATCAGCACGGCACGGACGGAAACACGGGACTTCGTAACGCGCACCGGCATCCCATCAGGCCTCCAGCGATTCAAGGACACCACCAAGTCGACCCTCGGGGCGGTTGCAGACCGTGTTCACGACGGTGGGAAATTCGTTGCGGACGCGGTCACGACCGCGATCGAGTTCATACCCGGCGCGCAACTCCTCAAGTCGAACCCCGAGGATCAGGCGATCCGTGAGCAGGAACGCCTCCAGCGTGATGCCGATCGCCGGCCGAATCTCGACAACACGTTCGTGCCGCGCGCGCCGTGAAGCAATTCAGCGCCGGGGAAGACATATTCGCTACGCCAGCCGGTAAACAAGCAGGTTGAAGGCAAGACAACTTTTCTGATCTTGCCTTTACCCCGGATGGCAGCGTCACGAGCACGCGACCGCGCATTTGAGTCCACACTGGGCAGATGGGAGGGTTTTCTCGTTCACTGACCCATCGTTACTCGAAGAACAGTCCACGGTAGCCAGACGATTGCGATTGAAGTGGTTGAACTTGTAATGCCGTCTCGCGAAGTGATGAAAGCGTCCGCTGCCCTCATTGGTACCCGCAAGACTCAAACGAGTAAAAAACTGCAGCCCTGGGAATCAAATTCCCAGGGCTGCCGAAAGTTGCGGCGGTTGGATTTGAACCAACGACCTCCAGGTTATGAGCCTGGCGAGCTGACCGGGCTGCTCCACGCCGCGTCGTCTTGTGAAGATATCCTATGCTGGCTGTGGCCGATCGGAAAGGGTAACTTGTCGACTAGTTCGGAATATCTTCATTCGGGCTGTGTGACCGGGATCGAAAATTGACCCGGCGGGCGCTGCAACCTATGATGAGACGCATACTTTCGTCGCGCACCGCAAAGGCGACCCTCCAAATCAGGAACACGTCCCTTGACCGTTCCGCTCATCCTCGTGATCTGTCTAGCGGGTGTCGTGTGCCTGATCCCGCTGACATTTTATCTTCTGTGGCTCGCTCAAATCACGCGGCGTGAGCACCCCATCGCGGTACCCGGAACGTGGGACTTCACTGCGCTCGCCCTGGGCCTCTCAGGGTTCGTCTTCTTCGGAGCCGGGGTCGTACTCACGCTGCTCCAGTCCAACTTCCGCTTCTGGATGCGTGGCAACTTCGAGGCGTTCCGTGCGGTGTGGATTAAAGAGTGGGTCACTTGGTCGGTTCTGGTCTCGTTTTACTTGGTCGCGGTGCTAGGGGGAATCGGCCTTACGCTTCTGGGCCGGCGTCGCTCGCTGGTCGTCTACAACATCGAGCCCGACGCATTCGAGGCACTCCTGGGCGAAGTGTTCGCACAGATCGGGCGGCCCCTGGAGCGAACCGGAAACCTGTGGGTCTCTGAGGGGCCGGTGTTCGAACTCGACACGTTCGAGGGCGGGCGCACCGTCACACTCCGCTGGGTGTCAAACGACGACCGGCTGTTCGAGGACATCGCGCGGCTGCTCCGCGCGGCCCTCAGCACCCACTCGGCAGACGAGAACCAAGTGGCCCGCTGGTTCCATTCCGCCGCGGTCGCGACGGGCGCGGTGGTGGCCTGCTCGTTTGCCCTGCTGATCTACTATTTCACACTCACCCGCTGAACGATTCTGCAAGAATACTCGCCCTGCGTCCGCGCGCGTGCCGATAAGAACCACATTGACCGGTCCGGGTGCGGGCCGGAACCGTGGGAGACCTGCGCATGAAGCGCTTCTTACTGGCTGCGATGACGTTGGGACTGGCCGCAGGGGCGGCCAGCGCGGACTGGGGCGGGCGAACGAGCGCCGCGCAGGGCGCGGCGCCGGCCCCGCAGTTGGGCGGCCCCAACACGGTGCTCGGCATGGGCGGTCCGTCCAACGGGGTCTCCCCGGATCCCTACGGGATGCACCCGCGGCTCAAGCGCCTGTTCCGCATCGGCGGCTCGTCGCACGCGCAAATGGGCTACGGCCAATCCGGGCCGGCTTACAACCCGAACGGGTTCCCTCCCGGCGCATACGGCCCGGCCCAAGGTACGCTGGTGTTCCCGAACCACCCGTTCGTGCGCAGCCCGCGTGACTTCTTCATGCTCGAACAGAACCGCTAGCGCCGGGCCGACTCGTAACGTCAGGCCCCGTGAGTGCCCCATCGGCGCGCACGGGGCTCATTCCGTTTGACCTTCGAGTGCGACCATCGCGCGGCGGACGCCATCGGGCAGCGGCGCTTTGCACTCGTTGCGGTAGTCGTAGCTCACCAAAACGGCGGTCCCCTCACAAGCGACTTGCCCCCACGCGCGGCTCACAAGTTTGTGCTCGAACGTGACACGGTCGGTGAGGGCCTCGATCACCCGCGCTCCGACCCACACGCGGTCAGGGTACTTCACCGGCTTACGGTAAGACGCCGCCGTGCTCTTGACGATCGGCCCCAAGCCCGAAGTCCGCTTCGATTCGAGCCAGCCCACTCGGGCGAGGTACTCGATCCGTGCGTCCTGAAAATAGCGGAAGTACACGAGGTTGCTGACGTGGTCGTAGGAGTCCATGTCGCTCCAGCCGACATCGAACTCGATCACCACCGGAAACGCGACCAGGGCGGAGTGGCTCATCGGCAGTCCGGAGTTGGTGTGTCGGCACCGGGGCGACGTGGCTGCGAGCCGTTCCGCTCCGACACAGGGATTGAATTCGGCCCGTCTGCGAAGCTGCCCCGTACCGGAGACGCCGCGCGTCGCTCACCCTCGCCCCGAATATACACCGGTCGTTGTCGTTCGGTGTACTGATCCCAACCGGCCGGCGTTGGTTGCCCCCCCCTGCCGCACTGACCATCAGGCAAAAGTTCGGGACGATCGAATTACCGATCAATCGGGCTGAGAGTTTATAATAAGCTGTACGCAGCCGCTCACCCGATTTTAATGAATCTCCTGTATGTGCGTACTCTGTACCCGTAGCGGCTTCGGCCGTGCGGCAACGCACAGACAAAGCGACTGCTGCGGATCGCGCGGCAAACCTGTAACGCGGCGGCCGAAGTGCGAACGCCCGGCCCCCCGATCGAGATGAACCCTCGCCCGACCTGAAAAGCGGCTGGTGCCGCCCGATTCCTATTACTCGGAGACCCGGTCACATGCCCCTGCGCCTCGCAACCCTTTGCGCCCTGCTTTCGACCACCGTCGCGGCCGGTGCCGATTGGCCCGCGTTCCGCGGCCCGAACCGCGATGGCCTGTCCCCAGAAACCGGTTTGTTGAAGCAGTGGCCGAAAGACGGGCCGAAACAGCTCTGGACGGCCAAGAACCTGGGTCTCGGATTCGGTACCCCTTCGTTCGCCGACGGAAAGATCTTTGGCACCGGAACGCGGGACGGCAAGGAAGGCGTCTGGGCGCTCAAAGAGAGCGACGGGACGGAGCTCTGGTTCACCGCGTTCGCGGACGCCAAGCAAGTGGCCCGGCAAACCAACGGACCCGGCAGCACCCCCACTTACCACCAGGGGAAGCTCCTGGCCGTGAGCCTTGGTGGCACATTGGTGTGCCTGGAAGCGGGAACCGGCAAAGAGATCTGGAAGAAGGACTACGTCGCCGACTTCGGCGGGTCGGTGCCGACGTGGGGGTACAACGATTCGGTTCTGGTGGACGGCGATACGGTCATCTGCGCTCCGTGCGGCTCGAAAGCGGCGGTGGCGGCACTGAAACTCGCCACCGGCGAGACGGTGTGGAAAACCGAACTCCGGGCCGGCGGCGGGGGCGGGTACTCGTCACCGATCAAGGCCACATTCAACAAGACGCCGATGTACGTCGTCCTCCTGGGCGACCAAAGCGGGGTCGTGGGCGTTGACACCAAAACCGGCAAAGTGCTTTGGCAGTACAAGAACAAGCCGGCGGCCGGCGGGGTGGCCCAGATCCCCGTTCCGATCGTGAAGGACGACCTCGTGTGGGTCTCGTGCAGCTACAACGGCGGATCGGCCCTGCTTCAGATCACCCCAACGGCGACCGGGTTCGAGGCGAAGGAACTGAAGGCGTACAAGAAACCGGAGCTGAACAACCACCACGGCGGCATGGTTCTCGTCGGCGATTACATCTACTTCGGGCATAATCAGAACGACGGCAACCCGGTGTGCGTCGAACTCAAAACCGGTGAGATCAAGTGGGGACCGGAACGGAACCCGGCCGGCGGGCAGCGGTCGGCCGCGGTCCTCTATGCCGACGGGCGGCTGTACTTCCGGTACGAGAACGGCGTGATGGTCCTCATCGAGCCGGACCCGACCGGCCTGAAAGTCGTGTCGTCGTTCAAGTTGCCGCCGGCCGATCAACGGTCGCACGCACAAAGCTGGCCCCACCCGGTGATCGTCGGTGGAAAGCTGTACGTTCGCGACCAGACGGTCATGTACTGCTACGACGTGAAGGCCGGCGCGAAGTGAGCACCCGCCGACGGGCACTCACGTGAAAACGTGGCTTGAGTTCACCCAGAACTGCGCCGCAAGTCCGGATGTGCTCGGGCGCCCCGAACGCTCGGTTCGGGGCGCCCTGGCCCGGCGTCACTTCCACTTGTTTTGGCGCTCGAGCTCCTTGATGAAGTCGAGCGCCTCATCCACCGTGCCCACCCGCGCCCCGGGCACGCGGCCCCGGGTGTCGAGGTCCCGAAGGAGCATCAGGTCCTCGAAATCCTCGGAGCCCTCCAGCCGCTTGCGCTGGCGGTGCCCCAAGGTACCGGCTTTGTACTCAAGCGCCAGCATGTGGTTCTCGATCAAGAACGCGGTGCGCGGCGTGATGAGCCCGTCAAGGGCCTGAAGCCCCGCAGCCACATGGTCGTGCGGGTCGATACCCTTCCCGACATCGTGCAACAGGGCCGCGAGCAAGAACTCTTCGTCCCAGGCGCGTTCGTCGCGCGCCAGTTCAAACACCTGGAGCAGGTGAAACAACACGTCCCCCTCGGGGTGGTGCTTCGCGCTCTGTTTCACCCGCTCCAAAGGCAGCAACAGCAACCGGAACATTTGATACGGATCGACGGCCTCCTGTTGCTCGGCGAGGGCCTCCTCGATCATGACTTCCGGGTGCTCGCGTGCGATCAGCTCTTCCAACTCGCGGGTGCTGGCCCGCTCGATCGCCTTACCGGTGATGCTCGATTTGAAGACGTAGTGGGCCTTATCCTCTTCGTACACCGTCAGCTCGAAGTTGAACGTGTCGAACACGTGGACGTGCGTGAACACCCGACTCTCGCCGTGCTTCGTCACCTGCTTGCGCTCGACCTCGTACGGGAGCGCCTCCTCCTCCAAAGCCGCGGTGATCGGTTCGATGTGGTCGCTGAAGAGGTGCAGGTCGATGTCTGACCCCTTGCGGGTGTGTCCGGTCATCACGCTGCCGATCAGCCGGGGGCGGAAGCGCGATAGAACCCGCATCAGCCGCAGAGCGTGTAGCCGCATCTCACACAGGTTTGCGGTCCGGGCCTCGCCCTCGTGAACCCGAGCGAACGCCTGGACCTGATCGCGAACCTCGGCATTGCTCGGGAGGTCGCTGGGCTTGACGGTGCCGCGGCAGAGCCGTTTTGCGGCCTTGCGTTTTGCGGTGAAGTACTCGGATTCGACACGTTCGTACATGAGCCTTGCGGCTTCGAACGCGATCGCTTGACGCAACTTGGCGTCTGACATGGCGTGTCAGCGACGGTATTTTTTAACGAGCCTGTCCGGTGCCGTCGCGAGGCTCGTGAACGATTATAGCCGAAAAACCTGAGATCGAAAGTCGGGAAGCGCGGGAGAGGAGTGCAGCATGACGTTACGCGAGTGCTGAAAAGGATCGGCCTTATGACGTTTGCGTGCCGGAGAGGGACCGCCAGTAGTTAAGTACGCCCGCGAGCGACTGGTCGAGTGTTACCTGTGGCGCCCAGCCAGTCGCGGCGCGCAGCTTGGACGCGTCTGCGCGGGCCACAGCGGTGTCGGCTTTGCGCCCCGGCTCGATCTTCTGATGCACCTGGATCGGCACCCGCGACATGGCCACCAACTTGTCCAACAGGCTCTGGATCAGAAACGACTCGCCCCGCGCGGCGTTGTACGCCTCGCCGCACCGCCCCTTCTCCAGAAGGAGCGGGAAGGCGGCTACAATATCTCGCACGTCGGCCACGTCGCGCCGCGCCGACAGGTCGCCGACGCTGACCTCCGGGGCCTGCTTACCAACCTCGGCGGCGGCAATTTGGCGAGCGAAATTGGACACCGCGAAGTCGGCACTCTGCCGCGGCCCGATCTGGTTGAACAGCCGAACCCGCACAATATCGAGACCAGCGCTGCGGGTATACTGGTAGCTGATGAGGTCGGCGGCGGCCTTACTGGCGGCGTAGGGGCTGGCCGGTTTGAGCGTGGTGGATTCGGCGCACACGCCGTCCGGTTCGTCGGGCTCACCGTAGATCAGGCCGGTGGATACGAACAGGATGCGCGGCTTGAGACCAGAACCCGTCACGGCGTCATAGAGGCAGCGGGTGGCGGTGAGGTTCTCGCGCCACGCCCGCTCGGGGTCGCGGAACGATCCGCCGGTGTTAGCGTATCCGGCGAGGTGACACACCCAGTCGGGGCAGCACTCCCGCACCACCTGCTCCGTCACCCCGGCGTCACACAAATCGGCCGCGAACAGCCGCACGTGCGGCGCGAGGTGTGACAGACCTCCGGGCCACTCTGCGCGGCGACTCACCCCGAACAGTTCGTGCCCGCCCAACGACATCAGGTGTTCCACCAGATGCCCGCCGACGAACCCGGTGATGCCGGTGATGAGAATTCGCATAAGGTCAGTGTGCGTGCGTGTGCGCGTGTGGGCGGGGGCAGGAAGCGGACTGAGATTTCTTCCTCACGCTCACACGCGCACCCGCGCTGGTCAGATGCCACGGGCTTTGAAGTCCGGCAGCGGCTTCCCCTGCAACCGGGCGAGATCGGCTTTTACCATCCGCTCGACCAGTTGCTCGAACGTCACCTCGGGCTTCCAGCCCAGCTTTTTCTCCGCCTTCTCGGGGTCGCCGATGAGCAGATCCACCTCGGCCGGGCGCACCAGCGACTGGTCGATGGTAACGTACTTCTTCCAGTCCAGCCCGACCGCTTCGAACGCGACCTCAACCAGGCGCTGCACGGTGTGCGTCTTGTTCGTCGCGATGACGAAGTCGTCGGGCTGATCCTGCTGGAGCATCAGCCACATGGCGCGAACGTAGTCGCCGGCGAACCCCCAGTCGCGCTTGGCGTCCAGGTTGCCCAGGCGGAGTTCGGTCGCCAGCCCGAGTTTGATCCGGGCCACGCCGTCGGTCACTTTACGGGTCACGAACTCTTTGCCACGCCGTT
Organism: Gemmata algarum; assembly: GCF_034097035.1. Lineage (NCBI taxonomy): Bacteria > Pseudomonadati > Planctomycetota > Planctomycetia > Gemmatales > Gemmataceae > Gemmata > Gemmata algarum. The sequence goes on from NZ_JAXBLV010000178.1 coordinate 68,264, forward strand.
CGCTCTCGTGGTTGAAGAGGATCCCGGAACAGCAGTACATGTTGTACGATTCGCGATAGTTGATCGTGATCCAGTGGCCGTATAACTTGGCCACGCCGTAAGGGCTGCGCGGGTAAAACGGCGTCGTTTCGGTTTGCGGAACGGCTTGAACCTTCCCGAACATCTCGCTGCTGGACGCTTGGTAGAACCGGATCGTATCCCGGCCCACCAGTTTGATCGCCTCGAGCATCCGGGTCACACCGGTTGCGGTGTACTCGCCGGTGAGTACCGGCTGCTTCCAACTGGTCGGCACGAAGCTCATCGCCGCGAGGTTGTACACCTCATGCGGGTTCGTCACTTTCAGAACGTCGATGAGCGACAGTTGGTCCAGCAGGTCAGCTTGGTGGAGATGCACCTTGCCCGCGAGGTGTTCGATGCGCTCGAACGGTTCGGTGCTGGAGCGCCGCACCACGCCGTGAACCTCATAGCCTTTCTCGAGTAATAGCTCCGCGAGGTAGCTGCCGTCCTGACCGGTGATGCCGGTGATGAGTGCCCGCTTCATGCGTCCGCCTGTGTACGAATTCAGGCCCCGCACACCGCGCCTTGGCCGGCAGCGGGCGGAGCCAACGGTGTTTTTGTATAGCGGCTCGTCGGTTACTCACAAGTGGGAAACGGCACTGGCTTGCGGCCGCACATGAGCAACTACTACCGATTCAGGCTCCGCGCGCGGGCCTCAGGAGCAAGAGTGAGATGAACTTGATGATACCCGAACCCGCACAAAAGGCGATGCGGCGGGTGCAATTTGCACCCGCCGGGACCACACCCGTACCACCTTCACAATTACTTCACTTCTTCGGCTCGGTGAGCAAGAAAAGGTAGGTCGCGAGATTGCGGTGCAGGTTCAGATACGTTTCCTCGCTCCCGGCTGGAGCAGCCGCAAACTGTAACTGATAGCGGGTCATGTGCTTCGCGAAGTTCGCAACCGTCGTCCCCTCACTGGCCCACTTCGGGTCCACTAAACCGTTACCCACACCGTCCTTCATGGCTTTTGCCGCTCCCGCAAGCTGGTTCATGAACCGTCGGGCCGCGGTCGAGTCCGCAAACGGAAGGTCTCGGATAACGGGGGCCACCGCCGTTTCCATCTTCGCAAGGGTCGCTTCGAATTGTGTCCGCTTTGCCACCTCCGGCGGCTTCCCGGCCTGAAGTGCAGTCGCCAAGGGAGCAAAGTCGCGGGCTACAGCGAGCCGAATGTCCTTGAGCGTCGCGTCGTCGAACGCGGCCGGGAAATCGAGCGGACGCAGAACCAAGTTGAGGGCATCAGCCGCGTCCGAGCCGCCGAACCGAACTTCTTCGAGTTGGAGCGGAGACACGAACGCCGACGGCCGCTCGACGTTGCGTAACTCGGCCTTGGCGATGGCCACGAGCAGCGCGTTAAGTGCCTCGCCCGACAAGACCTTTGTCCGCTCAACCGGGCTTAACTCTTTCTCAAAACCTTCCGGCAGGTTCGGAACGCGCTCCGCGATCGGCGCCGGCACGACCGCCGTGCCGGACGACGAACCGCGGTCGGCCTCGTTCGCCCCGGGCAAGCCGGCCGCGCGCTGCGCTCGCTGGATGTCGCGCTGCATCTCTTGCGCGAAGCTGGGCCGGACGCTCCCCGACATGTACGACCCGCTCTGCGAATAGAACGTTCCCCCAAGCGGGGACAGGGACCAGGCCGGGTTAAAGTACCCGTAAGAGTAATACCGCGAGCCGAACGTGAGGTTCCCGTATGTCGTCGGAATGCTCAAGCCATACGTTTGCTGGTACCGGTACTGCGGCGCCGCGAAAAACGGGTTAAAGGTCGGCGTGACCACCGGCCCTCCGTAACGTTGGTACCCGTAACCGAACCCGAACTGAGCGGACGCGGTCGTGGGGCTGAGCACGAACCCCGTACCGGCCAGAACAAAAAGCGCAGTGACCCGTTTCATGATGATCCCCTTGAAGATGAGCGGCGCCGGTCGCAGCTAACGGGTATTCGTAACGGTCAATCCGGTCTTACACGATTTCAGGTACGCTGTTCGCCTGTTGTTTCGACGACGCTGAAAGTCATTCCGTTGGCGTGATAACGATTTTCCCGGTCAATGTACCCACTTTCCGGATCGTGTTGTCCTCCTGCAACTGGTGCGCCTGTGCGGTTTGCGTCAGCGGGAAACGCGCGCCGATGAGCGACACCAGCTTTCCGGCAACGAACCACCGGTTCATATCATCGGCCCCGACGCGCTGTTCTTCGGCGGTCATGTTGAACATCGCAAAACCCATCAGGGATAAGCCTTTCACGTAAAACGGCCCGTTCGGGAGCACCGGGCGTGCGGCACGCCCCGCCATCACGACGATGCGTCCGCGCGGGGCGACCAGTTCGACCGTTCTGTCGAGGTCCGCAGGCGGAAGCGTTTCGTACCACACCTGCACTCCTGTTCCGCCGGTGAACTCCTTGACCCGAGCACTGATGTCGTCCGTCTTGTAGTTGATTGCCAAATCGGCACCGAGTTCGCGCACCAGCGCGGCCTTTTCCTCGCTCCCGACGGTGCAAATCACCTTCGCGCCAACCGCCTTTGCCATTTGCACGACCATCGAGCCAACGCCCCCGGTACCGCCGTTCACGAAAACGGTCTCACCGTGCGTCAGTTTGGCGCGATGAAACAGCCCAAGGTGTGCGGTAATGCCCACCAGCGCGGCAGCCGCAGCCCGCTCATCCGTCACGCTCGCTGGCGTGGGGTACACCCATTTCTCCTCGACGCACACGAACTCGGCGCACGTCCCCTGCCGGCCCAGCAGCCCCTGGTTGCTTCCCCACACCCGATCCCCGACCTCGAGTTGCGCGCCAGCGCCGACCGCGTCGACAACACCGGCGAAATCGGTACCTGTGATCGCCGGCTTGGGAAGCGGCATGGGTGCCGCACCGCTCCGAACGTACGTGTCGATCGGGTTGATGCCCGCGGCCAGCACTTTGACCCGAACCTCACCCGCCCGGGGGTCGGGTGTCGGCACGTCACCGAAGCGGATCACGTCCGGCGCGCCGGTGGTATCGAAATAAGCGGCTTTCATTGTGCGTGCCCTCTCGTGCGTGTGCGGGACGGTGCGATCCCCGCCAAAGCTTCACCCTATTTACGGAGCGGCCCGATAGAATAGCTGTTCTCCTCCGTCCTTTCTCCCGAGGAGCCGAGCGCGATGAACACATCACCCGAGACGCTCGTCGAATACGGTCGGGCAATCGACGGCCACCAGATGGTGGAGCCGCCGGACGTGGCGGTGCTGGAACTTGAGCCCAACCACCCCGGCGAGCACGACGCCGACTACGTCGCACGCCGACGGCTCCTTTTTGACCTCACGCGAAGGCACCGGCTTGAGCGACTCGGCCCGCCGCTGATCGAGTACACCGCCGAAGAAACGCGCGTCTGGCGCGAGGTCGCACCGAAACTGCACGAGCTGCACGACAAGTTCGCGTGCGCCCTGTATCTCCGTGCGAAAGACGAACTCGCGATCACAGAAACCGAGATCCCCCAACTGAAAACCGTCAGCGACCGACTCGCGCGCGAAACGCAGATGCGCCTCGTTCCCGCGGAAGGCGCGCTGCCGTACCGCACGTTCTACCAGTACATTGCCGACCGCGGGTTCCCGGTCACGCAGTTCATCCGGCACGGCTCGCACCCCGAATTCACGCCGGAGCCGGACATGATCCACGACTGCCTGGGGCACGTGCCGCCCCTCATGAACCGGGATTATGCGGAGCTGCTGACGCTGATCGGGAAGGCCGCCGCGGCCACCCCGCACGGCGACCAAGTGCTGGCGCTGAAGCGGTTCAGTTGGTTCAGCATCGAGTTCGGGCTGATCGAGGAGGCGGGCGAGGTGAAGGTGTTCGGGGCCGGCATCTTGTCGAGCACCGGTGAGATCCCACACTCGCTGTTCTCGACGAGCGCCACCCGGCGCCCGTTCGTAACGGACACGGTCATCGCCACGGACTACGACCCGTCACAGATGCAGAAGGACTTTTTCGTCGCACCGTCGCTGCCGTTCCTCCGGCGCGAGCTGGAAGCACTGGTCCGGCGGTTCGGTATACCTGTTCTCTGATCGCTGTTTTGTATTCGGTACCCCATCTCACGAGGCGATGGGACCAGCCCTAACTAACCACCACACCTCCAATGGCAGACATTCCGCTCCGGAAGATCGATCACGTCCGGTTCTTCGTCGGCAACGCGCGACAAAGCGCGTTCTTCTACCGGAACGCGTTCGGCTTCGACGTGGTCGCCTACGCCGGCCTCGAAACCAAGGTGAAGCACGAGGCGGGATACGTCCTCAAGCAGGGCGAGATCACCTTCGTACTCACCTCGCCGCTGTCCGAGCAGCACCCGGAGAGCCGGCGGCTCGTGACCCACGGCGACGGCGTGATGGACATCGCGCTGGACGTGCCGAACGTGCGCGACGCCTACGAGGAAGCGGTCCGCCGCGGCGCCAAAGGAGTACGACCGCCCGAAGCGCTCGAGGACGAGCACGGGGTGTTCGAGACCGCGAGCATCCTGGCCTACGGCGACACGACGCACACGTTCATCAACCGCGACCGCTACAAGGGCGCGTTCGCCCCCGGCTTCAAGCCGATGGCGCCCGACCGGTACCACCCGAGCACGGCCCGGCCCGTGGGGTTCGCGGCGATCGACCATTTGGTGGCGAACGTCGAAGAAGGCAAGATGGACGAGTGGGTGAGCTTCTACCGGAACGTGCTCGGGTTCAACCAGCTCGTGTCGTTCGACGACAAGGACATCAGCACCGAGTACTCCGCACTCATGTCGAAAGTGGTGCAGAACGGCACCGGGCGGATCAAGTTCCCCATCAACGAGCCGGCCCAGGCCAAGCGCCGCAGCCAGATCGACGAGTACCTCCAGTATTACGGGGGTCCGGGGGTCCAGCACATCGCGCTGATCACCGGCGACATCGTCAAAACCGTCCGGGCGATGCGGGCCAACGACGTGTCGTTCCTGCGCGTGCCCCAGGCGTATTACGACGCGCTGGCCGACCGGGTTGGGGACATCAAGGAAGACATTCAAGAACTGGCGGAGCTGGGCATCCTCGTGGACCGCGACGACGAAGGGTACATGCTCCAGATCTTCACCAAGCCGGTGGCCGACCGCCCGACGCTGTTCTTCGAGGTGATCCAGCGGCGCGGGTCCAAGAGCTTCGGTAAGGGGAATTTCAAAGCGCTGTTCGAGGCCATCGAGCGCGAGCAAGAACTCCGCGGAACGCTCTAAAATTTGATGGCATAATGAGCTAATCCCGTAGTTACGAAGACAAGTTTTGACAGGATTGACAGGATGAATGCGATCAAGCAGATCGACTCGAGATCCTGTTTATCCTGTCAATCCTGTCAAAATCTTCTTAACCTCTCCATCGCGCGTTAGTAATACACGCGCTCGCCTCGGGCCGGTCGTGGCACCCCATGCGAGCTTCATTCCGCCGCGGGTTCCCAAAAGCAATCGGTTGCGGAGTGTGCCCCTTCTGTCGGTTGCAGCTCAGGCTGAAACGCTTCGGCGACAAGCGGCAGTCTCAATTGCCAACGTCGCTCACCCGGATGCTGCCAACAAACTCGTCAAAAGCGCGTAGGCAAGGGCTGCCAGGGCGGCCCCGCAGGGGACGGTGCTGACCCACGCGAGCAGGATCTCACCTGCCTTACGCCAGTGTACTCGTCCGGTCGCCGCACCCATTCCGCACAGCGACCCGACGCTCACGTGCGTGGTGCTTACGGGCAAGCTGTGCAGGCTGGCGGTGGTCACGAGGCCCGCGGTTACAAGACTGGCCGCGAACCCTTGACCGGGGTTCATGTCCGTGACCTTCTTGCCGAGCGTTTCGGCCACGCGGGTGATGTCCAGCAGCCCACCCGCCGCGACCACAAACGCAACGATCACGATTCCTTCCCGGGGACCGATCGCCGGCACGGCGACCATCAGCGCGGCTATCTTCGGCGTATCGTTCAGCCCGCGCGCGAAACTCGCCGCGCCGGTACTCAAAAAGTGCAACACATCGAGCGAACGCGACCGGCGGTCCGGTATGAGTCGCGCGGCCCGCAGAAGCAGGTAGGCCGCGGCCCCGGCCAGGGCCGCAACCACCGGGCTGAAGAACAGCGGGTACAGGAACTGCGTTCCCAGCGCACCGATCCGAACGTCCCCACCGCCGGCCAGTCCCGCGCCCACGAGGGCGCCGACCAGTGCGTGGGTGGTCGAGACCGGAAACCCGAACCGCGTGGCCAGGAAGCTGGTGAGCGCCGTGCCCAGCGCGACGGCGCAGACGAAGTGTCGCGAGGCGACCAAGTCGTCCGGAACGACCCCGCGCCCGCGGAACGCGAGCAGCATGTTCTCGGAGAGGAGCAGCGCGGCGAGCGAACCCGCGAACGTGGTCGCGGTGCCCCACAGCGCCGCCGTGCGAAGCGTAGCCGTGCCGCTCCCGTACAGCGAGGCCACGCCCTTGAAGTTGGCGTTGGCCCCGTTTGTAAACGCCACGAAACAGGCCGCGAGGAACAGAAGCGCGAGGAGCATGGCGGCCTACTTGGGCTTGTTCTCTTTCGTCTCGGCCGGGTGCTGCTTGAGGTGGGCGTACTCTTTCCACGAGCCCTCGTACAGCCGCACGTTCGGGTACTTGGCGACGTGCTTCAGATAGAACCGCAGCAGGCTCCCCTCGCGGGACGTGCCGCAGTACACCAGGATCTCTTTATCCGCCGTCAGCCCCGCGGCTTCCAGTTCCGCCTTCACCTTCTCGAACGGCAGGAACTTGTGCGTGTTGTCCGGCTCCATCAGCCGCGCCCAGTGGAAGCTGATGGCGCCGGGAATGTGCCCCTTCCGCACCCAGATGTCGTCGTCGCCCACGTACTCGTTGTGCGGCCGGGCGTCCACCAGTACCGCCGCCGGCTTCCGTTTCAGGACGTCGTCCACGGTCAGCGCGATTTCCGGGCGCCCCTTATCGGGCAGCGTGCCCTTGGGGTTGCCGAAGTACTCCTGCGTCACCGGCAGCTTTTGCTTGGCCCACTCGGGGAGCCCGCCGTCCACGATGCGGATGTCCTCGACCCCGAACTTCTCCAGCACGTAGGCCACCATGCTGGCGCTCAGGATCTCGTCGTTCGGCAACTTGTCGCCGGTCGCGTAGATCAGATGCAGCCGGCCCTTGTCCACCCCGGCGCGGATCAGCAGCGCCCGGGTCAGATCGTCCGGTAGGTACTGCACCGGGACCCCGTTGTCGGTGCCCCGGAGCGTGTCGAAGTTCAGGTGATGGGCGGTCGGCAGGTGCCCGCGGAAGTAGTCCTTGTACCCGCCCCGGGTGTCCAGCACGACCGGCCGCTTGGCCGCGTCGGGGTTCTCGATCAGCTTCTTCGCCTCGGCCGGCGAGATGATCCCGATGTCGGCGCGGGCCGCCCCGGGGGCGACCAAAACAGCGGCCGCGGCAAGCAGCCGGGAGAGCGATACGGACCTGAGCAGTTGCATGAGCGCGCGGCCTCCACCGTCGTGACACCAGCCCTGGTGACAAGGTATCGGAGCGGGCGGAGGTGACCAGCCTCATGTTCCCGGGCTCAGAACTCGAGCGGCAACCGGACGCACGCCTCCCACGATGCGATCGGACGGTCTGCCGCCAGTTCGGCGTGCAGCACCTTCTGCAAGGGGACGTGAAACCCGAACGGCCGGTATGCTTGCGCGATTCGCCTTTGCCCCGGGCGCGCCGGACGCCATAATCACATGGACATTTCCAGTGCCTGTGCGAGCCCGCCCGGCCGCCGCCACCGAGTCGTTACCATGCCGGCCCCGTTCCCGGTCGCGTCGCTGCGAGACTTTTACGCGTTCGAGCAGCACGTCAGAACGTGCCGCGGGCACCGCGGGCTGGGTATGGTGCCGCAGTGGTACGAGGTGCCCGTCTTCTACTTCTCGAACCCCGCTGCGGTCATCGGAGATGGTGACCCCGTTCGGGCTCCGCAGGGCAGTTCCGCCCTCGACTACGAACTGGAACTGGCGTGCGTGATCGGGACCGCCGCGCGCGACCTCCCCGCGGACGACTCGGCGCTCGACTGCGTCGCCGGGTTCACGATCATGAACGACTGGTCCGCGCGCGACCTTCAGCGGGCGGAAATGGCGGTCGGGCTCGGGCCGTCCAAAAGTAAGGATTTTGCCACCTCGCTCGGCCCGCGGCTCGTCCCGTTCGACGACCTTCGCGAGGCCTACCGTGACGGCCGGTTGCACCTCACAATGACCGCGAGCGTGAACGGCAAGCTGTATTCGAGCGGCAACGCGGGTAGCATGTACTGGACGTGGCCGCAGCTCCTGGCCCACGCGAGCCGCGACGCCGAGCTGCGCCCCGGCGACGTGATCGGTAGCGGCACCGTGGGGACCGGGTGTATTCTGGAGCTGACCCCCGAGGCCGTCGGCGGGTGGCTCCGGCCGGGCGACGTTGTGGAACTGCGCGTCGAGCGCCTGGGCTCGCTGCGAAACACTGTTGCGGAGCGTCCATCTTGACCTACGCTGAGCAGCTCGCGGAACTCACGGTAACGGACATCCTGCTCGCGGCGCGGGTCGCCCCGCTCCGCAACCTCGAAGCGATCCTGAAGTGGGCACCGGGTGCGGGGATCGACTTCGCCAGGATCGACTTGGTTCAACAGGACGAGTACAGCTACGACCTGCTGCTCCCGCTCCCCGATTCGCGCTGGCTGAACTTCGGGGTGTCCTGATTCGGTGAACTGGCGGCGGTCGCCGTCTGGGGTCACAAACCGAGTGCCGACGAACTGCTCGCGCGGCGCGTCCGCCTCGGCTGGGTGCCAACGTGTTCGCTCCTCAAGAACGGCCCAACGGTGCTCGGCCACGCGTCTTCGCTCGGTCGGGCGCCCGAAAGCCACGGGTCGTAACGTCCGCGACCGTTCGACCTGCGCCCTGACGACTGGGATCCGAAGTCATGCAATACCTCTCCCGTGGCAGCGTTCCGAAGAAGCGTCACACGCGGCACCGGACCGACCCCGGCTTCAAGGGCGAGGGCCTGTTCTACGAAGAGGTCATCACCACGCAGGGGTTCTCGCGGGCGCACTCGTTCGCGTACCACCTACGCCCGCCGACGCGTGTGAAGCACGTTGAATCGGCAGGCATTCAGCCGGTCGAGGTCGCCCCGCAAGACGTGTTGCGGCACCACCATTTGAAAAGCGCCATGCTGCCCGCCGGTGGTGATCCCATTGCGGGCCGCGTCCCGATGCTAGCCAACGCCGATGTCACGCTCTGGCGGTGCCGCCCGACGCAGCCGCAGGCCGAGCTGTTCCGCAACGCGCTCGCGGACGAACTGCTCTTCATCCACAACGGGTCCGGCCGGCTGCTTACCCACTTCGGGGTGCTGCCCTTCCGACCGTTCGACTACGTCCTGATCCCGCGCTGCACCACTTACAAAATCGAATTCGAGCCCGGCGTGCCGCCCGACCTACTGGTGATCGAGTCCGCGGGCACAATCAACATCCCGCCCAAGTACCTGAACCACGACGGCCAACTGCGGCTCGGCGCGCCCTACTGCGAGCGCGACCTGCACGGCCCCACCGACCTGCTCGTCATCGACGAAGAGCGAGACACCCCGGTCATCATCAAGGACGGCCCCCGGCTGTCGCGATACGTGCTCGCGAGCCACCCCTTCGATGTCGTCGGCTGGGACGGGCTTGTGTACCCGTTCACCTTTAACGCCGACGACTTCGAGCCGATCACCGGGACGATCCACCAGCCGCCGCCGATCCACCTGACGTTCGAAACGTCGGGATTCGTGGTCTGCACGTTCGCACCGCGGATGCTCGACACCCATCCCGAGGCGATCAAGGTTCCGTACGCGCACAGCAACGTCGAGAGCGACGAGGTGCTGTACTACGTGCGCGGCAAATTCGGCTCGCGGCGCGGTGTGGAAGAGGCGTCGTTCACGCTGCACCCGCACGGCATCCCGCACGGGCCGCACCCCGGTACGATCGTCGCCAGCCGCGATGTGAAGTGGACCGACGAACTGGCCGTCATGGTGGACACGTTCCGCCCCCTGTCTGTGACGAAACAGGCGATGGAACTGGACGACCCGAAGTACCCGTACTCGTGGCTGGACTGATATTAAGAAGAAGCAGAATAGCCACAAAGAAGCACAAAAAGCACAAAAGTTAAAAACAGATAAGAACCAGTCTGAGGACAGCATTGCGAGGTAACGGCAGCACGACTGCCGCTACTATCTCGTTCATGTTTTGTGCTGTTTGTGCTTTTTTGCGGGCACTCCGCCTTCGCACCTATTCGGAAGCGCTATGCAGCTCGACCCTTCGACCGCACCTGTCCCGAACGTCTACCAGTACCTGACGGGGGTGGTGACGCCAAGGCCCATCGCATGGGTGACCACACTCTCACCCGCGGGCGTGGTGAACTTGGCCCCGTTCAGCTTCTTTAACGCCTTCGGTGCCAACCCGCCGACCGTCGTCTTCTCCCCGACCCTTCGGCGCGACGGGACCAAGAAGGACACCCTTCTGAACTTGGAAAAGCTCGGTGAGTTCGTGGTACACACCGCAACGGCGCTGCTCGCGGACAAGGTGAACCTCTCGTCCAAGGAGGTGCCGCCGGACGAAAGCGAGATCAGCCTGACGAGTTTGAGTACGGTCCCGGGCGTGAAGGTAAAGGTGCCCCGGCTCGCGGAAGCGCCGGTGGCGTTGGAGTGTGTGGTCCGGCAAATCGTCCCGTGCGGAACCGGGCCGATCGCCGCGAACCTCGTCATCGGCGAGGTGGTGCTCTTTCACATTGCCGACGACGTGCTGGACGCGAAGGGAGCGGTCGACCCGCGGAAGTTGCGCACGGTCGCCCGGCTCGGTGGGGCGTTCTGGTGCCACACGTCGGACCTATTCGAGTTGGAGCGCCCGTAACGGCTGGCGGTACACCGGCCTTACTCCGGCAGCCCGAACTCGGCAAAGTACCGTTCCAAAACGGCCGCCTCCAGATCGAATGCGTACCCTTCGGCAAACGGCTCGCCGCGCGGGCCGCTGTCTCGCTTCGTGCGGGTGTGCATGCGGTCCGCATGGTGCCCGAGTTCGTGCAAAAACACGTGGCAGAGTTGGTACGCGCGAGCGGTGTCGTCGGTCCAGTGTATTACCGGGGCGTCACCGGTCTCGTCTACCTCCATCCGGGCGCCAATGCGTTCGAGAAAAGCCCGGTGCCCGCGATACCAGTCGCGTCGGAGTTCGTACCGCATCCGCTCGGACCAGGCGCACACGCCGAGGACGCCGCGGTTGTACCACCCGTCGCAATCGCCGCGGCCGTGATCGAGGCAAATCACATCCAGCCCGACCGCCAATTTGTGCCAGTTCGGAATGAGGGCGACGAACCGCTCGATGTCCCGCTTGATTAGCAGGTGCCGGTAGCCGGTACCCGGGCGCCGACGGTCGATCACCAGCCGTGCCGGTGTGTGCGTGTAGGGGCTCGGCGACTGCTCCCAGTTGTTCGTGCGCAGCACGCGACCGTTACGAACACCAGGGGCGGTCTTGCGGCGGAACCGGCACATGACGTCATCCTCCGCACTCCGGACGCACGCCGGTCGGCAGAGGTTCGCCCTACGGTGCGGCACGGTGCAACGCGAGCGGAACGACAACCTTCGATCGTCTCGGTCCCGTCCGTTCGGCGCTTCGCCCGTTTTGCGAGTCGAGCTGAACAGGCTCAGGCACCGCGTATCCAGGTGCCTTCACCGTAATGTGCCAGTACGGCATGTGAACAGCGAACGTGTTGACCGAGCCCAGCGGGCTCTTTTGACCCGAGCACATTGAACCGTTGCACACGTACTCGGCGGCGCCATTCGCGTCCGTTTTCAGGGTGAACTCTTCCTCACGCACTCCTTTCTCCCGAAGCCGATAGCCGCCTTCGTAAAAGCCGCCATAAGAAGTGATCGCGATTTCTGCACCGGCGAGCGGTTGCCCGGTGTCGGCATCGGTGATGACGAACTCCACGGTCAGTTCGGTGCTGCCGACCCACATCAGTCGGGATGTTTCAACCAGTAACAAGACGAGCGCGCAGCCCCCAACGACGAGTAGCAGATTCCGCACGAGTTTTCGCATGGGCGTCTCGGTTTCGAGAATGTGATATAGGGGTCGCGACTCCAGTTTACCTTCTTGCGGAGCGGGTTTACACTTCCGCTCATGATCCGACCCATCACACCGGCCGACGCGCACGCGCTCGCGGACCTGTCCGCGGGGACGGGGTTCTTTCACCCCGGCGAGATTGAGACGCTCCACGGCGTCCTCGCGGACTACTTCGCCACCAACCGCGACGACTACGGGCACCGGGCCGTCTTGTGCGAAGAAGCGGGCCGACCGATCGGCTACGTGTACTTCGCGCCGGAGGAGATGACCGACCGCACGTGGTACGTGTGGTGGATCGCGGTCGCGGCCGATCGTCAGGCCCGGGGCATCGGGAAAGAGTTGCTCGCGTTCGCAGAGCACGAAGTCCGCGCCGCGGGCGGACGGTTGCTCGTGATCGAAACGTCCTCGACCGCGAAGTACGAGCCGACGCGCCGGTTCTACCTCAAGTGCGGTTACGCGCACGTGGCGACCGTACCGCACCTCTACGCCGACGGCGACGGAATGGCAGTTTTTACAAAACGAATGTGAGCGCTGAACCGCACAAACCGCGCGTCCGCTCCCGCGCGTAGACCCGCGTCATCCGCCCCTTGCCCGTCGGCCTATACTGTGTCGCGGGTCGGTAGAACCGGAGCAACCGGACCTACCGGTCCCTCTGCCACGGAAGGCACGTCTCGGCGAAGAGTTCTCACCCAAGTTACACATCCAGCCCGAACGATCACTGTGACTGACAGTGCGAGCGCCCGGAGGCCGGTGGTCGGCCTTGGACCGTTCGCCCGATCCAGTGGGCTATACCCCCGCCGGAACCCACGGCGCTTACCAACCTCCCAATTTCGCGGGTTTTGCGAAGACGGGTGCTTGGTGTAGCCGATGGAGTTAGCGTCGCAACCGTCACCCGCGCCACCGGGCACTTTTGCCCGGCCCGCGCCGCCCGCGTAACCCGCCGGCGGCGCAGGAATGGTGCGAGCGGCGCGCGCAGTGCTAAGTAATCCGGACTCGGCCCGCCGGACGTTCATACACCCGCCGCCACGACGCCCCGGTCGTGTGCGGCACGCCCCGCGACCCTGCGGGTCCGCACCGGAAGGCTGCGGACCCGTCAAGCCCGCCAGGACGGCCGAAAAGGCGAAACGGGCGCGGGGTTAGCGAGTTCAAACGGAGTGTCTCGCCATGAAAAAGGTGTTCACCACCGGACAGGTCGCGAAGATCTGTAAGGTTGCCCCGCGCACCGTGTCCAAGTGGTTCGATTCGGGCCGCCTGAAGGGGTACCGCATCCCCGGCAGCCAGGACCGGCGCATCCCCCGCGAGCAGCTCATCCGGTTCCTCAAGGAACACGGCATGCCGCTGGGCGAGCTCGAAGAAGAGGAATGGCACAAGGTGCTGCTCATCGGCACCGAGCGGCTGTTCAACGACCGGATCAAAGAGCTGCTGCCCGAGAACGACGACTACAAGTTCGAGCTGGCCGACAGCGGGTTCCAGGCGGGCATCCTGGCGAGCAGCTTCCACCCCGACACGATCATCATCGATCTTGGCCTCGGCCGGGCCGAATCGATCCAGATCGTCTCCAACCTGCGCAAGGACGAGGCGTTCGCCACGACGCTGATCGTCGGCCTAGCGAGCGAGGACGAGGCCGCGCCCGAACAGCTCCACCAGTACGGCTTCAACGACGTGTTCAAGAAGCCGTTCGACGTGGCCCTGCTCGGCGAGAAGATCAAGAGCATCGCCGACGCCAAGCGCGAGGACTGAGACGCGACGACGATTAACCGCGTGAGCCCCGGGAGCCGGTTCGGATGCCTGCCCCCGGGGCTCGCGCGGTTAATCGTCGTCGCGCCGGCGCGACCGGCGGGGCCGGTCGTCATCCTCGTCCTCGCCCCGCCGCCGGGGCTTCGGCTTCTTACGCGGCGGCTCGTCCTCGTCTTCGTCCACCACCTCGAATTTCGGCTTGCTGGCAGGGCGCTCGTCCTCGTCTTCGTCTACTGCCTTCGGCCGCCGCTTCCGCGGCCGTTCTTCGTCCTCCTCATCCTCTTCCTCGTCTTCGTACTCCTCATCTTCGCGGTACCGGCGCTTCGGCTTCTTCTTCGCGGTCAAGCCGGCGTCGAGGAACGCGGTGCCGGCGGCGCCGAGCAGCAGTAGGAGCGTTAGGTACAGGGGGATCTGCCACCGCACCCGAAACACCTCCGGCTCGCCGGCCGCGCCCGGGGCGGCCTTCGCGCCGGGCGCGGCCCCGAATGCGCCGACGCCCTTCATCTTCTCTTTCTGCTTCGCGATCTCCTTTTCGAGCGGGAACCCGATGGCCGCCTGCGTGCCGATGACGCCAATCGCCCCCAGGCAGCACACGACCAGGACCAGCCGCCGGACGAGGTGGGGCCACGGGACGAACCCGATCACGATCCCGGCGAGAAGCGCGACCGGAAACAAGAACAGCAGCGGCGCGGTCTGACCGTCGGTCTTCTTGGAAGGGTCCGGGCCGAACTTGGGACCGGCGCCAGCCGCGCCCCCTCGGATCCGCTCAACACCCTTCTCAAAATCCGGTGACACGGACACGTCACCGGTGGCGATCTGGAACCCGCTCTGGGTGTACATGCCGATGGGCCTGGACGGATCGATCCCCGTCTCCTTCTTCATCTTTTCCAGTTCGCCGGGCGGCGCGTTCTTGGTCACATCCGGCGGGAGCGTACACGAGAGTTCGATCCACGGGAGGAAGAACAGGATCATGCAGAAGATGAGCTGCACCGGGCTGAACAGTTGCAGCGGGCTGAAGGAGAGTTTCATGAGCGAGTCCGCGACGGGCGTGAACAGAAGTCGATCCCGGGTGTAGGGTACCCCTGCACATTCCGGGCAGCAATGGCATTCGCGCGGGCCGTGGGGTGCTTTCGCGACGCCCGACCAGCCGATACCTTGGGGTACCCCGTTCCCCGGAGCCGACGAAATGAACCGCCGCGGATTCCTCTCGCTCTCGGCCTTCACCCCGTTCGCCCACCTGCTCTCCGCCCACGCCCGCACGGGCGCCGCGCAACCGCCCGTGCGAGAGCTGAAGGCCGATTTAGTGGTCGTCGGGGCCGGCGTGGGCGGGGTCGCGTGCGCGCTCGCCGCCGCCCGCAACGGGCTGCAGGTGCTGCTCACCGAGGAGACCGGCTGGATCGGCGGGCAGCTCACCTCGCAGGCGGTCCCGCCGGACGAGCACCCGTGGATCGAGGACCGCGGCAGCACCAAAACCTATCGCCAGTTCCGCACCAAGGTCCGCGACTTCTACCGGCGCAACTATCCCCTCTCGGAAGACGCCGCGAAGAACCCCCGACTCAACCCCGGCAACGGGAGCGTCTCGAAGCTGTGCCACGAGCCGCGGGTCGCGCTGGCGGTGCTCCTGGAGATGTTGGCCCCCCACATCACCGCCGGCCGGGTCAAGCTGATCCAGCCGTTCGTACCGGTACGGGTCGAGACGGACGGCGACACCGTCACCGCGGTCCTCGGCGTGGCCCAGAACTTCGGTACGCGGATCGCGCTCACCGCGCCGTACTTCGTGGACGCGACCGAGACCGGCGAGCTGCTCCCGCTCGCGAAGGTCGAACACGTCACCGGGACCGAATCGAGCGCCGACACCCGGGAGCCGCACGCCCCGGACCGCGCCGCCCCCGGCAACCACCAAGCCGCGACCGTGTGCTTCGCGCTGGACTACGAGCCCGACCAGGACCACACCATCGACCGGCCCGACAGCTACAAGTGGTGGCGCGACTACGCGCCGAAAATGCAACCCGCGTGGCCCGGCAACCTGCTCTCGTGGGAGATGTCGGACCCGGTCACGCTGAAGCCCCGCGCCGTCGGCTTCGACCCGACCGGCCCGGTCGCGAAGGGGCTGAACCTGTGGACCTACCGGCGGATCGTCGCGCGGGACAACTTCGAGGACGGCGCCGGCGTCCGCGACGTGTGCCTGGTGAACTGGCCCCAGAACGATTACTGGCTCGGCAACCTGTACGACACCGCGGACCCGGCGGGGCACCGCGCCGCCGCCCGCGAGCTGAGCCGGTGCCTGCTGTACTGGATGCAGACCGAGGCCCCGCACCCCGGCGGCAAGAAGGCAGGCTGGAAGGGGCTCCGGCTCCGCGGCGACGTGTGCGGCACCGACGACGGCGACGGGCTGGCGATGGCGCCTTACGTCCGCGAGAGCCGGCGCATCAAGGCGCTGTTCACCGTCACCGAGCGGCACGTCGGCGTCGAGGCGCGGGCGAAGCTCCTCGGGAAGAAGCCCGGCGAGTTCGCCGCGGAGCCGTTCACGGACAGCGTCGGGACCGGCAGCTACCGCATCGACCTGCACCCGTCCACCGGCGGCGACAACTACATCGATGTCAGCTCCCTGCCCTTCCAGATCCCCCTCGGCGCGCTGATCCCGGAGCGGGCGGAGAACCTGCTGCCGGCGTGCAAGAACATCGGCACCACGCACATCACGAACGGCTGCTACCGGCTGCACCCGGTGGAGTGGAGCGTCGGCGAGGCGGTGGGGGAGTTGGTGGCGTTCTGCACCGCCAAGAAGCGGGTGCCGCGTCAGGTCCGCAAGAGCGCGGAGCTGCTCACCGATTTCCAGGCGCAACTGACCAAAGCCGGCAGCGATCTGGCGTGGCCCGACAACATCGCGAAGACGCCCCGCTGATCCCGCCGCGGGGGTTATCCGCCGCGTCGTCCGAAGCTGTCGGCGTGCCCGCGTGCTTGCGACCCCATCCGGCGCCGCTTAGAATCCGCGCACCGTTACTGTCCCGCGCGGCGCCGGACGCGCCCGCCCGTAGGAGCGCCGATGAACAACACCTGCCCGAGCTGTGGCGTCCTCTACAACGTGGCCGATAAGGACATCGGCCGGCGGCTGAAGTGTAAGAAGTGTGGCACCCGGCTCACCGTCACCGAGGCCGGGCTGACCATCGACGACAGCCCGCCCCGCGACACCGACCCCTCCGGTGCCGACCTCGACGACGCGCCGGCGGCGCGCCGCCGCAAGCCGCCCGTGCTCGACCCGCTGGCGCTCCTCGCCGCGGTCGGTGGCGTCCCGGGCGTCCTGTTCGGAGCGGGCATCATCGTCGTGCTCTTTTTCACCTCCCTCCGGCTGCTCTCGGTGCCGTCCGACGAGCGCGCCGCGGAGTACACGAAGAAGGTGGCGCTGGCGGAGCAGATCGAGCTGCGCGAGCTGCTCAACGCGGTCGCGCCCGACAAGCGCGACCCCGCCGAACTGGAGGGGGACAAGCGCAAGGAGTACGAGGACAAGAAGAAGAAGATCGAGGACCGGTACTTCTGGAAGAAGAAGATCGCGGACGAGGACAAGCGCGCCACCGAAATCGGGAACCGGCGCACGAAGGTGTTCGAGGGCTACGGCACGATGTTCGGGTTCGTGCTGCTCGCGTTCGGGTGCCTCGGGTTCCTCCGCACCCAGGACGCCCTGCTCATGCGGATCGTGGCCGGCGTGATCCTGACCGCGATGGTGCTCGGGCTGTTCCGGCTGGCGATCGGGGCCGGCGCGGGTTTCGGCGCGGCCGTCAACCTCGGGTAGTGTCGGCCCGCACCGCCGTTCGTAACTTAGACTGGCGAGCGCCGGCGCATTCCGCGCTGGTGCGCACAGCCACCCGCGAAACCAATGCCCGATTCCGACCCGACGGCTCTGAAGTACAAGCGCGTCCTCCTCAAGCTCAGCGGCGAGGCCCTCGGCTTCGGCGGCGGCAAGCTCGGCATCAACCTCGACGAAACCAAGCTCATCGCGGCTCAGCTCGCCCGCGTGGCCGCCCGAGGCATTCAACTGGCGGTGGTGATCGGGGGCGGGAACCTGCTCCGCGGCGCCCAGTTCTCCGCCGGCGACGAGCAGATCCGGCCCGCGACCGCCGACTACATGGGGATGCTCGCGACCGTCATGAACGGCCTCGCGCTGCAGGACACGCTCGAAGCGATGGGCGTGGAAACCCGGCTCCAGTCGGCCGTGCGCATGGAAACGGTCGCCGAGCCGTACGTCCGCCGCCGCGCCCTGCGGCACCTGGAGAAGAACCGGATCGTGATCCTCGCCGGCGGCACCGGCAACCCGTTCGTCACCACCGACACCGCCGCCGCCCTCCGCGGCACGGAGCTCCAGGCCGACGTGCTGCTGAAGGCCACCAAGGTGGACGGCGTGTACAACGCGGACCCGGTGAAGAACCAGTACGCCGAGAAGTTCGAGCGGCTCACGTTCGATCAGGTGATCCAGAAGCAACTCGGGGTGATGGACATCGGCGCCTTCGAGATGTGCCGCCTCGCGAAGCTGCCCATTCTCGTGTTCAACTACCGGCAGGAAGGGGCCATCGAGAAGGCCGTCAGCGGCCAACCGATCGGCACCGTCGTGACCGGGTGACATCGACCTCGCCGAAGGGCTCACCGCAAAGAGGGTTCCCGCTGGCGGGGACCCTCTTTGCGGTGAGCCCTTCCGCCCGTCTTCCCGACAGACTCGCGACCTGCGACAATAACCCCCATGTGCCCGCCCGGGCACCAACCACCACCGCACTGACCACGGGTGCCCCATGAGCGGACCGCAAATTCTGAAGGACACGGAAGACCGGATGGAGAAGGCGCTGGACGTGTTCCGCAACGACCTGAAGGGTATGCGGACCGGCCGCGCGTCCCCGCAGATGCTCGACTCCCTCCGGGTGGACAACTACGGCACCATGTCCCCGATCCGCGACGTGGCGTCGGTCACGTGCCCGGACGCCTCCACCATCGTCATCAAGCCCTACGCGGCCGAGAGCCTGAAGGAGATTGAGAAGGCGATCCGGTCCAGCGACCTCGGGCTGGCGCCCAACAACGACGGCAAGGTGATCCGGCTCACGATGCCGGCGATGAGCGGCGACCAGCGCAAAAAGATCGTGGCCGCGGTGAAGAAGTCGGCCGAGTCCGCGAAGGTGTCGTGCCGCAACATCCGCCGCGACGGCAACAAGCACTTCGAGGACGCCGAAAAAGCCAAAACGATGACCGAGGACGAGCGCGACAAGGGGAAGGCCAAGGTGCAGGACCTGCTGAAGGTTTACGAGGGCAAGATCGACGACCTCGCAAACAAAAAGGAAAAGGAAGTGCTGGAACAATAAAACAGCGGCGGGTCCGGGGCGAACGGCCGCGAGCGCCGTTCCCCCTACCCCGGTGACCAGTTCTCGTGGCCGCCGCTCGCTACCACGTATGAACCGAGCTGCCGAATGCGTTCTCTTCGCGCCGTGTCCGAGCTGTTCCCGCGGGCCGGCGAGGCGGGCCTCACCGACGAACAGATCACTGACAGCCGCGCCCGGTTCGGACCGAACCGGCTCACCCCCCTGCCCCGCGAGCCCGTCTGGAAGAAGTTCCTCGACAAGTTCGACGACCCCATCATCCGCATCCTGCTCGGCGCATCGCTGCTGAAGATCGTCGTGGACCTGTTCGAGGCGTCCACGGTCGCCGGGGTGGTGGCGCTGGCCACCGTGCTCGTGGTGCTCCTCGGGGCGCTCGTGGGCCGGCTCGGCGCGTGGGCGCCGGCGCTCGCGTTCGCACTCGCCGGCGGGCTGGTGGGGGTGAGCGTCGCGCTGGACGACCCGTCCTACGAAGGCGCCGCCGTGATGGTCGCGGTGCTGCTCGCCACGGGCGTGGCGTTCTTCAGCGAGTACCGCAGCGACCAGGAGTTCGAGAAGCTCAACGCCACCCGCGACGCGATCCGGGTGAAGGTGACGCGGGGCGGCGGGGTCCACACCATCGCCCTTGAGGACGCGGTGGTCGGCGACCTCGTGATCCTCGAAATGGGCGACGAGATCCCGGCCGACGGGCGGATCGTCCGGGCCAACGAGTTGCTCGTCGATCAAGCGCTGATGACCGGTGAGAGCGAGCCGGTGCGCAAGGCGGCCGGGCCGCCCGACGACACCGCCGACGGCCCCGACCAGCCCGGGTGCGTGTTCCGCGGCACGCAGGTCGTGGACGGGGCCGGCCGCATGGTCGTCACCAACGTCGGCGACGACACGATGCTCGGCCAGATCGCCCGGCGCCTGTCCGGGGAGCCGGAGCCCGCCGGACCGCAGGACCGGGTGGCCGAGAAGCTCACCATCTCGAAAGCCTCGACCCCGCTCCAAGAAAAGCTCGAAGCGCTCGCCGGTCTGATTAGCAAGATCGGGTACGCCGCCGCCGTCGCCATCTTCATCGCGCTGCTGGTCCGCGGGCTGGTGGTCGGTGAGGTTCGGCTCCCGGCACCGGGAGAGGACCGCGCCCAGGTGCTGCTCGCGAGCGTGCAAGCGCTGCTCTCCTACTTCGTGTACATGGTGATCGTGATCGTGGTCGCGGTGCCCGAAGGGCTGCCCATGAGCGTCACCGTGTCGCTGGCGATCGCGTGGCGGAAGATGAGCCAGGCCAACTCGCTCGTGCGGCAGCTCGTGGCGTGCGAGACGATCGGCTCCGCCACCGTCATCTGCTCCGACAAGACCGGCACCCTCACGCAGAACAAGATGTCGGTGTCGCGTCTCGGCATCGGCGGGCGCACCTTTGAAGGCGCGTTCGACGGCGTCGCGGCTCCCGCCCCCGGCACCCGCCCGGCCGAGAACACACCCCTGTACTGGCTGATCGTCAACGCAGCGGTCAACTCGACCGCGAACCTCGAGCAAAAGAACGGGGAGCTGGTCACCGTCGGTAACACAACCGAGGGGGCGCTGCTCCACTGGCTTCGGCGTGGGGCATGGGCCGGGTCCGGGCCGTTCGATCACGTCCGGCTGCGCGACGAACTGCCGGTGCTGCACCAGGTTCACTTCTCGTCCGAGCGCAAGCGGATGACGACCGTCGCGAGCGTCGGCGGACGGCCGACGGTGCTCGTGAAGGGCGCCCCAGAGGCTGTCCTGGCGCGCTGCACCTCGTACCTCGCCCCGGACGGCACGGTCCACCCCATGACGCCCCAGGCGCGGGCGGAGTTCGAGGTGCAGATCTTCGCCGCCGCGGCCGACGCGATGCGCACCCTCGCGTTCGCGCACGCCGAACTGCCCGGCGACGATCCGGCCCACGCGGACACGTTCCACACCCGCCTCGAGGCGCTTGAAACGGGCCTCGTGTTCGACGGCTGGGCCGGCATCCGCGACCCGCTCCGCGACGACGTGAAGGAGGCCGTAAGGCAGTGCCGGGGCGCCGGTATCGAGGTGAAGATGATCACCGGGGACACGCTCGAAACCGCCCGCGCCATCGGCCGCGAGATCGGGCTTCTGGACGCCCCCGACGCCATCGCGATGAGTCACGCCGAGTTCGACAAGCTCACCGACGAGGAGCTGTCGGCGCGGCTGCCCCGGCTGCGCATCCTGGCCCGCGCGCTGCCGGGCGACAAGTACCGGTTGGTGCGGCTGCTCCAGGCCCAGAAGCACGTCGTCGCGATGACCGGCGACGGCACCAACGACGCGCCGGCCCTGAAGCGCGCCGACGTGGGGCTGGCGATGGGGATTTCGGGCACCGAGGTGGCGAAGGAGGCCAGCAAGATCGTCCTGCTGGACGACGCCTTCAGCACCATCGTGAGCGGGGTGCAGTGGGGCCGCGCGCTGTACGAGAACATCCAGCGGTTCATCCAGTTCCAGCTCACCATCAACGTGTCGGCGCTGCTGATCGCGCTGCTAGGACCGGTGATCGGGCTGAAGCCGCCGTTCACGGTGCTGCAACTGCTGTGGATCAACGTCATCATGGACACGTTCGCGGCCATCGCGCTGTGCAGCGAGCCGCCCCGTGCGAACCTGATGCAGCGACCGCCGAAGCGGCGCGACGAGAGCATCGTGACGCGGCAGATGCTCGGGACCATCTTCGCGACCGCCGGCTTCTTCGTGGTCGTGATGCTCGTGATGCTCGTGGGGATGCAGTACGGGGGGTGGTTCGCCGGGGACGGCGCGGCCTCCGAGTTCCCCGGCCTGACGCTCCGACAGGTCACACTGTTCTTCAGCGTGTACGTGTTCTTCCAGGTGTGGAACCAGATCAACTGTCGCTCGCTCGACCCGGGCGAATCGGGGCTGCGGGGCCTGTTCGCGAACCGCCAGTTCCTGCTCATCGCCGCGCTGACGGTGGTGGGGCAGGTGCTGATCGTGACGTTCGGCGGGAAGGTGTTCAACGTCGCGCCACTCGGCGTACTGGACTGGCTCGCGGTGGCGGCCGGCACGTCGAGCGTACTGCTGTTCGCAGAACTCGCGCGGCGCGTGCGGCGGTGGCACCGGCCCAGCGCGTAGCGCCGCTCTCCGAGGAGTTTCCGATGCCGGAATCGAACGAGAAGCTCGCCAAAATCGCCGAGAACCTGCTGATCGGCGCGTTCCACCGGCACGTGATGTTGTGCGTGGGCGATGCCTGTTGCGGCGCCGTCGGCAAGGACGGCGCGCAGGCGGCGTGGGACGCTCTCAAGGACGAACTGAAAACCCGAAACCTGTCGCTGGCCACCGGTCCGACCGCGTGCTACCGCACGAAAGTGAGTTGCCTGCGTGTGTGCGCCGGCGGGCCGCTCCTTGTCGTGTACCCCGAGGGAACGTGGTACGGGAACATGACCGCCGACCGCATCCCGCGGTTCGTTCAGGAGCACCTCATCGACGGCAAGCCGATCGAAGAGTGGGTCTTCGCCCGCAACCCGCTGCCCAACCCGCCGACGCCCGAACCGGCTCAAGGCTAAAGCCGTGACAGCGGGCCGTGCTGAGCGAGGCGAGGGGTGCGAGGGCTCAGCCGGTTTATGATTATCGCGAATGAGACCTACTTCTTTTTGACAGGAGGGTACTTGCCCTCATTGACGATTGACACCTCAAGCGTGAGGTCGAGGCCGGTCCCGTTCTTGTCCCATTTCATCGTGCCAGTCATCTCCCCACCAGATCCGATGTTGAACATGACCGTGTTGCTCACTGGGTTCTTCACGAACGGGTCGTAGGCTTCGATATAGATGGCATTCTTCTCGTCGATCTTGGGGACGAAGTAGAACGTGTTGGTGGCCCCGTTGCGGATCATGCCAACGTTCTGGCCGTTGATCCAGATTGTATGCCGGTGCGCGGCCCCAATGAGTTGGTCCGCCCGTTCCAGACGGATGGTGACCGGCTCGACTTTGAATGCCGGCTGGCAGCCGGAAGAGACAACTGCGGACACGAGTAGTGCGGACACGGCGACCCGACAGAGTTGGGCCGGCCGGGCAGTGGTTGGACTCGGCATTGTCGTCCTCGTCGGGTCGGGGCCGGGGTGGCAGGTGGTCATGAAGCTACTTGTCAAGCCGTTCAGGAGCGTCGTACCGGTAAGTACCGTCTGCCCGTTTCGAGTAACCGACGCTCCACTTCATGCCGTTGTCAGAGGAGTACTCAATACGACCGTTCCGTTCGGTAACGGTGTCCGTGCGGATGCGGCCGTGCGGGGTTACCGTAGCAGCCTGCTCGTCCTTGAAGTACTGGGCAGGAGAGCGGGTATCAGTGACTTTCTGCGGGGCACTATCGGTCTTGCCGCACCCCGCGGTCAGAAGCACGAGGAGCAGGAAAGCGGTCCGGTGTCGCATCATCCAGAACATGTGAGACCTCAAAGTAGGCCGATCTTCTCTTGTGCCACCCGCTCGGCCGTTTCGCGGATGGATGATTCCTGCCAAGTGTGCAAGTCTGTAATGCGCTGACGGACATCTTTTTCGAACTCGGTTCCGATGCGGGCGGCCATGTTCGAGATGCGGTCGGTGATCGCCGTCTGGTACTCGCCGCGCCGGTCGTCGAGCCGGGCCATTGAGTAGTCCCAGCAGTGCTTGGCCGCGAGGATGAAAAACGCCGGAATGGCGATCGCCACCCCGACCTTACCGAGTTTGACCAGCGGCAGCAGCTTGACCGCCGACTTGCCAATCGCGCCGATCGTGTTACCAAGCGCTGTATTCTGGTGGTTGGCTGAGGTCTGTTGCAGCGCGTCTTCCAAGCCGGTCCGCACGAGACCGCTCATCCGCTGTGTCAGTTCGTCCGCCGAGAACCCCGTGCCGCGACCGCCGATCCGCGTCTTCCACTTCACGGAAAGGTCCGCACAGTACGTGTTCCACTCGTGGTCGAGTTCGCCGCCGATGTCGGTTGCGATGATGTCGATTTGTCGGAGGATTGCGTCCGCCGAGGCGTCCGTGTAGGTGACAAACGCTTCGTTGAAACAGAGTTCCTTTTCGGCCTTGGACCCGCACCGGCTGATTCGCTCGCCGAACGCCTTCGACGTGATGTGTGCGACGAACCCTTGGCAGTTCAGGCAGACGCCGTGGAAGTACGTGTAGATTTGCTCGCGGGCACGGCCGGGTAGAGCGTTCAGCCCCTTGTTCGCCCCGGTCTGGAACGCTGGCATCGCGTCGTCCACCATTTCCTTCGACAGCGTATCACGTCCGTAGCTACGGCGCGCGAACAACGTTCCACCAGCCCCGAGCGCGAGCGCACCGCCCGCAAGTCCCTGCTTGATGAACTGCCTGCGCTCCATTGCTGTCTCCTTCGGAAAACAACTACCGAGTGGCTTGGTTGAAGGTGGTACGCTCGTCGTCCGCAATTGCTGTGGAAATCTCAAAAAATTCCCACGGCACGGTCGTTTCGACTTCCGTGCCCGAGCCGCTCGTCTGCACCGAGACGTGCCGAGCTGCGATGCCACCCGAAACCCACGGCGGTGTTACAAGCAAGCGGCCGGCACTACGCATCAGCAAGGCTCGATCCCGCGACACCAGCGGCGTGCGAGTAGATATGCCCAGAAACTTATCACCACCCGCAGTTCTGCTCGTTGCCCCCAGGGCCTCGACCGTGCCGAAACTGAAAGCAATTCTCGCCGCCGTTCTGAAAAGCGCCGCCCGCCCGTTCATGCGCGCCTCGACAGCGCGGTGCAGCCCCCGACCGTCACGCCAACCGTCAGTCGGGTGGTGACGGTCTTCCCCGCGGGTAGGCGAGCTAACATTTCGCCGGTTAATCAGACTGGATGATCAAGCAGAAAATGGAGAGGGCAACTCGCGACTTGCGAACGAGCGGTTGGTTGGCGGCGGATCAGTTACGCCTCTTCGATTTGCTCACGGACCCATTCCACCGTCTTTTTCCACTCGTCTCGGGCACGCGGATCGGTGGTGAACGCGGTGATCACCTTTTCCAGCCGGTCCGGGGCGTCGGCCTCATCCATCGCGATGACCTCCGGCAGCCGTGGTTGAATCCGGCGGTACCGGTTGCCCAGCATCCCGCGGCAAACCAGTTCGTCTGCGGCGGCGGTGCCGTCCAGCATCGCGTTGAGGAGCGGCATTTCGGGCGTGTCGAACGACTTCACGGCCGCCGGCCACATCCACGCCAGGATGCCCATGTTGGGCGGTGGAACCTTTAGTTTGTCGATCGGGTATCGGTTCAGCACCCCACCCGTTCCGACCGACAGCACCGAGATCGATTGCAAATCGTGTCGGGCCGCGAGCGCCGCCGAGAGGGCCAGCGCCGCCGGGTTGTTCGCGAACACCCCGCCGTCAACACAGTACCCGAGTTCGGTGTGCTTCCACGGGGCGAAGTAGGTGGGCGCGGCGGTCGTGGCCATCGCCGCGTCGAGCAGGTGCGAGTCCACAACCGGCGTCGGACCGGCAGCGCCTTTCGGGACGGGTAGGTTGTGCAGCGTCAGCGGTTGCCAGCCGTCGGGGCCGTCCAACCGCAACGTCGTGACCAGCACGTTACGCGGCAACAGCGACAGCCGCGTATCCGTGCCGACGAACGCTTTCACAAGCTTTTGCAGCCCGGCGCCGGGGTCGTCGTTCGAGTAACGCGCCCCGAGAAACGCACCGAGTTGTTCCCGGTTAAGCCCCTTGGGGCTCACATCGAGCTGGCTCTGAAGGGCGTCGAGCCCTTGTTCCAGAACGCCCGCGAGGTCCACTTTCACCGTGAACCCCGCCACCCCCAGTTCGAGTTTCAACCGGCCCACCAGTTCTTCGGGCCGTACTGATTTGAAGGCGCTGGCCCCCTGAACCTTGTAAAGACGAACGAGTTCCTTGATCGCCGCCGCTCCGTGCTCAGGCTTTCGGGCGGCAAGCCCGAGCGCGAGTAACCCACCGGTCGAGGTA
The DNA here is from genome assembly GCF_034097035.1 of Gemmata algarum. NCBI lineage: Bacteria > Pseudomonadati > Planctomycetota > Planctomycetia > Gemmatales > Gemmataceae > Gemmata > Gemmata algarum. The sequence continues at coordinate 94,360 of NZ_JAXBLV010000178.1, forward strand.
CCGGCGAAGAGGTCAACGCAGCGCAGCAGCGCGCCGCCAAGGGCGGTATCGAGTTCTTGAATCAGCCGGGCGGTCAGATAGCCCCGCATGCCCCCGCCGTCGCACGCGAGGATGAGGTACCGTTTTGGCATTGAGATTCTGCTCCGCGGTACGAAGCCTGAAGGAGTGAGCCACACCCAAAACTCGCTGGCAGCTTGTTTCGTGCCAGCGTCTCGAAATCCGCTAATATTGATCGTTACGTTACCAACAGGCAAATGGGATGATATTTGTCTGCGGTCTCCGCGCGGACAAGTTGAACCTTGTTACCAGGGCATGATTAGGTCAGAGCGGTCGAGTTAAAAGTGATGAGTCAGTAGATGTGACGAAATGACGTATTGCGTTCAGAATCGAGAATGCGACACAACTCGCACAAACAACCGAGTCGCGCGAGCAGCATAAAAAGTGAACCCCCGAGTAGATACGCTCGGGGGTTCGGTCGGGCGGCCGGCTTACGTCCACCCGTAGCGGCCGTTAAGACAGCCGGCCCTTCGAACTATGGTCACTAGGCACGGGACCACCTCCTTTCAACAAAGCCACACCTCAGGCGCCGCGACCAAGCGACGCCTTCGGCCTTCAGTTTGTCGCGTCACGGACACGCGACCCGTCGAGCCAACAGCATAATACACCCTCCGAATGTCGCGCGAAGTCCTCTTTGCATTTTTTCTCGGCGGCAACAATCGGCACTCTTTGCCCGTTCGTTACGATGAGGTTGCGGCCCTGCGCGTCCACCGCAGCGGAGTTGAAGGACGCCCCGCCATCTGCCGATAGGAGGGCCATGCCTACGGACAACACTGCGTTAACGTTCACCCCGGGACCGAAGCCCGATACTGTTCGCGCCTCAGACGGCACCGTCCGCACGGTACCCGCGGGCTGGGTGCTGGTTCCGCCCGGTGATGCCGCCTTGACCCGCCGCATACGTGCGGCGGGGGAGAGCTGGTCCGTTGCCGAGAAGCGCGGGCGCAAAACCTTCTCGCGCGGCACGTGGGCGCCCGCCGCAACCGTTGAACAAATCCGCGGCGACCTGGAAGCGGAACGCGCAACCGAGGCGCACGCCAAGCGGCGCCAGGCCGACGCCGACCGGCGCGAGCGGACGCAAACGGCTTACGTCGACGAGTTCGCCACCGCGGTACGCGACTTCCTTGAGTTCCATGCGACCTACGCCGACCTGGCACAGCGGCTCGCGCTCGCCGTCACCACGCACGCCACACCGGTGGGCAGCGGCACCGTCGCGCGGACGAAACGGATTCCCGTAGAGCAGCGAGCCGAGGCGGCCGTGATCGCCTGGATGCGGCACCAGACGACCGGTTACGACTCGATGGTGATCCCGCGCGTGAAGGGCAAGCGCCGGGAAGTTCGACGGATGCTCGCGCGGCGGTCGCAGGAGTTGCTCACTCGTTACCGGCGCGGCGAATCCGCGCCCGAGAACTGTCCGCTTCAGAAAGCGCTCGCCCCCCGGCCGGACGCCGGCGCGGCATGACGCCCCGAAGGGGCATCACGTTACCACTGCCCCTCATCGTCGAACGGGCGCGCCGCCGGCTGGTCCTCTCGGCGGCGCGCGGCGCGGGCCTTCAGTACGGCGTCCGCGAGTTCCAAGTCGTCCCGTGTGGTGATCTTGAAGTTCAGCGGCGAACCGGGCACCACCACCACCGCGTGCCCCAGCGCTTCAATCAACTGTGCGTCATCGGTAATGGGAACGGTCAACCGCCCCCGGGCCGCATAGGCTTCCGCGAGCCAGTCCCGCCGGAACACCTGCGGGGTTTGGGCTTGCCACACACCCGCTCGCGGGACCGTGCCGGTGATGCGGTTCGTTGTGGGTTCCACCTGCTTCAGCGTGTCGGCAACCGGGACCGCCAGCATCGCGGCCCCGTGCTCGGCCGCGGACTGCACCACGGCGTTGATGAGCGCGGGCGTGACGAGCGGGCGAACCGCGTCGTGGACCGCCACGAGAGGGACACTCTCGGGAACCCGAGCCAGCGCGTTCGCGACCGACTCGAAACGCTCCGAACCGCCTTCGACCAGTTCCGCATTCGTAAACGCGAGGTGGTGACCGAACCGGGCACGGAAATCGTCGCGGTCCGCGGGGGCAACGACGATGTACACCTTGCTCACATCGTCGCGGCTCCAGAACGTCTCCGCGGAGCGCAGCCACACGGGGCGCCCGTCCAGGGTGACGAACGGCTTCTTCTCGGCCCCGCCGAACCGCGACGACTGACCCGCCGCCGGAATAATGACCGCGAACTGCGACACGTTTGCTCCCTCCCGACGCGCCCGACATCATACGCGTACCCGGTAATATTGCCGCTTTCTTAGCGGGCCGCTACCGCTCGGGAGCGGGATACGAACGCGCGATAGGAATGCGAAGGCTGTTTTTGACAGGACCGACAGGATGAACAGGATTTAAAATTGATCAGTCTTCATCCGGTTCATCCTGTCGATCCTGTCAAAAACGGCCTTCCGAAGCGTGCGGGCCTCAACACGCCCCCCGTTCTCGTACACGTGACCGGTGGTCGTGTCGCATTTCTTGACGCGCCGCGACCGCCCGGGGGCGGTATACGTGTCACCGCTTCCAAGCGGTCGAGGCGCGTCAGAAAGCGACACCGCAGACGGGTTCATGTATCAGGGCGCGACGCTCCCTCGTTTTAGCAGTTGCTCCCAGTCCGCGAACAGCGCACGCCACGCCCCGGCCGCCGTCGCGCGATCGGCCAGTTCGCGCTCGACCGACGCCACCAACTCCTCGGCCGCCCGGAGCCGCGGCTCCCAGTCCGCCAGGCGGGCGTCGATCCGGTCGAGGGCGGGCAACTCCCCTTCCCCGGCGGACGGCGCCACGGCCCGTTCGAGCCGCTCGTCGCGCCGCTCAATGGCCTGGGTCGCGGCCGCCAGCGCGGCGTCCATGCGGTCAAGTGCGACGGTCCACTCGGCGAGCGGCAACGGGGTCATCAACGGTCCTTTCGGAGAGTGCGCAAGCTGCGCGGTTGGTAGCCGCCGCCGGCCTGGGGAACAAGCCGAATTCGCTTCTAATTTTTTCTTGCATGCGCCGGGACCGGTTGCTATTCGATCCGTCCCGGTGGGGAGCCGCGTGAGTGCCGACGGGGGTCGGTGCCGCGCGGTCGGAAGGATTGGGGGAGCGCGCCCGGAGGCCGGTTCGGCGGCCGCGTGCGCGCTGGGAGGAGACACCGTGTACGTTGCCTGCTCGACGCTCAGCTTCAGCAAGGTGTCGCTGGAGGATGCCCTCCGCACCGTCCGCGAGATGCGGTTCACGAAAGCCGACCTGGCGATCCACGACGGCGGCCCGCACCTCACGCCGGCGGAGGTGCTTGCGGACCTGGGGCGGTGCGTTCAGCGCCTGAAGGCCACGAACCTCCCCCTCGCGTCGATCCACCTCGTCACCAGCACCACCGACACGGCCGGGGCGCGCAAAGAGTTTCAGGCCATCTGCCGCCTTGCACGCGTCTGCACGGTTCCGCTCCTAACGGTCCCGGCGGCGCCGCTGGGGAGCGACCTCGACATCGAAGTGGCGCGGCTGCAAGACTGGGTCCGGATCGCCGAAGCGGAAGGCGTCATCCTGTCGGTGGAGACCCACGCCCAAACCGTGACCGCCGACCCGCTGGGGGCGGCAGAACTGTGCCGCCGGGTGCCCGGCCTCGCCCTGACGCTGGACCCGAGCCACTACCACTCCGGTCCGCACGCGAGTTCCGATTACGAGTGCCTGCTGAAGTTCGTCCGGCACGTGCGGCTGCGTGACACGGGCACCGGCATCGACCAGTTCCAGGTGCGGATCGGCCAGGGGGAGATGGAGTTCGGGAAGCTGCTCACGCAACTCGACCGCTGCCGCTACGACCGCGCCCTAACGGTGGATGTCCGCGACATGCCGGACAGCCCGTTCCCGATCGTCCCCGAGGTACGGAAGCTCAAGTACCTACTCGAATCGTTGGTGTGAGGCAGTTGCAAGAACGTGGCGTCCCGGGCCGCGCTGGGTGCGCGACCCGGGACGCCACGTTCCGGCGTTATCGGTGTGCTGGGCGAACTTCTCGACGATTGGCCCACCCACGCACGAGAACGTTGCGCAAAATAGAACGTCGCCGAGCGTCAGCGATACGCATCAACGTTTCGCGCGACACGAACCACAGGTCCCACGCACAGCAGTCACGAATGGGGCTCAGACTGGACGTGTGCTACCACCTGACTGGCAATTCGCTACCGAACCGCTGGGGTGTTGCTACCAACGAATCGCATGTATCGTGCCCGGGTTCGCGATGCTCAAGACCGCTAGCACCTTCACGGCTGAGACGCCGCAAACCGTTTCCGTTTAACGCTTTAACAACGCAACAATTCGCGTGAACGAGTGCCGCGGCTCGGCTGAGAACCGCACCTGTCCGTTCCCAAAGCGCCGCCTCCGGACTTCGAGAAGTTCCTTGCAGCAAAAATGGGTGCGGCAGTACCGGATGTGCCGGTCTTCCAACTGCGGTTCACCAGCACACGATCGAGGACATTTCTCGGTCCGGCTCCGGCCGTGCGGCGGCTAACCACGGCGTCCGAATAGTGGAGAATTTCCGGTAGGGCCGACGCGAACAAGTCGTCTCATCTGCAACATTGCTCCGCGCCGTGGGCGCCTTGTCGAGGGCTTATGATGCTCGCCCGCTTCTGCCCGTTCGTCTTATTAACGTCTGCGATCGCACCGTATGCCATCGGCGAGCCGCCGACCGCCCCGCCCCCGAAACCGGCTTCCAGCGCCGGCCTGCCGGAAGGCGCAGTCGCGCGCCTCGGCCAAACGCGCCTCCGGCACGCCGAACGGCCGATCTGCGTTGCGTTCGCGCCTGACGGCACGACGTTCGTCACCGGCGGTGAAGACGGAACGGTCCGCGTGTGGTCCACCGCGACCGGCGATATGGTGCGGATGACGCAGAAGACGGGCTACGGCGTGTCGGCATTGCAGTACACGAATTCCGGCAAGCAGCTCGCAGTCCACTATACGGTAGAACACCTGATCCGGCTTTTGGACCCCGCGACGCTTCGCGAAAGCGGCACGGTCGCGTGTTCGGGCACAAGCCGCTTCGCCTTCAGTGCTCACGGTAAACTGCTGGCGACCAACGACGGGAGCGGCAACCTCGTCGTCACCGAAGTCGAGCAGGAACTCCCGAAACTTGAACTGACAGGCACCGACGTGTTCGCGTTCAGACCCGACGGAAAAGCGATCGCGATCGGTAACCACGACGGAACCGTTGCCGCGCACCTGGTCACCGGCGGAAAGCGAACGCTTCACCTTGCTGGGAAAGATCGGGTACGGGGGGTGTCCTACAGCCCGGACGGGAAGCGGCTCGCGGTCGGATCGCGAGCCGCCGACGGCATCGACACGGTACGCATCTACACCGACAGAGCCACGCTGGTGACCGAAGTGCCCGAGATGAACGTACCGCTCGCGTGGCTCACGAACGACCGGCTGGCGGTGAGCAACGGCACCGATGCCGGCATCTACGATTTAGCGAAGAAGGCGTTCGCGGGGAAAATTCGTGGCGCCGCAGGGTCGGTTGCAATTTCACCCGATGGCTCAAAACTGGTCGCGACCGGAAACGGCGGGTTGCGGGTGCGGCTCTGGGATCTGCCATCCGGGAAACAGCTCCACGCCGAGAACGACCGCTTCCCGGCCCCGGCGCTCATGATCGGCACAACGGACGGTCAGGCGCTGTTCCTGCTGTCCAACGACGCCGCTTTCCTCTGGCGCGTCGGCCACCAGGAGACGAAGGCGTGCGGCGTCCTTCCCGGCCCGGCCGTCGCAGCGGCGGTGGGCGGCAGTACACTCTTGGTCGCGACCGCGGAGAGCGTTGTCGCGTACTCCGAATTCGATCCCATAAAACCGCTCGCGGCAAAGCCCACACGTGCCTTCGACAAGAGTGCGAATGCGCGAGCTGTCGCCGTTGCCCCAAACGGCCGCCGCATCGCTTGGGCCGATTCGTCCGGCGCGGTCGTCCTGGCCGACCTGACGGGCGATGAACGAACCCGGTTGCCGGTCGTGACCAACTCCGTTCTGGCACTGGCGTTCAGCCCCGACGGAACCAAACTCGCGCAGTTCGGCCGCGACGGGTTCTTGCGGCTCTGGCCCGTGAACGGAAAGGGCAACCCGGCTGACGAAGTGTGGAAAGCCCGCGTCGGCCGGGGGCTCCGCGCGACAATCGCGTTCAGCCCGGACGGAAAGCTCGTGACGGCCGCTTCACTCGCACAAGTGCCGGTCTTCAGCGTGGCGGATGGGTCCGAGGTGTTCAAAACGGACCGGCACAGCGAAGAAGGGCTCGCACAGCACGTCGCGTTCAGCACGGATAGCCGGCTGTTGATTATCGGAACGAGCGGCACGGCCGGCGGCGTCGAAGTGTGGGACGTGGCAAGTCGCCGCCTGGCGCGCCGGTTCTCGACGGGGTACGGTGACATCTCCCGGCTATGCGTCTTCCCTGATGGCAATCATATTGCATCGGCAGGGGCTGAAGAAGCCGTGACGGTGTGGCACCTGAGCAAGGGTGGGACCAACCGCGGGGCGACACAAAACGTGCTCCCCAAACGCTGAGCCCGACTACCGGAGCGCGCGGTCACTTGCGTCTAACCCGTTCGGCCTCCGCGTGCTGCGCGGCCAGCGCCTTATGCAGGTCATCCAGCATCGCCTCGCGCTTCATGCCTTCGTAGCGCGCCGGGTTAATCGGTTCGCCCACCGAGATCGCGAGCGTACCCGGGGCGGGCGGCAGAAAGAGAGGGGCCGGTCGGGGCACGGTCATGAACCGCGACCACGCGTCGAACGCTCCCGCGATTCCGACCGGGACGATGGGGCAACCGGCCCGTTTGATCAGCAACGACACCCCCGGTTTGAGCGGATGCACGTTCCCGTCGTGAGTCCGCTCGCCCTCCGGGAACATCAACACCGCCTGCCCCTGGCCGAGGGCGTTCAGCACCGCCTGAATACCGTCCTTACCCGCGCTCCGGTCGATCGGGATCGCGTTCAGGCTGCGGATCACGGGCGCCAGCCCGCGCTGCTCGAACAGCGTGTGTCGCGCCAGATAGGACAAGTACCGGCGCGACGACAGCCCCACGAGCACCGGGTCGAACATCGACTGGTGGTTCGCCAGCACGAGAACCGGCCCCGTGCGCGGCATGTTCTTCCACCCTCGACGCCGGATGCTGAAACCGAACGTGAAGGCCGTGAACGAGGACCAGAAAACCGTGTCGTACCACAGCCGGCCGACGAAGTTCGGGCGGTCTGCCATCAGGAGGGTAGCCTTTCGGGCGATCGCCGCCGTTTACACGACCGGACCGCAAGAACAATGTTTTCCAACCGCTCGACCACTTCGGCCGTTGTGAGCGTTGTTGTATCGACCACGACCGCGTCCGGGGCCGGGCGCATCGGCCCCAGGTCGCGCTGCGTGTCCCGGTGGTCGCGCGTCTCCTGGTCCCGGTGGATGTCCTCGACGCTCACCGTCGCGCCGTCGCGGGCGAGTTCTGCGGCCCGGCGCTCGGCCCGGACGCGAGCGTCGGCAACAAGAAAGAACTTACACTCTGCAAGCGGAAACACGAACGACCCCTGGTCGCGCCCGTCGCACACGATGTCGCGGCCGACCGCTGCGGCGCGCTGGCTCGCGACCAGCAGCAGACGCACCGCGCGGTGGACCGCGACCTCACTCGCACCGCGGCTCACTTCGGGGGTGCGGATAAGTCCGGAGACATCCGCCCCGTTCAGCAGCACTCTCCCGAGGGGCACTTCTACCCGCACCCCGGCGAGCGCAGCGCCCACCGCTCGCTCGTCGCTCGTGGGCACGCCGAGCCGGTGCATCGCCAGCGCGACCGCTCGGTACATCGAGCCGGTGTTGAGGTACTCGAATCCGAAGCGGGCAGCGAGCTCTCGGGTGGCCGTACTCTTCCCCACACCTGAGGGGCCGTCGATGGTCACAATCATAGGTAATTCGCAACACAGAACTCGGCGCGCGGGACCGAAGAGTACGTGGCTCTTCGGTCCCGCGCGCCGAGTTCCGCTGTCCGCGTTGGCGGGTAGGTTATTTGATCCGAAGTGTCACGGTTTCCTTGTCCTTGATGACACTCCGCGTCACCGCGGCACCGGACTGGAGCAGCTGGTAGCTGAAATCACCGGCGGGCACCTCGACATCGACCTTTGTGCTCGGCGCGACCCGGTGCGTGCGGTCGTTAATGAGCATCGTGATCTCGACCGGGTACTCGTTCACCACCCGAACGATGCCCTTCGGCGTCACCGCGGGCGTCACGACGGCCGGTTTGAGCGCGGTTTGCGTCTTCAGCGTACTCAGCTCTTTCTCCAGCCGGTCGATCTTGTCCTTGAGGTCCACGACATCCGCAACGGCACCCCGGTCCAGACTGTTTGTCAGCCGTTTCCCGTCACGGTCCTTTTTGCCCAGCACCAAGGCTTCCAGCTTCTCGACTTGCTCTTCGAGCTTCTTAATTCTGTCGCTGGCGGCCTTGAGATCCGTTTTGAGCTGTTCGACGCTGACTTTGTCGTCACCAGACGGCACCTGGGCAGCAGGAACCAGAGGCGCCGGCGCAGCGCGAACCGGTTCGGCGCCCAGGATCGCGCCGCCGAGGATCGCAGCGGCGGCCGCGTGCTTGAGGTTTAACATGGTTGCGTCTCGTGGTGTCGAAGCGCCCGGTTCCGTCGCACCCGGTGCCGGGAACACGAACTTCTCGGTCGTCCCGAACATCGGCTCGGGCGGCTTGGGCCGGTCCACGGTTGTCGCCGGCACGTCACGACCGCCCGGACCAGTCGGCGGCGCGGTCGGTGCCGGCGGGTCAACCGGGGACGATGGATTGAGCGTATTCTGCGGGTTCGACCGGTTCAAGTCAGAATCCGGTTTAACCGGTACTACCGCCTTGGCTGGGTCTGGTGACGGTGTAGGTAAAGGAAGGGGGGCGTTCCCCGCAGGTGGGGCAACGGCGGGAAATGGCGAAACGGCCGACGGCAGCGCTGGGGTGGGCGGGTTGGTAGGCACCTTGGGCGTTTCTACCGGTCCGGACGGCACCGGTAGCGCAGGCAGTTCAGCAGGTGCGAGCGGCGCAGCCGGCTTCGGGTCCGGCCCCTTCGGGGGGCTGGGCACGCTTGGCGGTTCGATCGAAGGCACCGGCGGCAACGGAATTTTGTCGGCATTCAGCAGCCCGGCGTCGGGCGCGCGAGGGCCGGAACCAATCGGCTCGATGGCGGACGGCACAGAGGGAACGGGCGGCAGTACCGGAGGTGCGGCAGGCACCGGAACGCTCGGCAATGCGGGCAGCGGCCCCGATATCGCCGCGCCCGCCGGCACCACGGAGCCGGGCGCCACCGGAGCGTGTTCCACCCGTGATACGGACGGAGGCACCGGGCTCGGGGCCGCCGCGCGGTTCCAGGTGGTGTCTGTGGCGACCGGCACCGCAGGAGCGACCTGCGTCTGCTCGGGCGAGGTTGCACGGACGATGCCGAACAGCCCGCCCACCGCAACGGTCCCGCCGACCGAGGCCAGCGCCACCTTCCGCCACCACATCTTGCGTTCCGTCGTCATCGCTGCGCCCCCTCCATGTGCCGTTGCGGTTCGTGCCCCTGTACGGGTACGGCCGGTGCGGCGCGTCCGGCCGGACCGCGCGGTCCCCTTAGCCCTGGTTGTCTTCGTACATCGCGACCCGGTTCACCGGTTCGCCGCCGAACTCGGCCCACTCCTCGGGCTCCGGCCGGTACTCCATCTGGTACGCGTCCTCGCCGCTGTCCTCGTAGTAGTTGCGCAGCACCTTCGCCGCTTTGAACCGGTGCGCCCGGAAGAACATCTGGGCCGCGATGTTGCGCTCCCGCACCGCGAGCGTCAGCTTCTGCCGCCGGTGGCTGCACAACTTGTAAATCAGCTTCCCGATCAGCAACTTGCCCACGCCGGCGCGCCGGGCCGCCGGCGCGACAGCGAAGTTCAGCAATTGCAGCCGCGTGCGGTGCAACTCGTAGATCATGAACCCGGTGACGGTATCGCCCCGCTCGGCGACCATCCCGATACAGTTCCGCTGGCGCAGGCACCGCAGGAAGTCGTCTTCGGTCCAGGCGTACTCGAAGCTGGCAAGTTCCACCCCCATCACGTCCGGCATGTCCCGCCGGATCATCCACCGGATGTGGATCGCGTTCTCGTCCGACTCGGCCCTATCCCGGTCCTTACGCAGCGCGCGACTGATGCTCATTGCGGACTCCCTTCCCCCAGCCCCACGACCGTGCCCCCGCACGGCCGTGGGACGAAAATCCGAACCGAGGAGATCTGCCGAAAGAAGCCCGTTGCTCCGCCCAGAGCGCGCTCTTTCGGACGCTGCACGTTTCATCGTCTACCCGCACGGCGCGGGCATCTATTCCTTGTAGAACCGCGTGCATTCTTCCTTGACGACGGCGTTGCGCACCTGATCGCAGGTGAGCTGAACGCGGAACCGCTGCTCGCCGGCGGCGTTCCCGCGCACCCGCACCCGGTACACCGTCTCGCCCTTAACGGCCAAGCTCGGGATCGGCTCGAACACCAGCGTTTGCCCCGTCGCCTTGCCCGCGGTCGGGCCGTTGGACCCACTGTACGTCGTCCCGTCGGCGAGCGCCGCCATAACCTGCACGTTGGTACACGCGCCGGTCCCCTGGTTTACGACGCGGATCTCGTACACCGCCTCCTTGCCCACCTCAACGGGGTTCTCGAGGCCCGCCACCTCGAACCGCAAAGCGGCGACGCCTTCGGCCTTAATGGCGGTTTCGGCCTTCGCCTCCAGCCCGCGGCCCGCGCGAGCCGGGATGCCACCAACCGGAGCGATCCCGTTGGGCTGGGCTTCTGGCGCGGCGATCGCGACCGTGCGGAGCATCACGTCGCCCGCGGCCCCCGCCCGCAGTTTGAGGCCCACCAGTTTCGTACCGCCAGCAGCCAGCGGTTGGAGTTTCCAGGTGACCGCCCGCGTGGCCGGGTTAAACGCGCCGCCTTCCGACGCTTGCAGGAAATCGAACCCGTCCGGCAGAACGGCGTGAACTGTAACCGGATCGGTGGTCGCGGTGCCTGGGTTGGAGAGCGTGATCTCGTAGCTCGGCTCGGCACGGACGAGGCACTTAACCGGCCCGGCCTGCGCCACCTGGAGCATCGGTTCGACCACGTTCACCGACGCCTTCGCGGTCGCCTCCGGGCTGCCGTCCGCGGTCACCGTCACCTGGCACGACTGCAAACCCGCTTTAAGCGCATTCAAAGGGAGTTCGACCGTGCGCGTCTCGCCCGCGGGCAGGTTCGCGAGCTTCGTTTCGAGCCGCGCACCCTGGTTGCGGAAGTCGAGCCCGTCGCTCAGCAGCGCCTGGAGCACCATCTGCTGCGCGGGACCGGTGCCGCTGTTGGTGACTTTGATCTTGAACACGGGCTCTTCACCGGCACGGGCCACCTCGGGGCACGTCACCGCGACCGCGACCCGGGGGCGGGTAACTTTGGTTTTCGCGTCCACCGTAGCCGAGAAGGTTACCGTCGCACGGCTGCGAAGTTCGCCCTCTTCCGTGGGCCTCACCCGAACCGCGAGGCGTTTGTCGGAGTTGGCTTCAAGGGCGCCGAGTGCCCACACGAGTCGGTCGCCGTTCAGTTCGGCGGGCGGGTTACTGCTCACGTACCGGCACCCGGCCGGGAGTTCGTCTTCGACGCGCACGTGCTGAACGGCCACGTTGCCCGCGTTCCGCACGACGATCACATACTCGGCCTCGGTGTTGAACACGACCGAATCCGGACACACCGCCTCAACACTCACGCTCTGAGCGACCCGGGCCGGCAGCGCGACCGCAGGAACTGTCGGGGCAGCGGCCGGACCGGTCGCTGCGCCCGGAAGCGACGGAGTGGTCGGAACGATTACCCCGGTACCGACCGGCAGCGGCGGCAGAGGCTTCGGATTGGTCGCCGGCGGCGCGGAAGTCGCCGGCGGCGTGCTCGGTGCGGTGGACGGGAACGACGGTGCCGCCGGCGGCAAGCCGCCCCCGGTGGGCACCGGCGTCCCAGCCGGGGCGGGCGGGACCGGTACGTACGGCGCAGGCGCGCCGCTGCCTGGAGGAGTGGACGGGGTCGTGAACTTACTTTCGCCTGGCTCGAGGCTCAAGCTCGGCGGCGGAAGCGGCCGGGTTGGCGTGCCGGCCAGCGGAGCGGTACCTGGGAACTCCATGCTCGGTGCCGGCACATCAAATCCACCGGCCGGACGAACCGGATCTGCTCCGGCGATACCCGGCCGCGGGCGATTGGCGGCATTCGCCGGATACCCGGATGAAGGCACCTGTCCGGACGAACCAGTGGGCGAGCCGCCCGTTGGCCGCGCCGCGTTACTGGTAGTGGTGGGTTTACCAAGACCCAACCCCGCAGCCGGAGAGACAGGTTGCGGAGTGGTCGGTGTCCAATCACCGTAAGGACGGACGGTTGGCGCCGGGAGCGTGCCGCTGGCGGGCACCACCTTCGGCTGCGGGTAGGTGGCAGTGGGCTGCTGCGCGACCACCGTTCCCAGTATGGCGAGCCCCGCGACCGCGACAGCGGCCGCGAGGACAATCGGTCGTTTACGCACGGCCCACTCCCCCTCGAACAGGCTGGACAAGTCTCATGGCCGACGAACCGATCTCCCCCGATCGGCCGCCGCTGGCGGAGAAGTATCTGACACCTGGTCACTCCGGTGCCGGGTACTTAACCGCGTTCTTGATCATCTTCGCCGCCACCGCATCGGACAGGTCGATCCCGGTGTGTGCGCTCAGCAGAAACACGATGTTCGCGATGTCGGCCAGTTCGTCCGCGAACGACTCGCGCCGGACCGGGTCGCGAGCCACCGCCACCGACTCCTCGGGCGTGAGCCACCGCAGGATGTCGCACAGCTCCCCGACCTCACTGGCCAGCGCCATCGCGAGGTTCTTGGGCGTGTGGTACGGTTCCCACCTGCGGGCCGCCGCGAACGCGCGAATGGCGTCCTTCAGCGCTGCCACAGGCGTGGTCGCGTCGGGCATTGAACCGGCTCGTGTGTGCTGGTGCGGCCACCCGGCCGTGTCCCCCGCCGGATGAGTCGCCGCTTCGGCCCGCGGATATAACGGGGCGGGCAGAGGTGTCAACAGAAATGCAAAGCAGAACTGGGCAAGTTATCCGGACGCGTGCCGCCCGGCGGCCACGCCGCGGTCCGCCCGGAGTCATTTCCGGGGGAGCCGTTCCTTGGTGCTGGTCAGTACCCCGTCGGACTTGATCGTTATCTTGACGCCCGTGGCCTCGGCCACCACATCGAACCCGAGCACCGACCTGGTGCTCTCCGCACCGTCGGTGCCGTCGATGCACACGTCCGTGTTGACCGCCATTTTGATCACGCTGCTCTTCAGCGTCACGGCCTCCTTGCCCAGGTCTTTTAGCGGGAACGCGGCTGTCAGTTCGAGCACACCGAACAGCTTGCCGTCCTTCGTATAGGTCTTGAGGAGTTTCCCGGTCATCACCGATTTCTCGGCGTCCACGTTCAGTTTCTCTTCTGCGAGACTCCGGACGAACTTAGAGGGATCAATCTTCCACGACTCCCCCGGCTTGATCGGCTTTCCGGGGAGGAAGTCCTTTGTCGACGGCTCGTTCGGCTTGTTGAACTCGCGCCCAAGAGCGGCCGCGAACTCGCCGAGTGGCTTGTCGGCAGTGAACTCGAACTTGTTCCCCTTCTTGGTGATGGTGATGGGCGTGTTGAGCGGGGGGACGCCGTCCTTTGTAGCGGTGACATCATACTTCTCGTACACGCGCACCGCCTTCGTCGGTTTCTCACCGTCCGTCCCGGCCCTCACCACCTCCTCGGTGTAAACGATGAGCCGGGACTCGTCCTTGTCCTTACCACTGGTCTTCCCGCCCGCCTCGAACGCCTCGGTGCTCTTGGTCTTCTCGGTCTTGGTCACCTTGAACTTGTCCCCGGCTTTGAGCACCGGGAGCTTGATCTCGACCGCGTCGTCAGCAGCGGCCGACAGCGAAAGGGTCGCGACCAGCGCGGCCGATACAGCGAACGATCGCATCGAAACGGTTCTCCGAGGTAGATGTGTTGTTCGTCACCGTGCTCCGCGCGGAGCGCCTGTTCTTCGGCGGTCCGGGAGGGGCAGCACAACAGCCCGATGTCCGGCCGGCGCGCCAGCGCGGTAAACTAACTTCGTCGCAGTCGCTCTCACCTTATAGCACATTCCTTACCGACCCGATTTTGGCCGGACCGCCGTCCGGCGCAAACACTCTTGCCGACGCGCCCTTGGCCCGCCGAGCCGCGGTCATAAGCTATTCGGAGTTTGCGCCGAACAACCTCCGCACGCGACCACAATGCCGAAACGCACAGACATCAAGAAAATCCTGCTCATCGGTTCCGGACCCATCATCATTGGCCAGGCGTGCGAGTTCGATTACTCCGGCACGCAGGCCTGCAAAGCACTTCGCGAAGAGGGCTACACGGTCGTCCTGGTGAACTCCAACCCGGCGACCATCATGACAGACCCCGAGATCGCCGACCGCACGTACATCGAGCCGATCACCTGGGAGGTGGTCGAGAAGATCATCGCGGTCGAACGGCCCGACGCCCTGCTCCCCACGCTCGGCGGCCAGACCGCGCTCAACACCGCGATGGACCTGTTCAAGAAGGGCGTCCTCGCGAAGTACGGCGTCGAGATGATCGGCGCCAACGCCGACGTGATCGATAAGGCCGAGGACCGGCAGCGGTTCAAGGACGCCGTACTCAAGATCGGCGTCGCGGTGCCGAAGTCGGTCGTCGTCCACACGCTCGAAGAGGCGATGCGCGCGCTCGACGACATCGGGCTGCCGTGCGTGCTGCGCCCCAGCTTCACGATGGGCGGCAGCGGCGGCGGCATCGCGTACAACCGCGACGAGTACCGCGACATCATCACCCACGGCCTGGCCCTGTCGCCCACCACGGAGGTGCTGGTCGAGGAGTCGGTCATCGGGTGGAAGGAGTACGAGCTGGAGGTGATGCGCGACAAGGCCGACAACGTCGTCATCATCTGCTCCATCGAGAACCTGGACCCGATGGGGGTCCACACCGGCGACAGCATCACGGTCGCGCCCGCGCAGACGCTCTCCGACAAGGAGTACCAGCGGATGCGCGACAAGGCGAAGGACATCATCCGCGAGATCGGGGTGGAGACCGGCGGGAGCAACATCCAGTTCGCCATCAACCCGGCCGACGGGCGAATGATCGTCATCGAGATGAACCCCCGCGTCTCCCGCTCCAGCGCGCTGGCCTCGAAGGCGACCGGGTTCCCGATCGCCAAGATCGCGGCCAAGCTCGCCGTCGGGTACACGCTGGACGAGTTGCGGAACGACATCACCCGCGAGACCCCGGCCTGCTTCGAGCCGACCATCGATTACGTGGTCACGAAGGTGCCCCGGTTCGCGTTCGAGAAGTTCCCGGAAGCGAACGCCACGCTGACCACGCAGATGAAGAGCGTGGGCGAGACGATGGCGATCGGCCGCACCTTCAAGGAATCCCTTCAGAAGGCGCTGCGCGGGCTCGAGGTGGGGCGCTTCGGGCTGGGGTGCGACAAGCGGGACCGTTGGGGCACCCCGGACGCGCCGTCGCGCGAAGAGATCACCATCAAGCTGTCCAGCCCGAACGCGGACCGCATCTGGTACGTCCGCTACGCGCTCCTCGCGGGCATGGGGGTCGAAGAGATCCACCAGCGGAGCAAAATCGACCCGTGGTTCCTCCGCGCGATCCAAGACCTGGTGGACGTGGAGGCCGAGCTGCGCGCCGTGCCGTCCCTCGACGCGGTCACCCCGGAGCTGATGCTCAAGGCCAAGCAGCACGGGTTCATCGACCGGCAACTGGCGACCCTTTGGCGGGTGTCCGAGGCCGAGGTGCGGAAGCTCCGCACGTCCCAGGGCGTCACGGTCGTGTTCAAGAGCGTGGACACCTGCGCCGCCGAATTCGAGGCGTACACACCGTACTACTACAGCACCTACGAAGCCCCGGTGGTGCGGACCGAAAGCGCGCCCGGCTCCGCGAGCCAGTCGGAGGACGAGGTGCGGCCCTCGTCCGGAAAGCCCCGCGTCATGATCCTCGGCGGCGGGCCGAACCGCATCGGCCAGGGGATCGAGTTCGACTACTGCTGCTGCCAGGCGGCGTTCGCGCTCCGCGCCCGCGGGTACGAGGTGATCATGGTCAACTCGAACCCCGAGACCGTGAGCACCGACTACGACACCTCCGACCACCTGTTCTTCGAGCCGCTGACGCCCGAGGACGTCATCAACATCCATGAGCGGATGCGGCCCGAGGGCGTGATCGTGCAGTTCGGCGGGCAGACCCCGCTGAACCTCGCGACCCCGCTCCAGAGCGCGGGGGTGCCGATCATCGGCACCAGCGTGGACAGCATCGACATCGCCGAGAACCGCGAGCGGTTCGCGAAGCTCGTCACCGAGCTGGGCCTGCTTCAGCCGGCCAACGGCACCGCGGTCGACGAGGCTCAGGCGCTGCGCGTGGCACGCAAAATCGGGTTCCCGATCCTGGTGCGCCCGAGCTTCGTGCTCGGCGGGCGCGACATGAAGATCGTCTACAACGAGGACGAGCTCACGTCGTACATCCGCCGGGTCGAGCCCGACCTGTCGCGGGACCGCCCGGTGCTGATCGACCAGTTCCTGGAGAACGCCACCGAGGTCGATGTCGACTGCCTCTCCGACGGCACGCGCACGGTGATCGGCGGCGTGATGCAGCACATCGAGGAGGCCGGCATCCACTCCGGCGACTCGGCGTGCGTGATCCCGCCGTACAGCCTGCCCGCGGCCGTCATCAACGAGATCAAGGACCAGACGCGGAAGCTCGCGGCGGCGCTCCATGTTAAAGGGCTGATGAACATCCAGTTCGCGGTCGCCGGCATCCGCGCGGGCGCGGCCGCGACCGAGGCGCCGAAGGTCTACATCCTGGAAGCGAACCCGCGGGCCAGTCGCACGATCCCGTTCGTGTCGAAGGCCACGGGCGTACCGCTGGCCCGACTGGCGGCGCTCGTGATGGTGGGCAAGACGCTCGACGAGCTCGGGGTGAAGGAGGAGGTCATCCCGACACACTACTCGATCAAGGAGAGCGTGTTCCCGTTCAACAAGTTCCCGGGCGTGGACATCATCCTGGGACCGGAAATGAAGTCCACCGGCGAGGTCATGGGCATCGACGACTCCATGCCTATGGCGTTCGCGAAGGCCCAGCTCGCGGCCAGTTCGCGGCTGCCCCAAGGCGGTACCGTGTTCATCTCCGTCGCGAACCGGGACAAAGAGGTCACGGTGCCGATCGCGCGGGGGTTCGCGGAGCTGGGGTTCCGGGTGATCGCCACACGCGGCACGGCGGCGTTCCTGCGCGAGCGCGGGGTGCCGGTGGAGGACGTCCCGAAGATCGCCGAAGGGCGACCGAACCTGCTCGACCACATGAAAAACGGCAACGTCCAACTGATCATCAACACACCGACCGGCCGCGGCAGCTCCACCGACGAATCGCGCATCCGGGCCGAAGCGGTGGCCAGCCGCGTCACCGCGATCACCACGATTTCGGCCGCCCAAACGGCCGTCGAAGCGTGTCGGGCCTTGAAGCAGCGGCAACTGACGGTTACCGCACTTCAGGACCGGTTCCCAGCACAGTAAGATCCGGGCGGGGATGTCGCTTCCCGCCCGTCTGCTGAATCGCCGTCGGCTGAATAGGTGACGCACCGGGTATTCCCCCACCGCGTTTTTCCTTCGTTGGAAGTTCGACGCCGCGGTGCCCCTACTAAATGGGCACCGCGGCCCTCATCTCTTTCCAGTGACCAAAACCACCCTTCCAGATCGATCTCGCCATAAGAATCATCCCAACAATCTGTTACGGCGCAGTGCGCTGGACGTTCTCAAAACAACCCCGACTTCCCACAGGAACCGCACTCCGAGTTTTTGGCGAAATTCGTGGGTAGCAACCAGCCAGCGAACCACCAGTCCGTGACCAGTTAACCGGTAGCGAGCGCCCAGTCGCTGACCCACTCATTCGCAGTCCATTTGCGGGTGTCCGTCTTTGTGTCTTTGTCGCACAGACAGGAATGCCTGTGCGACAAAGACACAACCAACTGAATCACGAATCAGGTTCCGCAGCCCGGCGCTGTAACGTCCGTTACAGCGCCGGGCTGCGGAAAGTCGCACATTCCCGATTCGCTTGGTGATGTTCATTGCCACCTTCTGCCCGATGTCTCAATCGCTCCCCAAACACCAGAAGGGAGCAGGCAGGAACATCGGAGCCACAGGAAGCAGCCCGACGATCCGCTCGAAACGGTTCTCGAACCTGACCGTTTCAACATCGGCGGCACCGAACGTGGCTGGGGTTGCTGACGGACTTCTCATCGTCGGCCAGAAACCGGCCCCATCGACCACAACTCGGCTGATGGCAGCGGTGGGAAGTTCGCTCACTCTGGAACGGTCATGCGACTGCACCCAGACGGGCTTGCTCTGCGGTAACCGCGGGCGCGGCCGACCGCCGCGCCAACTCCGCACGAACGGTTTCATCCGGACATGGGAAATGATTGGCGCATCCGACCGCGCCACAGTGGGGCATCGCGGATATCCGAGTCGCTTGAGCGACGACCGGTTAGAAGTCTCTCGGTGGCGCGTTGAAATGGTGAGGCATATGAGAATGAGCCGGACGCGCGTGCGCCGCGCGTCCGGCTCGTCTCAAACCAATCCGCATCGTTCAGGGTCGAAAAGGCACGTCAGCGCGGACGGCAACGCCCAACACCAACAGAGAAACCGATCAGCGGGCGAGCGATTCGCGCCACTCTTTGTTCAGCTCTTCAACCGTCTTGCCGGTGAGCGTCTTCCACACCCCGGCGTCGTATCGCCCCGCGCGCAGCATGGCGTTCAGCTTGGTCACGAGTTGCGCGTCGTACCGGCTCGTGACGTACGCCAGGAACGCGGCGGTGGTGCGGTAGCTCGCATCGAACGCGGCCCGTTGCGGGTTCACCCGGCCGGCCGTGCCGGGCTCGAATTTCCAGAACCGCACGTAATCGGCGATGCCCTCCACCAGCCACCCCGGCAGCCCACGGCCCCGGTAGTTCTGAACGCAGTGGGCCGTCTCGTGGACCATCGCGCCGATGTCGTTCGGGTGCGACTTGAAGTACTTCACCGACCCGGTAATCCGGTTCCCGCCGGCCATCGCCACACCGTCATAACTGGCCTTCATCGCGAGCCGGATCTGCGTCGGCGGTTGGAACCCGTCGCTCGCGAGCAGGTCACAAATCATCGGGTACTCTCGCTCGCACACCCGAACCGCGTTCTCGGTCCACTCCCGCAGTTCGGGGGCGTCCGCCACGTCAATCGTGAACTCGACCGGGTACCGGAACGTGGTCACCCGCGGGTCGGAATCGATCGTGATCTCCCGCACCACGAGCGGGTGTTTCAGGTCCTCGGTCGGGCGTACCCGAATGGCTCGCACGGTCCCCGCTTTGGGAGTCGCAGACGCCTTCCCCTTGTCGAAGGTCGCGGCGGGCTCGAACGTGGTGCCGTCGGCGGAGAGTTCGAGCGATCCGGCGGCCAGCGCGTCGTCGCCGTTCGGCCGGCCGGTCAGCACGGCCACGGATTTCAGTTTCACCGGCGTATCGAACCGGATGGTGAAGTGGTCGGTTTTGCTCGCGTTGCGTTCGGACACGAAGTAGGTCGTTGCATCACCGTCGAAGGCGAACTGACGAATCCGGCCGGCGACGGAGGGCAGGGACGACTCGACCGCGGCCCGCCGGATCGGGCGCGGCCCGGGGGCGGGTTCGGCCGCAATAGCCGGGTTGCACGAAAGAACAACAAGCACCGCAGGCAGCAATCGCATTGAATGACCTCGGTTCGGAGCGGCCGGAGTGTTGTACTCCCGCGGCGCGGGATCGGAGAGCGGAGGGCCGGCGTTCACATTGGCTCCTCATAAACTCTCAACCGCGGCCCCAGTCCGAAACACCTGATTTTGTTTCCCCCCTGCTCCCGCGCCGGGATACAACTGTCCCAACCTCTCCGCCCCATTACTGTGGCGATGCACTGATGAACACAGCACGTTTCGCGCTGCTCGGCGCGCTGGCCGCTGCCGCCTTCGTACCAGTCGCGGCCCAGAAGCCAAGCGACCTCGCCCCGTCCGCGTATGCAATCCGTGACGCAAAGGTCGTTACGGAAGCCGGAACCGTGCTCCCCAAAGCCACACTCGTGATACGGGACGGGCTGATCGCTGCGGTCGGAGAGGGCGTTGCCGTCCCGCCGGACGCGCTCGTGATCGAGGGGAAAGGGCTCACCGTTTACCCGGGGTTCATCGACGCCGCCACCACCCGCGGCTACGATGTCGGGCTGCGGCGCTCCCTGGGCGGCCCGCCGGCCCCGGAGGACCTGGCCGCGGACCCGCTCGTCGCTACCAAACCGGACCACCGCAAGGGGCTGACGCCCGAGTTCGCGGTTCAAACGGCGTTCAAGCTCGACGAGGAGTCGGCGGCGCCGTGGCGGAAGGTCGGCTTCACCGCCCAGCTCGTGGCGCCCGACGGCGGGTACCTCTCGGGCACCAGCGCACTCGTGAGCCTGAGCGGGTCGGTCCCGCGCGACGCCACACTACGGGGTCCGGTGGCACTGCACGCCCGCTTCGGACGGGTCGCCGGGGCCGAGTACCCGGTGTCGCTGATGGGGGTGATGGCCCACGCCCGGCAGACGATGCTCGACGCGGGCTGGCTCAAGCGCCAGTGGGCCGCTTATGAAAGTCGCGGGAAGACCGGCAAGCGCCCGCCCGCGGACCCGTGCCTGGAAGCCCTGTGGCCCGCTCTCGACGGCCAACTGCCGGTCGCCTTCGAGGCGGACTCGGCCGACGAGATCAACCGCGCGCTCGACTTCGCAGCCGAGTTCAAACTGAAGCCGCTGATCGTCGGCGGGCGCAGCGCGTGGAAAGTCGCCGACCGGCTGGCGAAGGAGCAGGTGCCGGTCGTCCTGCGGCTCGACTTCGCCTCGGCCCCCGAGCGCGAGTCGGAGTTGCCCGTCCGCGTCCGCGAAGACCAGGAGCGGTTGCGGCAACAGGACGTGGGGTGCGCCGCAGCCCTTCACAAAGCCGGGGTGAAGTTCGCGTTCACCACGCAGGGGCTGGCACCGAACCGGTTCCAGCAGAACGTGCGCAAGGCCATCGCCGCCGGGCTGCCAGCGGACGCCGCGCTGGCGTCGCTAACCGGCACCGCAGCCGACATCCTCGGCGCGTCATCTCAAGTGGGCCGCATCGCGAAGGGCCGCGCCGCTCACCTGCTCGTGTGCGACGGCGCGTTCGACTCGGCCGCGACCAAGTACAAGTTCGCGTTCAGCGACGGCGTTCGCTTCGACCTCACCGCACCAACGCCGCCCGCCGGGGCAACCGCACCCGCACCCGGCGGTGACACCCCGGCCCCCAAGAAGGGGAACCGGCCGCGCCCGGACGCCGACGCGGTCCCGGCCCCGGCCGGACCCGCGCCGGCCCCGAAGGGGCCGTTCGGGTCCGGGCGCCCGGGGGCCGAGCGCGACACGCCGCCGTTCAACGGCGCGGCGCTGCGTGCGGTCGTGCCGATGCTCGACGCCGCCGAACTCACCGCCACCGAGACGGAGGCCGACCGGAAGCCGCCCGTCCGCACCGGCGGGTCCGTGCTGATCCGCGGCGCCACCGTCCTCACCGGCACCGGTAAAACGCTCCCGAACACCGACATCCTGGTCGAATCCGGAAAGATCCGGGCGATCGGTAGTAGCTTGCCCGCCGCGGCCGGCGTGAAGGTCATCGACGCGAACGGCATGTTCGTAACGGCCGGGATCATCGACTCGCACTCGCACTTCGCGATGTCGGGTGGGGTGAACGAGTCGTCGCTGTCGGTGGTGCCCGAGGTGCGGGTGCGCGACGTGATCGACTCCGAGGACGTGCAGGTGTACCGCGCGCTCGGGGGCGGGGTGACCACCGCCCGCCTGCTGCACGGCAGCGCGAACGTAATCGGCGGGCAGGACGCGGTCATCAAAATGAAGTACGGAGCGACCGCACGGGAGATGCTGGTGACCAGCGGGCCGCGCGGGGTGAAGTTCGCCCTCGGCGAGAACGTGAAGCGCACCGACGGCCGGTTCCCGAACAGCCGGCTCGGGGTCGAGGCGGTCCTCGTCCGCGCGTTCACCGAGGCCCAGGCATACCAGAAAAAGTGGGCCGAGTACGAGTCCCGCAAAGGGACCAGCGACCCGCTGCCGGAGCCGCGGCGCGACCTGCGCCTCGAGGCGCTGGCGGACATCCTCAAGGGCGACGTGCGGGTCCACTCGCACTGCTACCGGGCCGACGAGATCCTGATGCTGTTGCGCGTGGCCGACCAGTTCGGCGTCAAGGTGAAGTCCCTCCAGCACGTGCTCGAGGGCTACAAGGTGGCCCCGGAGATCGCCGCGCACGGCGCCAGCGTGAGCCTGTTCAGCGACTGGTGGGCGTACAAGATCGAGGCGTTCGACGCGATCCCCTACGCCGCGAAGCTGCTCAAGGACGCCGGCGCCTCCGTGTGCCTGAAGTCGGACGACAACGAGCTGATGCGGCACCTGAACCAGGAGGCCGCGAAGCTGGTGAAATACTGCGGGTTCACGCCCGAGGAAGCGCTGCACACGATCACCCTGAACCCCGCCAAGCAACTCGGACTGGACACGCGGCTCGGCACCGTCGAGGTGAGCAAGGACGCCGACCTCGCGATCTTCAACGGGCACCCGCTGAACTCCTTCGCGCGGTGCGAAATGACACTGATCGAAGGCGAGATCTACTTCCAGCGGTCGCCGAAGCTCACGCCGTTCGACCCGGCCGCGGCGGAGCCCGCGAAGCCGGCGCCGAAGTTCGCCGCGCTCCCGGAGCTGCCGAAGGGCACCTACGTCCTGCACGGGGGCACGGTCCACTCACCGGGCAAGGAACCGTTCGTCGGCACGGTTACCGTGGACGCCGCAACCGGCAAGTTCCTTCACGTCGCACAGGGCGGTCTGAAGGTCGGCGGGGCGCGGCCGGCGGTTCGCGAGGTCGATTGCACCGGTCTGCACATCTTCCCCGGCATGATCGACGCCGGGACCGTGCTGGGGCTCGTGGAAATCGACTCGGCCCGCGAGACCAACGACTTCCGCGAAGGCGGCGACTTCCAGCCGGACCTCCGCGCGAGCGTCGGCATCAACCCGGACTCGGAGCTGATCCCCGTGACCCGGGCCAACGGGGTGACCACAGCGCTGACGCGGCCCACCGGGTCCCTGCTGCCGGGTCAGGGGGCGCTCATCAACCTCGCGGGCTGGGTGCCGGCAGAAATGGTCGCGGTAGACGGGCTCACGCTCCACATCGAGTACCCCCCGGCGAACGCCGGCGGCTTCCGCGGCGGGTTCAACCCGACCGTCGCGTTCGAGAGCGACGGCGCCTCGGCGGCCCGCTTCCGCCGCGAGCAAAAGCTCACCCAGCTCAAGGAGCTGTTCGAGACGGCCCGCCGGTACGACGACGCGAAGAAGGCCGGCGCGCCGGTCGCAGCTAACCCTCGGCTCGACGCGCTGCGGCCGTTCGTGCGCGGCGAGAAGCCGGTGGTGTTCACCGCGGAGCGCAAGGCCGACATCGCCGGCGTGCTCAAACTGGCCGACGAACTGAAGGTGAAGCCGATCCTGAGCGGCGCGTCCGAGGCGTGGAAGCTCGCGGAGGAGCTGAAGCGGCGCGACGTGCCGGTGATCCTGGGGCCGGTGATGAGCATCCCGCGCGAGACCGGCGACAAGTACGACGCGGCCTACACCGCGGCGGCCAAGCTGCACGCCGCGGGGGTGCGGTTCTGCATCCGGTCGGCGGGCTCGAACAACGCCCGCAACCTGCCATACGAAGCGGCGATGGCGGTCGCGCACGGGCTGCCGCCGGAGGAGGGGCTGAAAGCGGTGACGCTGTACCCGGCGGAAATCCTGGGCGTGGCCGACCGGTTCGGCTCCATCGAGGTCGGCAAGCGGGCGAACCTCGTGATCGCCAACGGCGACGTGCTCCAGGCGACGGCCCAGGTGCTGTGCGTGTTCGTGGACGGCAAGCCGCATGAGCCGACCAGCAAGCAGAGCCGGCTGTTCGACAAGTACCAAAAGCGGTTGAACGAGGGGCGCGAGCGGTCCCCGGGCAGGTGACCGCGCAGGCCGGCGCCGTGAATGCGATTCGGCCTTTGCTTGATGAAGAAACGCCCGCCCTCGCACGCTCCGGCGTGCGGGGCGGCGATTCGCCCGCCGCCCCCCACGATTTTTCACTTTCTTGTATGAGCGCCGACGGCTCGCGGATCAGTATCGGTGAGGTACGTGCCCTCCCCGATACTGATCGCGGTTCCCGGACCCACGTGATCCGGAGCCGCGACAGAGGCCGAGCCGCATCATGTCGAAACGACTGCTCTTCCGACTGCTGGCTTCTGCCCCGCCCGGGACCGACCACGTCACCGACGCCGAACTGCTGCGCCGCTTCGCCGCGTCCGCCGATTCGGCCGCGTTCGAGCTGATCGTTCACCGGCACGCCCCCGCGGTGTGGGCCGCGTGTCGGCGCCTGCTGGCCGCCGATGCCGACGCCGAGGACGCGTTCCAGGCCGCGTTCCTGGCCCTGCTCCGCTGTGCCCGTGACGTTCGCACCCCGTGCGTGGGCGGGTGGCTCCACCGCGTCGCCGTCCACGCCGCCCTCAAGCTCCGCGAGCGAACGCGGCGCGTCACCGCCGTCGAGCCACAACAGTTCGACGCGACCCCGGCGGCGCCCGTCGAACCGGCCGATTCTGAACTCGTGGCGGTCGTTCACGAGGAACTCGCGCGGTTGCCCGAGCGCGAGCGCCTCCCGGTGGTCCTGTGCGACCTGGAGGGGTTGTCCCACGCCGACGCCGCTAAGGCGCTCGGCTGGCCCGTGGGCACCGTGTCCGGGCGCCTCAGCCGCGCGCGAGCCACACTCCGCGCGCGGCTGGGGCGCCGCGGGTTCGCGCCGGCCGCGTTCGGGCCGGTCGGGATGGCACCGCCGCACCTCGTGACCCGAACCTTACCCATGACCGCCGGACAGGTGCCGGCTGCGGTCGCTTCACTTACCGAGGGAGTTCTTGCAGTGCTGAACACGACGCATTGGGTCAGGGCCGTGGCGGCGGCCGTGGTTGTGTGTTCGGGAATCGCCGGCGCCGGCAGCATGTTGGCTGTTGCGCCAAGCGGCACGTCTCAGCCGCAAAAAGCTGAGGCGGTCCCGCCCCCACGTGCTCCGGGCACTCCCGCGCCCAAGAGCGAGATCACACAACCCGCATCACCCAAGAACATCGAAAGCGGCTGGCGACCAGCACTCGTCCCCCAGACCAGTATGACTGCGTTTCCCGAGGTCGCTGCTCTCGATTGGGCGAAGCCCTCGGGGATCAAAGAGGCCTTCAAGCAACAGTGCCCGCGGCTGACCGGAGTGATCGAACTGAAAGCGGATCCGGCAGACGACACGCTGAGGAAGCTACTGAAAGCCCGCCTCCAAGCGGGTATTAGTGAGCACATTCGGATCGTCGCGGCATGGGAAGTCGCCGGTCCCTACGAACAATCACTGATCGAATTTCACGGCTGGCTGGCCGACATGCAAGCCATTGTCACCGAGTTGTGGGGCCGACAGCCAAAGGAGCAAGAGCTTTGGCTCACGGAACTGCTTATTGCCGCCAAGGCGTCCGAGCGACACACAGAACTCCGCGTGCGGGCCGGCGCATACCGCCCGCAATTGCTGGACGTGGCGAACCGACACCGCCTGAAGGTCGAAACGGAATTGTGGAAGGTCAAGAACCCGAAGTAGTACGTGTCAGCAGCATCAAGCCGGTGACTGACCGCCCAACAGCGGGTAGCGGGTCGAACCGGGGAGGCGAAGGGCATGGGCGGCCTCACCCGGTTCAACCCGCGTTCCGAAGGCGAACTCGGAACTGAGCGGATGGTGTCCGAAAACCCCGTCGCGGGTGCCGGGGAAATCATCAACGAAACGGCAGGCGATCAGGCAAGGAAGCAATTTCGGGCAAGTGATACGAGCAGCCCAGAGCAGGACTCGCGCCGCCCGTTGATTATTCCGCACCAAATAACACAAGTCATTTTCCAATAACGATTTATGATTACTATTGCCATTCGTGTCGCGAGTTCAGACTTGTCGATAAATCCGGCATGTGTCCGGGAAATCGGAAATCGCCCGACTCATGTTTGCTTTCTCCCGGGTCCGCGGTGTATAGTTCCTTCAGACCGGCCGCGGCAGCCACACTGAATGGGCGACAGTGTGACAGCTTGCGGCCGGTCCTTTTTTTGTATTCGCATTTTCGTCCCATCAAGGCTGCACCGTCCACGCAAATTGCGTGCGACGAATTCACTTCACGGCCTCCTCAAAATACCTTTTCCACTCGTTTGGCGTCTCGCGATTTCGAGACCATCACTTGCACACCGGAAACGCCACCGAACACAACAGCCCGCTTCGTATCACGAACGTGAGGCGCTGCCGCGCCCACACATCGGAGGGAAGCCGTGGACGTGCGCGAATACAACCGCCGGGCCTGGGACCAGCAGGTGGCGACCGGGAACAAGTGGACCGTGCCGGTCGGTCCCGAGGTGACGGCCTCGGCCCGGCGTGGTGAGTGGTCCGTGGTCCTCACCCCGACGCGACCGGTTCCCCGCGATTGGTTCCCGTCACTGGCCGGTTTGGATGTGTTGTGCTTGGCGTCCGGAGGCGGACAGCAAGGGCCGGTACTGGCAGCCGCCGGAGCCCGAGTTACCGTATTCGACAACTCGCCGGCGCAGCTCGCTCGAGACCGTTCCGTGGCCGAGCGCGACGGGCTGACCCTCACCACCATCGAAGGTGACATGCGGGACCTGTCCGCATTCGGGAACGGATCGTTCGGGCTGGTGTTCCATCCGTGCTCCAACGGGTTCGTGCCGGACGTGCGCCCCGTGTGGCGCGAGTGCTTCCGCGTCCTGAAACCCGGCGGGGTTCTCCTGGCCGGGTTCACGAACCCAGTGCTGTACACCTTCGACGACGCAGCCGCCACCGACCGGGGCGAACTCGTCGTGCGGCATGCGATCCCGTATTCGGACCTGACCAGCCTGACGGACGAAGAGCGAACCCGATACACGAGCAAAGACGAGCCGTTGTGCTTCGGGCACACACTGGAAGATCAGATCGGCGGGCAACTGGACGCCGGGTTCCGAATGACCGCCTTCTTCGAGGACCGCGACCCGACCCACCCGCTGGCGAAGTACCTGCCCGCCTTCATTGCCACCCGCGCCGTCAAGCCGTGACGGCCGCCGGCCCTCCCCTCCGGACCCGCCCCATGCTCCCGTCCGTCCTCTTACTCGCCGCACTGGCCGCACCGCCGGTCGCCATTGATGTCGGCGACCGCAAGCAACTGTTCATCGACGACGCGCTCATCGCCCGACGAGACCGGGTCGAGTTGCGCGTCAACCCGCCGCAAAAGCTCGGACCGCTCAAAGACGACAGCGGCAAGCCGCTACGCGGGCACGTCGCCCGCGTGATCGACGGCGAGAAAGCACGCCTGTACCTCGGACACGAAGACGTACAGGTGCTGGAGAGCACGGACGGGCTCGCGTTCCGCCGTACCGGCGCGAAACTCCCCGGCGGGCACTTCCCGACCATCTTCCTCGACCCGCACGAGACCGACCCCGCGAAGCGGTACAAGCTGTTCCACCTTGAGTTCGCCGAGCCCTTCGACCCGGCCAAGCACGGGGTGTTCGCCAGCTACTCACCCGACGGGTTGAAATTCACCAAGGTGGGGCGGGTGCTCCCGTTCTTCACCGACAACCCGACGGTGGTTCACTGGGACGAGCGGATCAGGAAGTACGTCATCTACACCCGCGCGTTCGATTACACCTCCGAGAACCAGCGCCGCATCGGGCGGATTGAGACCGACGACCCGCTCAAGCCGTGGCCGTACACGAAAACCGAGAAGCACCGCATCTTCCCGTCGGTCGAGAACCTGCCGGTCGTGTACTCCGCCGACAAGGAAGACGACCCGCACTCGGACGTGTACTACAACGCGGCCGAGCCGTACCCGTGGGCCGGCGGCGTGTACCTCATGTTCCCGTCGCACTTCCGCCACTTCTCTCCCCAGCGGCACCCGTTCGTCCGGCCGCGGGTGAAGGGCCAGTGGGAGGATTACGGAATGCTCGAAGTGCAGTTGGCCGTGAGCCGCGATGGGGTGAAGTGGTCGCGCCCCGAGCGGACCGCGTACATACCGACGGGGTTGGCGGACGAGTGGGACCGCTGGTACACGGTGGCCGCCCCGGGGCTCGTGCGGCGCGGTAACTACGTGTACCAGTACTACTACTCCAGCGGCCGGTTACACGATTCGGCGGTGCTGCGCCCCGAGTACGAGAAAATCGCGGGTCAAGAGGGCGGGGTCGGGGTGGTGCGCCAGCGGCTCGACGGGTTCGTCTCGGCCGACGCCGATCACAAGGGCGGCTGGTTCACGACCCCGCCGCTCGTGTTCCAGGGCAATAAGCTTCGACTGAACATCGACACCGGGGCGGCGGGGAACGCGCTCGTCGAGTTGCAGGACGCCGACGGAAAACCGATCCCGGGGTTCACGCTGGCGGACTGCGAGGAGATCGGGGGGAACTTCATCGACCAGTGCGTGTACTGGAAGGGCAAAGCGGACGTATCGGCACTCGCCGGACGACCCGTGCGTATTCACGTCACGATGAAGCGAGCGAAGCTCTTCGGACTCCAGTTCACGAAAGAATGACGCTGAATCCGATGGATCCGTTCCCTGCCCCGCTCCCCGGCATCGCCCACTGTGTCCGACGCCGGGGAGCGGGGACGCGATCAGCCGAGCCGGCGGTCACGGGCCGGATCGAAGAAGAACCAGTTCGCGCCCGCGCCACCAGTCAGGGTGTCACTCGACGTATCATCCCAGACGGTCGTCGGCCCCAAATATACACCGCCGCACAGGGTCGGATCGGCCAACGCAGCGGTTCGCTGCCCATACGTCTTGGTCGAATCAACCCACACGCCGAGCAGGCTCGCCAACGCCCCCCGGTCGTCGTCGTAGCTGGTGAACCCGGCAACCAGGATATCGTCACCGGGGCCGGCGACGAGCCGATCCGCCCCGCGGCCACCGATCAGGATGTCCCGTCCGGCGCCGCCGTTCAGGTGGTCGTTCCCGTCCCCGCCGATCAGGACGTCGTTCCCGCCCCCGCCGGTGAGAACGTCGTCCCCGTCCCCGCCGTAGAGCCACGCAGTCAGGTCGGTCCCCCCGCCCACCGTGACGCTGTCGTCCCCCGCCTGAGCATACACGACGATCCCGTCGAGTGGCATGGTGAGTGAAGCCGAGAACAGCGTGGCCGACGACCCACCAATGGCCAGCGACAATTCCCACCCATTCGACCGCGGGCGGAAAATCCCGACCGTCAGATCCAGGCCGTTCGGACCCGCCGAGAGAATGGTGACCGTGTACCCTCCTAACAGCCCCTGCGAAACGGTGATGAGATCCGCTCCGGTCGTCCCGCCGACCACCAACAGACCCTTGCCCGGGCTCAGCGGGTCTTCCTGGATGGCCACGGCGCTGACGGTGACCGATGTGGTCGCGGTCGCAGTTCCGCCATCGTCGTCCGTTACCGTGAACGACACTTTGTAGACGCCGTCAGCGGTCGGGACGAACGAGAGGGCCGATCCGGTGCCGGTGGCGTATGTGACCCCGTTCCGGGTGACCGTCCAGGTGAGGGTGTGGGTGTCGCCCGCGCCGAGGTCGGTAAAGCTCCCGACGTAGGTTAGCGTTTGCCCCCGGACCCCGGAGGTCGGGCCGGTGAAGGACGGCACCGGCGCGGCGTTCGTCACGACCACCGTCTGCTCGGTCGTCGAACTGCCGCCGTCCTCGTCGGCCGCCGTTAGTACGATTCGGTAACTGCCGTTGTCGTTCGGGGTGAACGTGAACGCCGCCCCGCTGCCGGTCGCGACCGCCTCGGACGCGCCGTCCTTGTAAACAGCCCACGTCAGGGTGATCGCGTCGTTGATCCCGGCCGCGTCGGTGGCGCTACCGGTGGCCGTAATGGCCGTCCCTTCCACTCGTAAGCCGGCAACCGACTCGATCACCGGGACCGGCGCGGCGTTCGCCACGGCCACCAACTGGTCCGTAATTGCCACGCCGCCGTCCTCGTCGGACGCGACCATCACGATGCAGTAGCTGCCGCCGTCGCTCGGGGTGAAGGTGAACCCCGCGCCGTTGCCGGTTGCGTAAGTGCCGGTTGCTCCGTCCTTGAAAACGAACCACGTCAGCGTGACGGTGTCGTTGCCCCCGGCCGCGTCGGTAGCAGATCCGGTGACCGTGATAGCGGTGCCCTCCACCCGCGGACCCGAAACCGACTGAATGACCGGAACCGGCGCCACGTTCCGCACGGTGACAGCCACGCTCGTCGAAACGCTCGCGGTATCGCCCGTTGACGGTTCGAGGGCCGTGGCTGTCACTGTCAACGTGAACGAGGCGTTGTCCGGCACAGTGATCTTCAGCCCATTCAAATCAGCCGCAGTCAGGGTCCAGACGCCATCACCGGTGTTGGTGCCGGCGGACAGCGTTACCCCATCCGGCACCCCGGCCACCGTGACGGTCAGCACCTCCGAGCCGTCCAGGTCGTTGAGCTGCGCGGCGATGTCGAGCGCGATCGGCGTGCCCTCGTCCCCGAGAGCGGTCGAGGGCGCCGTCAGGCTCGGCGTCTCGGCCACCGCCGGGGCGTTGACCGACACGACCAGCGTCACTCCGTCCGGGCCAAGGGTGGCGGGCCGCACCACGGTCTGCCCGTTGTACTCGACCACCACCTCGTACTCCCCCTGGAACGCGCGGGTCGAGAACGCCCCGCCCCACGCGCTGGTGCCGCGCGTGTCGGTCCACCAGTCGCCGAACACCAAGTCCTGATACGCCTGGCCGTTCGGCTTGAGGGTCCAGTCGAAGTTGAACATGGCGGCGTCCGGCCGCCAGTGCGAGCCGGCCCAGAAGCCCCACTGGACGAACTCCGTCACCGCCGGGTTGCTGAACACCATTGTCATGTAGTCGCGCA
Organism: Gemmata algarum; assembly: GCF_034097035.1. Taxonomy (NCBI): domain Bacteria; kingdom Pseudomonadati; phylum Planctomycetota; class Planctomycetia; order Gemmatales; family Gemmataceae; genus Gemmata; species Gemmata algarum. The sequence continues at coordinate 125,382 of NZ_JAXBLV010000178.1, forward strand.
GGTAGTCGGCCTGCAACTGCTGGTCGCTGGTGGTGAAGTCGAACTCGGTGATGGCGATCGGCAGCCCGTAAGCGCCATACGTGTTGAGCAGGTCACCCAGCACGGGGATGTCGGTCAGGTTACTGGTGGTGTAGTGGCTCTGCTCCCCGATCCCGTCGAGCACCCCGGCGGCGGTGAGCCGGTCGAGCCACGCGCCGAAGTCGGCGCGGTGCGCGGCGTTCAGGCCGTTCCGGGCGAAGATCTCGTAGTCGTTGAGGAACCGCAGCACGGTCGGGTCGTACTGGCCCACCAGCTCGTACCACTTGGTGACGATGTCCGGGCCGAGGATGTCCATCACGTCGTGGTTGCTGTACGGCTCGTTCACCACGTCCCATTCGGTGATGATGCCGTTGAACGTGGTGATCATCTCCGCGATCCGGGCGCCGATCGCGGCCTCCAGATAGTCGGCCGCCGCGTCCGCACCTTGTGCGGCCTTGATCTGGTCGTAGGTGGCCCACACGTCGGCGGGCATGTTGTCGCGGCGCGGCCAGATAATATTGTGCCCGCGGACGTACAGCCCGTTGGCCACCAGCCAGTCCACCGAGTTCTGCGCCCGGGCCGGGTCGTTCTCGTAGGGCTGCCACTTGAGCTGGCTCTCGATGGTGGCCGTGTTGAACAGTTGGAGCAACACGGCCCGGTACTTGTCCGCGTCCGCGCCGGAACTCAGGAGCAGGTTCGCGTTCACGGCCGTTCCGAACTTGAACGCCTGCTCGGCCTGCCGGACGGACACCACCGCCCCGTCGACCGCGCGGCCGGCCTGGTCCACCACCTGCACGGCGAGGTCGGCCTTGCGAACCGCGTCGATCTGGGCGTCGGCCTCGGCCCGCCAGTCCGCCCCACCGTCCCGCCCGCCGTACCCCAGCGGAGACGTCAGCGTCGGCAGTGCCTGCACGACCGGGTCCGGCGTGGACGTCTTAGTCAGTGTCAGGCCCACGATCTGGACCTTCTGCACCGCGTGCCCGAAGTTGATCGCCACCTGGAGACCGCCGGCCGCGAACGCCTCGGCAATCGGAACGGTGTATGTGTACGCCGTCCACCCGCCGCCGCTGGTGCTCTGGTTGTTCAGTGTGAGCTGCTGAAGGAAGAGCGTGGCAAAGGTGCCGTCGGTCCGCTGCACGGCGACCGAGATCGTCCCCGCGGTGGTTTGCGTCCGGGCGGTGAACTGGAGCGTCAGGGTGTCGCCCGCCTTCAGGGCATCGGGCACCTTCGCGACGGCCTGGAAGCCCGACGGCGCCGGCGGCTTCGTGGTCGTTTCGACCGTGTAGGACTGAAAGAACGCCGGGGCGCTGGTGAACGCAGACGGGGTGGCCGTTCCGTAAGTTCCCGTGCCGGTGAACGCGAGTTCCGACAGGAAGTCGTTCTGGAACGGGTACGGGTCGGTCGTGTTCGCGGTGACCACCAGACCCGCGATCTGGACCGTTTGCAGGCCGTAGCCGAGGTTGAACACGAGTTGCAGCGCGTTCGTCGCGAACGCCTTGCTCAGCGTTCCGGTGAACGTGAACTGGACCCAGTCGGTCCCGACCGTGCGCGCCCCCGTGCTACCGAACGTCTGGTTCGGGCTGGCGATTTCTTGAAGGAGGGCGTTGAACTGCGCCGTGCCAGTCTTCGCCCGCGCGTAGAACTGAACGGTCACCGCCGTGCCGCTGGCCAGCGCGTCCACGTTCCGGGTGGCCGCCTGAAAGTTGTAAAGCTGCGGCGGAACCGCGGTCGTGATCGCCTCGTAAGCCCGGGTGAACCCCGGTCCTGTCGCGTCAATGTACCGACCGCTGCCGTAAGCCGCGCCGGTGGTCGTCAGCGCGCCGGTCGACGAACTCGGGACCGCGGCGGAAACCATCGGCGTCGTCGGGCCGGAGTGGGTCCAGGTGATGCCGCCGAGTTGCAGCGCCTGCGGGTCGAACCCAAAGTTGAATCCCAGTTGCAGTGCGTTCGCCGCGAACGCCTGCGGGGCCGTGAAGGTCAGCGTGAACTTGGTCCACTCCGTCCCGACGGTGGCGTCGCGGCTGGTGTAGATGGTGCCGCCGCCGGCCGTTTGCACCACGACGCGGGTCTGCGCCGTCGCCCCCCCGACCGACCGCACGTAATACTCCACGGTCACCGTCTCGCCGGCGGCGATGGCGGCGGCGTTCTTGACCGTCTGCTGGAACTGGTACGATCCGGTGGGCGGCTTGGTGACGGTCGTGGCCTGCGTGGCCGAGGTGAACGTCGGCCCGTCCACTGCCACCGGCCCGACCGTTCCCCAGGTGCCGCCGTTCTGGGTAACGGTAAACCCGGCGGCGGGGATCAGGCTGGGCGAGGGGCCGTAGTTGAGCAACCGGACGCCGGCCAGTTGGAGGGTCTGCAACTGGCCCCCGAACCGGAAGTTGAGCGCCGCCGCGCCGGCCGCGTAGTCGTCGTTGGCCACGAACGCGATCTGGAACTTGGTCCACTCGCTGCCCACCTCGGCGCCCTGCGAGAGCGACTTGGCGTTCGGGGCGACGCGCTGCTCGAACACAACTTCAAACCGCCCGGTCACGCCGCTCAGGGAGCGGGCGTAGAACTCCACAAGCAGGCGGTCGCCCTTCTTGACGGCCGCGGTCGTGGCCTGGGCCGCCTGAAGGTTGTAGGTGTTGGGCGGGACCGTCGTAACGTTGACGTGAAGCGCCTGGCCGAACCGCGGGTCCGGCAGCACCTGGCTCGACCCGTAAGTCGGGACGCCGTTGGTGGAGAACGCCGCGGGCGACGAGTTGACAACGGGCGTTCCACCGGCCGGCGCGTCGCTGTTGTCGAGGATCGTGGTGACGGCCGTCCGGCTGCTGATCGTGCCGACCTGATAGCCCGGCCCGTCTTGCAGTTCGACGGAAACCGTTTCCGTCCCCTCAAGGAGGCCGTCGGCGAGCCCCCGGACGCTGATCGCCGCCGAGGTCGCGCCGGCCGGGATGGTAACCCACCCGGACAGGGGCACGTAGTCCGTTCCGGCGATGGCGGTTCCGGACACGGTGTAGCGAACGGTGATCGGCGAGGTCGTCGGCCCGGTCCGGACGACGGTGAACCGGCCCTCGTTGTCCTCGCCCTCGACGGCGGCGCTGGTGTCGGCATAGACCCGGACTTCCGGAAGCACCGGAGCAAGGTGCTCGCCAGGGATGACCGCATCAACCTGACCGTCCGGCCGCACCCAACCGATGCCCGGAGCGGCCGAGCCCGTTCCGATCGCCTCGACGTAGTACGACTGCCCCGCGACAAGGTAAATGGGTGCTGACGCGCCCCCACCGGCGACCAGTCGCTTCCCGGCGGGATCGGCGCTGTTGCTCAGGTACAACGCGGCGCCCGACGCCCCAACGGTAAATTGGTAATATCCGGTAGCCGGAGGGAAAATAAATCCGCTGAGCTTCGATCCTTCTTGGAGCAGGCCGCCCCGTTCGCTCGGGAACAGTTGCCCGACCGGGATGACCGCGCGGGGCTGCGACGGGCTGGCCCATTCCAGCTTGACCTGCCCGCCGCCGACATGGTTCTCGTACTCCACCTGGAGGTCGTACCGGCGGCCGGCGACGAGGTGAATTGCCCCCGCGTACTGGGCCGCCGCTTCCGTTCCGCTGCCGCTCACCAGCAACTGCCCGTTGACCCACACCCGGACCTTCTCGTCCGCGGTTGCCGTGAACGTGTAATCCTCAGTGTATTTCGCCTCCACCTGTCCCGACCACCGAATCGCACGCGCCCCTCCGGCCACTTCGGGTGCCCACTGAGCGTTTATGCCCGCGTCCGTCTGAACGGCCGTCAAATTTGTGAAATCCGGGTTCGCGTAATACTGACCCAAGAGCCCTGCCCCGGACGCCGGGGTGAGACGGTCTTCCAGTCGCTCCACACCGTTCAGGGCAATCGGTTGCCGGTTCCGGAAAGAGCTGCGAGACGACATACGAGGTCCTTCGGCTTGATGCAGTGGGTGGGTTACGCAGACGGGCCGCCGGTCCCCGGCAACCCGTTTGCGAAGGAATGATCCGGAGATAATCGAGCGGGGCGATGGTTGCCGCCCGGCCGGCGGCGGAAGGTTCGCGTGCCGTCCGACCGGAACCGGCGGCGGCACGCTGCGGGGACGGGCTCAATTCAGTCCGGCTTCACCAACTCGGTAACCTCAACGGACCGGATCGAGAGGACCTTTTCCGCGCCGACGGTGAAGCTCTCCAGGCTCAGCCGGATCGGTTCGCCGTCGCGGCGCTCGAACTCGCCGGAGACCGTTTTCCAGATGTCGTCGCTGGCGGTGAGCGGAATCTGAAGGACGTTCCGCACGGTCGTTCCGGGCGCCTGAACCACCATCCCGCCCGAAGCTCCGCTTTGGGTCGCGTACTCAACCGTCACGCGGTACGCCTTCCCGGGCGTCAGGCGGAGGTCCATCTCGCGTTCGAGTTCGAACGCGATCCGGCCGGCCTTATCGTCAGACAGGTTGGCCAGCCCCAGCGCCCGCGAAATACCGGTGGACTCGCACCGGAACTCCGCGACCGCGGTGGGCTTCCAGCACGAAGCGCGAATCCCCTTGGGGAGTTGCTCGGGCGCCCCCGCTCGAATCTTCGCCCCCTCTTTCGTGACCTGGAACGGTTCGATCTCTCCGAGATCGGAGCGGTAGACCACGGTCCCGGCTCTCCACCCGGCGAACCGGTTGGCCAGAGCCGTCGGGGCCGCGGGAGCCGCCGGCGCCGCAGCCGCGGCCCGCCCCTTCCACACGTCGAGCGACCGGAGCCGGAACGCACCGGTCGGTGCGGTCGGTGCCTTCGGGTCCGGGGAGATGTTGCAACTGAACATCACCGGGTCGTTGGTCTGCCGGGTGAACACGAACTCCGCCTGGCGCCAGCCCCCGCTCGTCGGCGCGAGCGGCTCCAGAACGGGCCTCACGTATGGCGCCTTGTCGATCTTGATTCCGAACTGCACGAGGCCGGGGCCGTCGAACTGGTACTCCACGCGGAACGTGCGGGACTCGTTCACCCCGGGCGTGCTGAGAACGGCGTCCAGCTTACAAACCACCTCGGTGCGCTCGAACCGGACGCGCCGCACTTCAAGCGCGCGTGCGCCGGCGAAGTCGGCGATCGCGAACTCGGCAGCCGCCGCGGGCTCGTGGTGGTTGATTCCCCATCCCAGCGGAAGGCTCTGGCCGCCGAGCCGCTGTGTGTACACCTTCTCACCGACCGCGGCCGAGAGCGAGCTGGTTTCCAGGTTCGCGAAATCGATGTGGTACAACAGTTCGCCCGGCGCCCCGGCCGGCGGCTTGACGGCCGGCTGCTGGTTCTGCGGTGCGCTCGGGCCGATTCTGGGCGGGGTGCTCACCGGCTGCGTCACAGACGGTGTAACGGGCTGATTACCGCCAGGCACGTTCGACGCCAGTTCCGGCTTCTTACCACCGGACGCCAGAACCGCGACGAGCACCACCACGAGCAACGCGCCGAGCGCGCCGGCCGCGATCAGCAGCGTCTTTTTCTGCGGCTCCGCCGGTTTCGCCTTCTTCTTCCGCCGGGTGGTGCGGCGCTCCGTACCGGCCGTTCCGGCGCGAACGGTACTCCGGGCCGACGGCAACCCGCCCTCGACGATGCGCCCCGAGTGCGCGGCCCCCACCACGCCGGGCAAGTTGGTCCGCGACTGTCCCAGCCACGGCGCCAGTGCGGCGATCACGTCGGCGGGCGTTTGGTACCGGTCTTTGGGCTTTTTCGCGAGCATCTTCGCGACCACCGCGGCCAGTTCGGCCGGGAGCGTCGGGTCGAGTTCCGTCAGGTCCGGGGCCGGCTTCATCTGGTGCTGGGCCAGCTTCTGTGTGGTGTTCCCCTGGAACGGCGGGCGGCCGGTGAGGAGGGTGAAGAACGTGGCCCCGAGCGAGTAGATGTCGGCCCGAATGTCCAGGTTGACGGCGCCGAGGGACTGCTCCGGGGCGATGAAATCGACGGTCCCGGCAATGGCCCCGTGTTCCAGCCGCTCGGTCAGCTTGTCTTCTTCTTTGGCGAACGAGCGGGCCAGCCCCATGTCGAGGATCTTGAGCGTTTTCTGGTCCCGCGTGAGGATCAGGTTGGCCGGCTTGATGTCGCGGTGGACGAACCCGCGCTCGTCGGCGTGTTGGAGCCCGGCAGCCGCCTGGGCGATGTACTCGACGGCCCGCGACGGCGTGACGGGGCCGCCCTTTTGGAGCAACTGCTCCAGCGTCACCCCGTCAACGTACTCCAGCGTGATGTAATGGATGCCGTCCTGGTTCGCGACATCGTTGATGCGGACGATGTTCGGGTGGTCCAGCGCGGCAGCGGCCCGGGCCTCGCGCAGGAACCGCTCGAGGGCTAGGTCGGTCCCGTCCACATCCTTCGGGAGGGTGAGCACCTTGACCGCCGCGAGCCGGCGGAGCGTGGTGTGCTCCGCAAGGAACACGGTCCCCATCCCGCCCTGCCCGAGCTGGTCCTGAATGACGTACGATCCCAGCCGGAACCCACGCGACCGGCCGTTCAGCAGGAGCCGTGCCTGGAACTTCGTCAGCACCCCGCGCTGAACGAAGACGGTCGCCGCCCGGGTCGGATCGTCGGGCAGGTCGGGCACCTTGGCCATCGCGTCGTCGAACGCGCCGGCCTGATAGATGCCGCTCCGGCGGAACAGGTCGATGAACTCGGTTGTGGATGATAGTGCGGGCATAGGTGAGTGTTCTTGGGGGGTGCGTTCCGGCGGGTCACTTCGTGCTGAGCGGGAGGTCCTGGGTGTTGTGCCGATCGCTCACCACGGTCGCCCGCAGCCCGGAGCTGCCCGGGTCGGCGTACTTCGTGGGGAGCCGCACCGGCCGGCTGTAAGTGGAGGGGGTGTCGGTCTTGGTGACCGTGATGTAGTACTCCCCGCTCGGCGGGTCCGCGAACGTGTAATTGCCGTCGACTTCGATGGACGCTTCCATCACTTTCGAGCTGCCGCGGTAGGCGGTCACGACGCCGCCCGAGAGCGGTTTGCCGTTAACGGTCACCTTGCCGCTGAGCGACGTGGCCGGCAACCGAAAGTCGCTGCTGCTGCACGCGGTCGAGCCGAGCGCGACCGCCACCGCCCCAAGAGTTGCCACGGTTCGCCAAATGGTCATCAGTTCTTCTCCGCTCATGAAGGCTTTAGATGATGGTTGCGGAGGCCGGGGCGACGATCGCCCCGGCCGGTCCGTGTGCCGTTAGCTGCCGGGGATGACCTCGCCGCCGGCCGCAGTGCCCATCGCACCCCACACGCCGTAGGGGCTGGCCCCCGACGAGAAGCTGGTGGCGTCCACCGTCAGGTTGCCGGTGTCGATCGAGTTCGGGATGAAGCGAACGCTCCCGTCGGCGAACGCCACGTTCACCCCGCCGGAGTGGTTACTCGTGGCGGAGAAGAACCCCCACCCGCTGCCGTTCCCGTTGCTCGGGTTGACCGCGCAGCTCGGGCTGTTCGGAGGGAGGATCGTGTGGACCGTGGCGTAGAACGAGCGGCCGTCTTGGTAGCGGCTGGACGCGATCCAGCCGGTGTTGGTGCCGGTGAACGAGGTGAACTGCGTCCCGTTCCAGGTGGAGAGGCAGTCCCGGGGGACATACGAGCCGTTAGTGCTGCCGATGCGGCCGATGTCGTTCGTCCCGACCGCCCGCTTCCGCTCGGCGAACATCACGGTGTTGCTCGTGCCGTCGGTGATCTGAAGGAGGGTGTTGCCGTGCCGCTCCGGCGCGGTGGCCCCGTTGATTGTCGGGTTGAAGTTCTTGAAGACGCCACGGGTCGCGGCCGTGTTGTTGTTCGCGTCGGGCCGGTCGCCAATGACCATGTGGTAGCTCCGCGGCCCCCACCCGGACGCGTCGAGGAGGCCGGTGTCAGAGGGGCACTGGTACGTGGACACGATCACTTTCCACGGCGCGAACGTGGACGGCGAGTTCGGACCGACGTTACCGGCCGTAAACACGGGGTCGTTGTAAATCGAGTCCTTCAGCGCCCCCTGCTCCATGTAAGGCAGCAGGTAGACGAACCCGCTGAGCACGTCGAACATCGGCGTGGCGGAGCGGTTCGGGGTGTTCGGCGGGGACATGTACTGCGAGCTCGGCAGAGCGTTGTTTGCGTCGTGGAAGTTGTGCGCGGCGAGACCGATCTGTTTGAGGTTGTTTTGGCACTTCATCCGCGCCGCCGCCTCACGCACCTTTTGGACGGCGGGGAGCAGCAACCCAATCAGGATCGCAATAATCGCAATCACCACCAGCAGCTCGATCAGCGTAAACCCACGGCGACGCATACAGGGCTCCTCAAGAAGTCGGACGCAAGTTGATAACACGGCCAAAAACCAACGGCGCCCGGGGACGGAGGGGACCGTCGGGCGCGCACCGGCAGGCGCCCTTCAATAGAGGGCCGGCCGGATCATTAGGGGCGAAAGAGAGTGATACCGAGCTCGCGGGACCGATCGGGGTTCTGCCCGGCTGTGCGAAGCGAGCAGCTCACCGGCCCTCCAGCAGCGAGCCCGAACGCGGGAGCGTGGTCGGGTTCATCGCAGTGCGTTCGATGCCCGAACCATAGCTGCGAAGAACGCCACTTGCAGGCAGAAGGGGGGGTAGAAAATCGGAACATTCACAAGCCACGCGCCCGAATGCTCGACAGTTCAGACCGCGCCTGCAAAAAGTGTCACTCACGCCAAAAACGCCTGAGATAGTGAGTGTTCGGCGGAGCCGGCGCGGAACAGGGGTTGTGCGAAACGTGTGTCGATGTCCGAACAGTCGAGGGTTCAACGTCCGGAAAATATACAGCGCGTCCGGAGGTTTCCGGACGCGCGAGGACGACCCTCCCTTTGCTGATAGGGGGACAGGCCACAGCCGGTCGACCGCTTCGGCAACGGGCGAACACAATCGGCAAACGTCCGCGAGTTGGGGACGGGACGACCTCGCGCCCTCGGCAGCGCCTCCGCAAGCGGCAACCGTCACTCACGGATCGCCAGACTCACGCGCGCATTAATATTTATTTTAATCAATCACATTCAATCTAATTAATTAATTAAATAATACAATAATAACTTTTTACATTATCGACAGGATTTACCGGACAAATACCGCTCGATTGTAACAGCTGCCGATTTTGCTATCCCGATCAGCGGCTCCTGAGCTCCATGAAGCTCCGGTGCCACCGAGCCGAACGCATTCCGCCATGCCTCATTGAAGGGATGATGGGCGCCACCCGCACCCATCGGGATCGACTCGGCAAGCGGTTCCGGATACATGCCGTCGTGCCTCCCGAGCCGGCCGCTCCACAGTTTGGCGCCTTCGTCTGTGACCAGAGCGTTGCGCCTCGTGCTCGGCGGAGCATTCGTCGGCCCGAACAGAAGCGAGACCGTCGGCAAGGAACAGTTGGAGAAGTTCACCCGCCTACACCCCTGTCGGCCCCTTCGTCAGGACTGGCGGTCGTAGTGGTCCGCGGGTTTGTGCGGGCGGTCGCGCCACGGGCTCAGCTCTCTGGGCGCCCTTCGGACACGTTGTCCCGCGTACAATTCGGCACGGCGTTCATGGCGCGACCGGCGCCCTCGGTACATCTCGTCGCCCGGCGCGGGGTTACGGTTCGTTTCCGGTTGACACCCCCACCCCACCGTTTAAGTTCAAGTAAAGAGTGAAAGGTGCGGCCTGCCGCGCGCCATGAACCCTTGAGACCGCACCTTCGGCCACCGCGACGAGGAAACTCATGGCCAAGACCAAAGAGGCGAGCACCCCGCTGATCTGCGCGGTGGTGTTCTTTGTGCTCACGACTATCGCGTTCGGCGTGATGTGGTACCTCTCGTACTCCGAGATGGACACGCACGTGAACAACAAAAAGAACGCTGAGAAGGACCTCGCCACGATGCGGGCCTCGAAGGACGAGGCCGAGCGCCTCGCCCGCGTGTACCGCATCCTCGCGGGCGTCTCCCGCGACGACGACGTGCAGGTGATCACGACCGAGGCCAAGCCGAACGACAAGATCGCGGCCGAGGTGAAATACTTCAACGAGACGCTGGTCAAAAAGGCCGGCTCGGGGGACGCGGCGAAGCTGCCCAAGGAAATCGAACTGTGGCCGATCGATGCGAACGGAAAGGCCGGCACCCCGCCGCCCGAGGGCTTGATCGGCCAAGTGGGGAAGATCGATAAGAAAGAGACGCTGTACGAGGCCACTGAGAAGGCACTGGCTAACTACCAGAAGCTGGCTCAATCGATGGTCGATGACACCAAACAGCTTCAGGCTGCCGCAGCCGCACTGAAAGCGGCGTCGGACAAGTTCCCGGCCGATGTCAAGAAGCAGGTCGCCGATGTGGTGGCCGCCTTCGACAAGCGGACCGCCGATTACCAGCGAGACATGGCCGCGGCCAACAAGGCCCTCACCGACGCGAAGGACGCTCGCGACCAGTCCGATCGCGACCTCCGCAGGGCGAACGTGAATCTGTCCCAACTTCAACAGGACAACCAGCGGCTCGCGCAAGAGGTGAACAAGGGCGACCGCGGCGCATTCAGTTTCGACGAGCCGCAGGGCAAAGTTCTGCGCAAGCTGCCCGACGGGGTGTACGAGATCAATTTGGGCTCGGCGGCGAACGTGCGGCCAGGGCTGACGTTCACCGTGCAGCCTCGCGACTTCCAGGAGAAGGGCCGCGAGTCGCGGATGCGGTCGGTCCGGGTGCCCGACCCGAAGGGCGGGTTCAAGTCGGTCGATAAGTTCATCCCGCGCGGAGCGGTTGAGGTTTACGAGGTGCTCGGGCCGAACCTGTCGCTGGCCCGGTTCCAGCGCTCCGCGGACCCGCAGAACAGCCCTTACGGGGCCGAGCTGGACCCGGTCCGCGACGGCATCGTGGTCGGCGACCTGCTGTACAACTCCGTGTGGCGCAAGGGCGTGGCCGACCGTGTCGCCTTGGTGGGTATTTTTGACATCAACGGCGACGGCACAGACGACATCGAGACGGTGGTCCGCGACCTGACCAAGATGGGCATCCCGGTCGATGCGTACTTCGACATGAAGAAGCGCGTGTGGGTGGGCCAGGTGACCGAGCGCACCCGGTACGTGGTCGAGGGGTACTACCCGATCAACTCGGCCACCGACCCCAACCGGGACGAGAAGACCAAGCTGCTCAACACCATGAGCGCGGCCATCAACGAGACCAAGCAGAAGGGCGTCAGCACTGTCAACTTCCGCGACTTCTTCGGCCGTATGGGGTACAAGTTCCGGCTCGACGTAGGCGACGACCGGATCAACCAAGCGACCGTCCCGTACCTCGGAAACGTGGGCGTCGGTGACCCGGCCCCTCCGGCGCCGTGATCTGAAACCCCAGGTCGTCGAGGGTACGACCCGTAAAAACCCGAGCCGCGCGCGGTAGTTCCAAACCGCGCGCAACAGCCACGGCGTGAAACTGGGATGGCACTCGGCAGGACGTTCAGAAGGCACCTCCACATCACCACCCCTTGCCGGCATATTAGACAGCCCGGCGAGGGGTCCCGAATCCACCGGCGCACCTCACATCGCACGTGGAAACGTCTTATCGCTCGCGGACCGCAACAACGTGGCCGCTCGCCCAACATGCTGATTTTGACCACGTCGTGAACCACTGCCGGGCCACGGGTTGTCCCGTAACATGTCAGGCATTCGCACTCCGTGAAGTACAAGGCCGACGCCATGCTCGTTCCGCTGTCCTGGCTCAAAGATTATGTGCCGCTGCCCGCCGATCCCGGCGCCCTGGTGGAGCGGCTGACCATCGCGGGACTGGAATCGTCCGGCGTGAAGCTGTTCGGCGTGCCCGCAACCGGCACCCTGCGCGTCAAACCCGAAGACGCCGGCCTCGTCTGGGAACGCGACAAGCTGATCGTCGCGCAGGTGCTCGAAATCACCAAGCACCCTAACGCCGATTCTCTCAAACTCGTCAAACTCGATTACGGCGCCAGTGAGCCCAAAACCGTCATCACCGGCGCCGAGAACATCGCGCCCGGGCAGAGCGGGATGAAGATCATCCTCGGGCTGCGTGGCTCGCGGTACTTCTTCACCGGCAAGGACGGCAAAAAAACCGTCATGAGTCTCGAGCCGAAGGCGCTGCGCGGCATCGACAACGACGCCATGTGCATGTCGGACTTCGAGCTGGGGATCGCCGAGGAGAGCGAGGGCATCATCATCCTCGACGACGCCGACGCAAAGCCCGGTACACCGATCCAGGACGTGCTCGGCGAGGTCGTCGTCGAACTCGACATCCTGCCCAACATGGCGCGGTGCTTGTCGATGCACGGGATCGCCCGCGAGGTCGCGGCGCTCACCGGCGTCACGTCGACCATTCCGACCCCGGTCGTGCCCGTCAGCCACGAGAAGGTCGAGGGCAAGGTTCACGTCGAGATCGCCGACCCGAAACTGTGCGCGCGGTACACCGCGACCGTCATCCGCAACGTTACGGTGAAGGACGCGCCGCGGTGGATGCGCTCGCGCCTGCACTACGCCGGAATGCGCCCCATCAACAACGCCGTTGACGTTACCAACTACGTCATGCTCGAGCAGGGCCAGCCGCTGCACGCGTTCGACTACGACGTGCTCGTGGCCCGCGCGGGCGGTCAGGCCCCCACGATCACCGTTCGGCCCGCCAAAGCCGGCGAAAAGCTCAAAACCCTCGACGGTCAGGACCGCGAGCTGTCCTCGGACAACCTCGTCATCGCCGACACCGCCGGCGTGATCGCGCTCGCGGGCGTGATGGGCGGGGCCGAAACGGAGGTGTCCGCCGCCACCAAAACGCTCCTGCTCGAAAGCGCGAGTTTCGACTTCGTCAGCGTGCGCAAGACGGCGCGGCAGTTCAACCTGTTCAGCGAGGCCAGCACGCGGTTCAGCCGCGGCGTCCACCCCGAACTCGCGGGCACCGCGGCGGTGCGCGCCGCGCAACTGTTCCACGACCACGCCGGCGGCGAGGTGCTGGCCGGCGTCGTCGACAACTACCCCACGCCGGCCCCGCGCCAGGTCATCGACCTCACCGCCGGTGACATCGAGCGGCTGCTCGGGTTCAGCATCCCGCCCGCAGAGGTGACCCGCGTCCTGACCGCACTTCAGTTCCAGGTGGAGCCGAACGGCGAGGACGCGTGGGTGGTCACGACCCCGCAAACGCGGCTCGACATTCAGTCCGGGGTCGCGGACCTCGTGGAAGAACTGGCGCGCGTGTACGGGTACGACAACCTGCCGGAGCGGCTGCTCCCGCTGGAACTGCCCGAACCGAAGGGCAACCGGGCGCTCGAACTCGAAGACCGGGTGCGCGACCTGCTCGCCGACCAGGGGTTGAACGAGGCGATCACGTACTCGCTCAGCAGCGCGGAAGCAGAAGCAAAGCTGAAGCCCGCCGCCCCAGCCCCCGAGGGGCAACGAGGAGAACCGATCGGCGACTTCGTCGCGCTCCTCAACCCGCTGTCGCCGGAGCGGTCGGTGATGCGCCGGGTGCTGCTCCCTGGTGTACTCCAGGTGGCGCAAAAGAACCTCGAAGCGGCCGACAGCGTTGCGCTGTACGAACTCGGGTTCGTGTACCTACCCAAGTCGGGCGAACGGTTACCGGAAGAGCCGCGAAAGTTGGCGATCGTGTTGTGCGGTCGCCGTGGTGGTGCGGCGTGGGACGACCCGCAAGGGGTCAGCCCCGCAAAGTACGACTTCTACGACCTCAAAGGTGTGGTGGAAGGGCTCGTGAACGACCTCCACATTCCCGGTATGTCGTTCGCGCCAACGCGCGACGTACCGTGGCTGCACCCGATGCGCGCCGCCGAACTGCGCGTCAACGGCACGGCGGTCGGGGTGTTCGGCGAATTGCACCCGAAGGTCGCGGAGGCGTTCCTCCTTGGCGAGCGGGCGGTTCAGGCCGCCGAACTCGATCTCGAAGCGATCCTCGCCGCGGTGCCCGCGCGGTACGGGTACAAGCCGTTCAGCACGTTCCCGCCCGCAAAGCGAGATGTCGCCGTTGTGGTCGCCGACGCCACCCGGGCGGAAGCGGTGCTGGCGGAGATCCGGACCGCGGGTGGCGACCTGTTGACCGACGCGAGCCTGTTCGACGTGTATCGCGGCACGGGCTTGCCGGACGGGACCAAGAGCCTCGCGTTCGCGCTGACCTACCAAGCGCCTGACCGCACCCTTGGCGAGAAAGAGATTGCCAAGGCGCACGAGAAGGTCGAGGCGCGACTGAAAGAAACGCTGAAAGCTCAGATTCGCGGGAAGGATCTTGCCTGAGTCCCTGTTGCGCGATCTCTTCACACCCTGATGCCCGCGGCCGGTAGCGCCTTATTACCGGCCGCGGGCATCTGCCCGTTGCAGTGCGCAACGGGGCGACGAATTGAAGTGGGAACGACTCGCCGCTACACATCTACGGGGCGTCGGTAGGGCCGCACGGGCTTCCGCCTCGTGCGCGAGGGCACACCGGGTCCAGTTGCTCACGTTCTGCGCTGAGATCCCTTCTCCAACAAATCGCACCGCAAATGTCTCCGCTGCCGAGGCGACGGAGTTTATCTCAGCGAGCATCCGTGAAGAAATCGTGATGAATTCGTGAGTGACCAGCGCTCGCAAATGTATCCCTTGACTGACATGAGGCAGATGATGGACCGACGGATAACGGCAATCACGGCCGCGGCGCTTTCGGCGGCGCTCGTCGCGCTGTGCGCGCCGACAGCGTTCCCTCAACCGCCGGGCGGTGGGTTCGGCGGTAAGGGCGGGTTCGGGCCGCCCGGCGGGCAGGAGCGCAAGCTGGTCGCCGAGTACGACAAGAACAAGGACGGCTGGCTCAACGCGGACGAGCGTAGGCCGGCGCGCGAGGCCGCCAAGAAGGGCGGCCGGGGCGGGTTCGGCGGTCCGAAGGGTGGGTTCGGAAAAGGCGGCGAGAGCGGCAAACCCGGCCCGAAGGTGAGCCCGGCCGAGGTGAAGAACTATCCGGACGCCAAGTTGTACGACGCGAGCGTCCTCCGCACCCTGTTTCTGGAGTTCGAAAACGCCGACTGGGAGTCGGAGATGCAGGACTTCCACGGCACCGACGTGGACCTGCCCGCGACCGTCACGGTGGACGGCAAGCGGTACCCGAACGTGGGCGTCCACTTCCGGGGGATGTCGTCGTACATGGGGGTGGGGGCCGGGTCCAAGCGGTCGCTCAACATGTCGTTCGACATGGCCGACGGGAAGCAGCGGCTCTACGGCTACAAGACGCTGAACCTGCTGAACGCGCACGAGGACCCGTCGCTGATGAGCACGGTGCTGTACTCGCACATCGCCAACAAGTACACCCCCACCCCGAAGGCGAACTTTGTGAAGGTGGTCATCAACGGCGAGAGCTGGGGCGTTTACGTCAGCGTTCAGCAGTTCGACAAGGTGTTCCTCAGCGAGAACTACAAGACAACGAAGGGCACCCGGTGGAAGGTCCGCGGCTCGCCGGGCGGGCGCGGGGGGCTGGAGTACTTCGGCGACGACCCCGCCGCGTACAAGCGCATCTTCGAGATGAAGAGCGGTGAGAACGAGGACGCCTGGAAGGCTCTGGTGAACTTCTGCAAGGTGCTCAACCAGACCCCGCCGAACAAGCTCGAAGAGGCGCTGAAGCCGATCGCGGACGTGGACAACATCCTGTGGTTCCTGGCCCTGGACGCCGCGCTCATCAACTGCGACGGGTACTGGATCCGGTCCAGCGATTACAGCGTTTACCTGGACGAGAAAGGCAAGTTCCATGTCATCCCGCACGACATGAACGAGGCGTTCCGCCCGGCCGGCGGCCCTGGAATGGGTGGTCCCGGAATGGGCGGACCGGGCGGGGGCGGATTCCGGCCGCTGCCCCCTGGTGAAGTGCTGCCCGCGCCGCTTCAGGAGGCGCTCCAACTCACCGCGGAGCAGAAGAAGCAACTTGCCGAAATCCAGAAGGAAACCGAGGCGAAACTCGAAAAGCTGCTGACCGCCGAGCAGTTCAAACAGTTCAAGGAGATGAAGGAGCGTGCGCCCGGCGGTCCCGGCGGGTTCGGCGGGCCGGGTGGCGGCTTCCCCGGCGGTCCGGGTGGTGGCTTCCCGGGTGGGCCGGGCGGAGCCGGTGGCGGCGGCGGACGCGGGGTCGAACTCGACCCGCTCGTCGGGCTGAACGACGCCAGCAAACCACTCCGGAGTAAGTTGCTCGCGGTGCCCGCGCTGCGAGCCAAGTACCTCGCGAACGTGAAGCGGATCGCGGAAGAGTCACTCGACTGGAACGCGCTCGGGCCGGTCGTCGCTCAGTACCGCAAGCTGATCGAGACGGAAGTGGAGTTGGACACCCGGAAGCTCGACTCCTTCGAGGCGTTCAAGCGGAACACCGACGACAACGCGCCCAGCGCTGGTGGCGGCGGCGGTGGCTTCGGACGTGGGTCGCAGGGGATGAACGTCCGGGCATTCGCCGAGCAGCGCCAGAAATACCTTCTGGCCAACCCCGAGGTTAAGAAGGCCGCGCCCTGAACCCATCCGGCGGACGGGAACGCTCCTCCGCATCCGCCGTGTATCAGTGCTGTCAAAGAGTGAGGATCGGGCCGCGTGGGTGACGACATGCGTCGCCCACGCGACCCGATCGTTTCAAGTGGTCCGCGCCGACACACAAGAGACGAACTCACCGTGTCATTTGTCGGAGAGGTAGAGTTCGGTGAACTTTGCGACCGCCGCGGCCACTTTGTCGGCGGTCGCAGTGCGGCTCGCGGCGTCGCGGAAGTCGCCGCCGAACTCCAACTGGATCGCGTCGATGCCGTAGTCTCCGCTGCCGTAGGTCTGCACGATGTCGCCGCCGCTGAGCGTGGCGTACTCCTTGTCCGCAAGTTTCTCGGGGTACACCTTGTACCCGCCCGCGGCGAGCAGCCCGAAGAAGCTGTTCGGACCGGTGTGCGCCTTCTCGCCGTACCGCTGGACCAGCAGCGCGACCGTCTTTCCGTCCTTGGTGCCGCGAATGACCGTGTCCTTCATGCGCCCTTGGCCGTGAATGTCCAGCAGCAGCCCGCGGCCGTACCGCTTCTTCAACTCGCGGCAGTAGGACGCCAGGGTGCTGCGGTAGGCGTCGTAGGTCGGCTTCGCCTTCGGGTCCTCGTAGGCGATCTCGGGCGGGCGGTTCGCGTCAATGAATTTGCGGTGGAACTGCGCGACCACGAGGTACGGCTTCTTGCCGGTCTTCTTGGCAATCGCCGCGGCCGTCGCGTGCGCCAGCTCTTCCGTTCCGCCGTCTCGCCCGGCAAAGAACCCGCTCCCGCCGACCGGCAACCCGTCACCCTTCCGGGGCGACACACCGGGCACGTCCTTGGTGCCGCCGTGCGGAGCCGAGAGGATCACCGGGAACTCGCCCGGCTCGACCGCCACCAAGGGACTCGTCGGCGGCTTCCCGATCGCGTGGGGCGTCGGTGCGACCGGCGCGTCAGCCAGGGCAACGACAGCCGCAAGCGTCAGGGCGACCGTGATAAGAACGAACCGACGAAGTGGCAGCATGACGGGCCTTGAAAGGAGAAAGGGGATCGGGCGTCACGAGTCCGTGACGCCCGCGGTTACAGCGTTAGTAATCCGTCAGCACTTCGCCGTGACTGCGAGTGAGCAGCGCAGCAAACACACCGATCGTAACCGACTGACGGATGAAGGCCACCGATCCGTCGGCCCGCACAATGTTCATGCCGCCCGAGTGGAACGAATATGGTTCGGCGTCGTTCGTCCCGTTGAACGCCAGCGTCCGGTTGGCGCGGGTGCTGGACGAGTTGTCCGAAACGCCCGTACTCGGGTCTGAGCCGTCGAAGACGTGATAGTTGCGGTAGTCCGCCCACAACTGTGTGTTGGTTGTGTTCGAGGTGCTGTACAGCTTACCCAATCGGTATTCCTGCGGGCCACCTGCGGCTTCCACCATCAGAATCGTGTTCGAAGTACCGTCGGTGATGCCCACGATCGGGGTGTCGATGTTGGGCCGGGTCGCCGTGCTCCAGGAACTGTTCACGCTGCTCGACAACAGCGTGGTTGTGTTAATGGTGCTCCGACAGCGGGCGAACACCAAGTAGTCGGTCACGTACCCGGTCACCGTACCGCCGCCGAAGCCGGTTACGCCAAAGGAGCGAGTGCGGTCGCCGCCCGGGGCCGACGGGCACACATACACCGGAATCCGCGACTGCGCCAGCGGGCGGTTCACTGTATCACGAAAGTCTTTCGTCGGATCGTACTTAGTTTGCACGTTCTCCTGCTCGATGTACGGCAGCAGGATGAAGTGGATGCTACGCGGCAACTGCCCGGTCGGAAGCTGGAGCGGAAACGTCGGCGTCTGATCATCCATCTTTGTGTCGTCGTAGGCGACCGGAGGCAAGCCGCCGCGGGAATTCTCGTAGTTATGCGCGGCGAGCCCGATCTGCTTGAGGTTGTTCTGGCACTTCATGCGCGCGGCGGCTTCGCGGACCTTCTGCACGGCGGGCAACAGCAACCCGATCAGGATCGCGATAATCGCAATAACGACGAGCAACTCGATCAGCGTGAACCCGCGGCGGGGTCGGACGGGAGGCATGGCAATCCCTCAAAAATGAATAGCGAATCAACGGGCCGGTCGTGCGGGCGACCGGCCGGGCAGCGGGAATGGAGAGTCGGCGTGAGCGGTCGGCGGCGGGCTATTCTTTACCGGCGGTCCAGAGCAGGGCCTTGCGGAACAGGGCCTTTGCCTCCGGCGTGTCGGTCTTCTCGGGGTGCGGGCTCCAGCAGAACACCCGCCCGGTGCCGTAGCTGCCGCGGGCGGCAGCGGTCGTGCCCTTCATCACTCCGGGCTTCGCCCCGCCCTTGCTGAAAATCTCGGTTTCGTAAGTCGCCAGTTCCTCGTAATCCGGGATGGCGTCGTCCTTGCCCGGCGCGAGCAGCGGCCCCTGGCCGTAGTAAACGGTCAACTTCTCCGCCTTCGTGTCGAAGAACTCCTTGCCTTTGGGGCCGAACCGCAGTTCCACGTCGCCGGTGCCGCGCGCCCAGTGGGCGCGGTCGAGCACTTCGGCGTCGAGGATGTGCAGGGACCAGTCGTAGCTGCGGCTCGCGAGGTACGCGCCGGCGCAGATGCCGATGTACCCGTTGCCGTCCTTCACGAACTGCTTCACCTTCGCGCGGCCCTCTTCGCCCAGGTCCTTCGCCTGAGCGGACCCGCTCCCGCCGGGCTGGATCAGCACCCGGAAGTCTTTGAGGGCGCCGGCGCGGATGTCTTCACCGGTCACGAGCGTGACCTCGAACCCGGGGGTCTTCTCGACGGCCGCCGCCGCCGGCCCCTTGGTCTTGGCGGCACCGCCACCGGCGAACAGCGCGACCCGCACCGGTTTGTCGCCCTTGGCGGGCGGTTCCGACTGGGCAAACGACACCGACAGCACGACCGCGACCAGTGCGGCGAACGGTACGACGGAACGGGGCACGTTTTTGCCTTTCCGCGCGGGTGATTAACAGGGAAAATGAAGCGGAAGGAGAGTATCGCCTCAGAGAGGATCACGACAAACCGGTTCCGGGGGTGACACGGCCGATCGATTTGTTACGATTTTTCTCTTCAACTACGTCCCAACCGCGTGATGACCGAAGGTTCCATTACCGCCTGGGTTCAGCGCCTCGCCGCCGGCGACGGTGACGCCGCACGGCCGCTCTGGGACCGGTACTTCCGCCGCATGGTGTCACTGGCCGCCGGGCGCATGGTCGGGCGCGCCGCCGACGCCGAGGACGTGGCCCTGTCCGCGTTCTTCCAGTTCTGCCGGGCCGCCTCGGGTCAGAAGTTCGCCCGGCTCGCCAGCCGTGACGACCTGTGGCACCTGTTGGTGGTGCTGACCGCTCGAAAGGCGGTGGACTGGGGCAAACACCAGTCGGCCCAAAAACGAGGCCGCCCCACCGACGAGTTGCCCGACGACGTTCCCGGCTCCATAGTGGACCCGGCACTGGCCGCGGCGGTGGGGGACGAGATCCGGATGCTGTTCGACAAACTCGATTCGGACGAACTGCGGGAGCTGGCCCGGTTCAAGCTGGACGGGTACACGAACGAGGAGATCGCCGAGCGGCTCGGCTGCACGGTCCGCACCGTGTGCCGCCGGCTCGCCCTGATCCGCGACATCTGGGAATCCGACCCGCCGGCCGAGCCCGACGCCCGGCCCGGGTACTGAACAGGCGACTCCATGCCCGACACCGCCCCCTCCACGTTCCTCGGACTACCCACCGGCGCCAAACGCCGCGTGGACGCCGTGTGCGTCGCGTTCGAGCGCGCCGGGGCCGGCGCGCGGATCGAGGACTACGTGGAGCAGGTCGAGCCGGCGGCCCGCGACGCGCTCCTGACCGAACTGGTCGCGCTAGAGCTCGAGCAGCGCCGGGCCGCCGGGGAGCACCCGCAAGCAGCGGAGTACGTCGAACGCTTCCCGGGCCGTGCGGCGGCGGTACGCGCGGCGTTCGGCCCGGCAGCGCCGGCGGTCGGCGACGTGCTGGGCAAGTACCGGCTCACCGGGGTGCTCGGGCGCGGCGGAATGGGGGTTGTGTTCGAGGCGGCCGACCCGGTCATCGACCGAAAAGTGGCGGTCAAGGTGCTGCCGGACGCGCGGGCCGCCGACCCGCACGCCCGCGAGCGGCTGCTGAGCGAGGCCCGCCTCGCCGGACAGTTACTGCACCCCAATGTGGTCGCTGTGTTCGAAGCCGGAGAGACGAACGGGGTCGCGTTCCTGGTACTGGAGCGCGTGTCCGGCGGGAGCTGCGCCGACCGGCTCAAGCGCGACGGGGCGCTCGACTGGCGGTTCGCCACCCGCGTCCTGGTGGACGCGTGCCGCGGGCTGGTCGCGATCCACGGGGCCGGGTTCTTGCACCTGGACGTAAAGCCCGGCAACATCCTGCTACCGGAGCGGGCCGGCACGCCGGACGGCTCGACCGGCAGCGGCGTGCTCGCCAAGCTCGCCGACTTCAGCCTGTCGGCTTCGGACGGCACCGTCACCGTCCCGGGTTCCACCGCCGGCACGCCCGCCTACATGGCCCCCGAACAGCGCGACGGGGCACCGCTGACCCAGCGCACGGATGTGTTCGGGCTCGGGGCCGCGTACTTCGCGTTACTCACCGGCTCAGCGCCTTACGCCGGCGCGACGGTAACGGAGGTGGTGGCGGAACAGCTCCGCGAGCCGGCTCCGGACCCGCGCGCCCTGAACCCGGCGGTGCCCGGGCGGATTGCCCGGATCGTCCGGCGCGCAATGGCCACGCGACCGGACGACCGCTATCCGTCGGCCGCGGCGCTGCTCGCCGACCTGGAAGCGGTGCTCGCCCCGCCGCGGCCACGCCTCTGGCCCGCAGCGCTCGCGCTCGGGGCGCTTCTCGCGGCCGGCGCGTGGGCGGCGTGGGAACTGCTGCCCGCACCCGGCCGGGCGCGCCAGCCCGGCGCGTTCGCAACGGTGGACACCTGGGAACCGCTACTGGATGAGCACGATCTGGGGCAGTGGACGCCGGTGGTGCCCGATGGCGTCACCCCGATCGGGGTCGGCCCGCAAAGCATGTTCGGGCTGGTCACGCTCGACGGCCGGCCGGCGGTGCGGGCGACCGGAACGGGTTTAGGGAGCGTCGAGTCGGGCCGGGAGTTCGAGAACTTCCACCTGCGGTTCGAGTACCGCTGGGCGGAAGCGGCCGGCGAGCACTACGCGAGCGTGCGGTACCACTGCACCGGGGAGCTCGGCTCGCGCGGCACGCACGGAATGCAGTTGCACCTCCAGCGTGCCGGCGAGTACCGACGGCTCAACGACCTGCTCCGGATCGATGTCGGCGTGATCCGCGGCGGGAGGGTGGAACCGGTACGCCCGGGCGGCCGGCGGATCGACCCCGAGTTGCTCGCGGAGGTCCCGGTGGGCCGGTGGAACCGGGCCGCGATCGTGTGCGTCGACGACTGGGCGGTCCACGTCATCAACGACATGCCGGTGCTGTCGCTGGCCCGGTCGCGCCGGGCGGACCCGCCGGACGAACCGCTCCGCCGCGGGCGCATCCGGTTCCAGTCGATCAAGGGCGAAATCTTTTTCCGCAACATCGAGGTCCGGCGCGTCACCGAACTGCCCCCGGAGTACCAGCGCCCCGCCGAGTGACGCGAACTCGGATCGAGCACATCGCTCCCGGCGGGATCGCGTCGGACCGGTCCGCTACCCGCCCGTGTCGACCACGACCACATCGACCCCCGCCACGGTCCGCAGCAGTTGATCCAACACGCTCGCGCGGAAGAGCCGCCGGTACCAAGCGCGCCGCGACCGCCCGATGACGATGTGCGTGATCCCGTACTCGCGCGCGAACGACGACACGGCGTCCGGTAAGCTGGCCCCTTTGAACCGCAGCGGAACGCCGTCCAACTGCTGAGCCAGAGTGAGCGAGTCCGTCAGCCGGCGCTCGGTCGCCGCGTCCACCCACTCGGTGCGCTCGGAAGGAGTCTCGATGTAGACCGCGTACCACGGGGCGCCGAACCGATCGGCGAGCCGCGCGCCCTTGCGCAGCAGCTTCAGCGCGTTCGGGCTGCGGCTCGACACACACACCATCACCCGCTCGGACGTATTCGCAACGCCCGAGTCGCGCTCCCGCTCCTGGCGCCGGCGGTCCAGCACGTGCGCCACCTGCTCCAGAGCGATCTCGCGCAACTGGTTCAGGTTCGGTTCCGTGAAGAAGTTCGCCAGCGCACGTTCGATCCGCTCCGCGGGGTATATCTTCCCGGCCCGCATCCGCTCCTGGAGGTCTTCCGCCGGCAGGTCCACGTTCACCACTTGGTGCGCCTGGGCGAGGACGTAGTCCGGCACCCGCTCCTTCACCTTCACCCCGGTGAACCGCTCCACCATCTCGTACAAACTTTCGAGGTGCTGCACGTTCATGGTGGTGATGACGCTGATGCCGGCCCGGAGCAGTTCCTCCACATCCTGGTACCGCTTACCGTGCCGCCCGCCGGGGGCGTTGGTGTGCGCCAACTCGTCCACCAGCACGACCGTGGGGCGTCGGCGGAGCACCGCGTCCAGGTCCATCTCCTCGAGTACGACGCCGCGGTACTCGAGCTTCCGGCTCGGCACCCGCTCCAGTTCGCCGACCATCGCCAGCGTGTCCGCCCGGCCGTGCGTCTCGACCACGCCGATGGCCACATCGACGCCTTGCCGTTTGAGGCGCTGCCCCTCCTGAAGCATCTCGTAGGTCTTGCCGACACCGGGGGCAAAACCGAGGTAGACCTTCAGCCGGCCGCGCTGCTGTTCGCGCAACAGCGACAAGAACAGCTCCGGGCTGGGACGGGTGTCGGTGCTCACGAGCGGCCCTCCGCGAGGTGCGCCGGGAGTGTGATGCGGAACGTCGTCCCCTTCCCCGGTTCGCTCTCGCAGGTGACCGTACCGCGATGGGCGACCACCACCTCTTTCACGATGGCGAGACCGAGCCCGGTCCCGCCCTCCTCGCTCTGACCCGGGATCCGAAAGAACCGATCGAACACGTGCGCCAAGTGCTCGGGCGGGATGCCCACCCCGGTGTCCGCGACGCTCAGGACGACGGCCCCGTCGGTCGTCGTACCGGCCGCGAGTGCGACCGTGCCGCCCGGAGGCGTGTAGGTGATCGCGTTGTTCAGCAAGTTGCCGAGCGCCTGTCCGAACCGATCCCTGTCCACCACCACCGCGGGCACAACGGCGTTCGTGTTCACCGCGAGCGTGATGTGCTTGTCGTCCGCACGAGCACGAGCCGCATCGGCGGCCGTGCGGAGCAGCTCTGCGGGATCTGCGGGGTGAAACGCCCCCTCGTCGTGCGGCTTTTGCAGCCGGGCGAGTGAGAGCAGTTGCTCGATGAGCGCGAGCAAGCGCTCGGCGCTGTCGCGGGCGTCGATGAGGAGTTCCGTCTGCTTCACGGTCAGCGGCCCGACGGTCTCTTCAAGCAGAACGTGAACCGCGAGCCGCACCGAGGTGAGCGGCGTCTTCAGTTCGTGGCTCACGGTCGCCACAAGGTCACTCTTGAACTGATCCAGGAGCCGGAACCGGGTCACGTCGTGGAGCACCACCGCCGCGCCCAGCGTGTCCCCGTGCGGATCGCGGATCGGCCGCACGTGAGGGAGGTAGGTGCGATCCTCACCGCCGAGCCGGAACGAAACGGTCTGGTCGAACTGGTCCGGCTGGTAGGGGCGCTGAAGTTGGAGCGCGTCCGCGACCGGCCCGCCGAGCGGCTCGGGCGGCGACCACACCGGCCCCGGGTCGCCCTGCGCCGTGGGGCCGACGCCGAACAGCGCCCGCGCCGCCGGGTTCGCGAGGTCGGCGCGGCCCGTCGGGTCGACCACCAGCACCGGGTCCGGAAACGAGTCGATCGTCGCCTGCGCGGTCCGCTGCGCCCGCACGAGCCTGTCGAGGTTGGACCTCCGATATTTGCGCAGCTCGCGCGTCATCACGTTGAACGCGGCGGCGAGCCGCCCGAGTTCGTCCCGGCCGAACACAGGAACCGTGCGCTCGAGTTGCCCGGAACCGCCGATCGCGTGCGCCGCCTCGGTCACGGCCCGGATCGGCCCGAGTATCGTGCGTAACAAGTACCAACCGGCCCCCGCGAGAAGGAGCGCGACTAGGCCAAGTGCGGCCGCGAACGTGCCCATTGCCGTGCGGGCAGTGTCGCGCGCGCGGTCGCGGGCCTGCTCCATGTTCTCTCGGTTCACGCGCAGAATCTCGCCCGCCACGGCCTTGCTCTCGTTGAACCGCTCCAACAGTCCGGAGGGGCCGAAGTACATGGCCGTTCGCTCGGGCGAGCCAGGGGGCAGCGCATAAAACTGGCGCCCCCGCTCGCGGTACTCCGCTTTTAGGCCACGCAGCCGGGAAACGAGTTCGTCCTCCGTCGGGTGGATCGTGACGTTCGCGGCCTCGACCGCGAACTGCTCCTCGAGCACAACCCAGTTCGCCTCGAACTGGCGGGCCGCGTCGGCCTCGCGGCCCGCCAGGGCGAACTGGAACGACGAATCGATCCGCTCGGCCGCCTCGCCCAATCGGAACATGGCCTGCACGCTCACGTAGTTCTCGCGCAGGATGGCATCGATGCCCCCGCCCACGCGGTCGAGCAGCACGACGCCCGCCGCGCCCAGCGCGACCAGCAGCAGCGCGAGCGGGGCGAGGGACAGAAGGATACGTGTGCGTAGCGTCATATGGACTGCCGGTGCGAGATAAGATCGGATCCTGTTCCGAGCGGTCACTCGCGCAGGTACCACGGCACGTTCACCACCGAAACCCGCTCCAGCCCGCTGAAGTACAGGTAGCCCTTGATGATTGCTGCGGTCTGGTTGTGCAGCAGATAGTGGTACCACCGGTGCTCGACCAGTTCCGGCACCACGACCGCGATCGCCCGTCCCGGGTGCGCGCGCTCCAGGTCCGCCAGAAACTCCATGAGCGGCGTGTAAAGGCGCCGGTACGGCGAGGTCACCACGATGAGCTTCGGCGCCGTCGCCCCGGCCGAGCGACACGGCTCGGCGACCCGCTTCGCCCACTCCTCTTCGAGCGCCTGAAGTTGGAGATCGTCGGCGGCAATGTGGAGGGCGTACACCTCCGGCGACAGCCGCATGGCGAGCCGGGTGGCCTTCCTCGTCAGCTTCGACCAGCCGCGCACCAGTATTACGACTAACGGCGGGGACAGGTCACTCGTGTCCAGCGGATCGGCGGTCGAGAGCTGGCCGGCTACAGCACGGTAGTGCCGCCGCACCCCGAGAAACGCAGACATCAGCACCGCGACAAGCAAGACCGTTACCCACGCCCCGTCGGCGAACTTGGCGACCAGCACCACGGCCAGAGCGACGGCGGTGCCGAGCGCGCCGGCGGCGTTGACAACGACCGCGCCCCGCGCCCCGCGGCCGCCGGCCTTGACCCAATGGGCCACCATCCCGAGCTGCGAAAGGGTGAATGCCAGGAACGCGCCGACCGCGAACAGCGGGATCAGGTGGTCCGTCACCCCATCGAACGCGACCAGCAGGCCCGCCGATAAGGCCGTCAGCACGACGATCCCGCGTGTGTAGACGAGCCGCCGGCCGCGGTGCCCGAACCCGTGCGGCAGGTACCCGTCGTGGGCCACGGCGCGGCACAGCCGCGGGAAGTCGGCGAACCCGGTGTTCGCCGACAGGCACAGCACCGCCAGCACCGACCCGATGGTGACGTAGTAGACGGCCCCGCGCCCCGCGACCGCGGCCACGAGCTGCGAAATGACGCTGTCGTACCCGGGCCGACCGGGTTCGGTCGCGACGACCCCGTACGCCCGACACAGATACGCGATCCCGAGCAGCAGGGCCGATAGAATGACGATCACGGCGGCGAGCGTGCGCCGGGCGTTGACGGTCCGCGGCTCTCGAAAAGCGGGAACCCCGTTGCTGACCGCCTCGACGCCGGTCATCGCGGTGCAACCACTGGCGAACGCTTTCGCGAGCAGCCACACCCCAACGGCCTCCGTCGTGGCACCGGGTGCCGGTAGCGGCACCACCGGCACCGGCCGGCCGCCGGCCGCGATCACTTTCCACACCCCGACGGCCAGCACCCCGAACAGCGCTCCCACGAAGAGGTACGTCGGAACCGCCAGCGCGGCTCCGGACTCGCGCACGCCCCGCAAGTTGATGATCGCCAGCGCGGCCAGCACCACCAAGCACAGCGCAAGTGTGTGTGGTTGCAGCGCCGGCAACGCCGACACCAGCGCGCCGATGCCAGCGGAGATGCCGACCGCCACCACCAGCACGTAGTCGATCATCAGCGCCGCCGCGGCCAGCAGGCCCGCACGACCCCCCAAGTTCTCTTTTGCGACCGTGTAAGACCCGCCCCCACCGGGATACGCGGCGATCGTCTGCCGGTACGACAGGAACACAAGGAACAGCAGGCCGACGATCAGCAGCGTGATCGGGCCGATGAGTCCGGTCGCTCCGGCTCCAATGGCGAGAAGCACCGTTAAGGCGGCCTCGGGGCCGTACGCGGCCGACGCCAAGCCATCAAGGCCCAGCACCGGCACCCCGGTGACGGGGCCGACCCGCTCCCCCTCCTCCTCGGCGGTGGCGAGTGGGCGCCCGAGCAGCCAATCAAACAGCGCCATGCATTTCCTCACGAGAGACCGGTTTTCTTGCGCTTACGGTACAGCGTACTCGGGTCAATGCCGAGCACCCGCGCCGCCTCGTCCAGCGACGGCGCCGCCGCGACCACGCGGCGGATGTGTTCCGCCTCGAGGGCTTCGAGCGTGACCGGGCCGCCGAGTTCGACCCGCGCCGCCCCGCCCCCGGCGGCCGTGAGTTGACCCGGCATGTGTTCCAGACCCACACGCTCTTCGCGTGTCAGGATGACTCCGCGCTCCACCGCGTTCCGCAGCTCGCGAACGTTTCCGGGCCACGGGTAAGCGTCCAGTGCCGCTTCCGCCTCGGGCGTGAACCCGGTCACCGGCTTCCCGGACTGCCGGGCGAAGAACCTCAACAGGTGGCGCGCGAGCGGCAACACGTCCCCGCGGCGCTGACGCAGCGCGGGCATGGTGATTTCGATCACGTTCAAGCGGTAAAACAGGTCCTCGCGGAACCGCCCGGCCCGCACCTCAACCTCAAGCGGGCGGTTGGTCGCCGCGACGATCCGCACGTCCGCGCTCCGGGCCGCCGGCTCGCCCACCCGCTCGTACGTCTTGTCCTGGATCAGCCGCAGCAGCTTCGGCTGGAGCGCCAGCGGCAGGTCGCCGATCTCGTCGAGGAACAGCGTCCCCCCGTCGGCCGCGTCCACCTTGCCGATCTTGTCGGCAACCGCCCCGGTGAACGCACCCTTCGCGTGCCCGAACAGGTCGCTCTCCAGCAGGTCCGCGGACAGGCTCGGGCAGTGAACGGTCACGAACGGGCGCGCGGCCCGCTTGCTGCGCGCGTGCAGTTCCCGGGCGAGCACCCCCTTGCCCGTGCCGCTCTCGCCCCGCACCAGCACCGTCGCTTCCGTCGGGGCCACCTGGAGCGCCACGTCCAGGGCCGCGCGGACCGACGGCTCTGCGGAGTCCAGTTCGACCTCCGGCGGGAGCTGCCGGACCTGTTCTTCGAGCGCCGCCACCCGGTCGCGCAGCCCGCGGACGAGCGCCGACCGGTCGAGGGCCAAGCGGAGCTGGTTCGGCGTGAACGGCTTCGGCAGGTAGTCGAACGCGCCCTTCCGGAGCGCTTCGATCGCGGTGTCCAGGCTCGCGTGCGCCGTGACGATGACGACGTGCAGGCCCGGCGCCACCGCCAGCAGTTCGGGGAGCAGTTCGAGACCCTTTTCGGGGCCGAGCTTGAGGTCGAGGAACGCGAGGTCGAACCGCTGCGCGCGAAGCGCCTCGAGCGCCTGCGCGCGGTTCGCGGCGTCCTTCACCGTGTGACCGAAGCTCTCGAGCGCGATGCGGATCGTGCGCCGCAGGCTGGCCTCGTCGTCGATCACCAGCAACTGAAGCGTACCGCGTGAAGTTTGCATGGTTCTGCCGGGTTGCAAATTGCAATCCTCGCCGTGCGGGTTGCAACCGAATGGTCCAGGCCCCGCGTCCGGGTCCCCTGCGGAACTGCTGGGATTTCTAGTCGTTCCGTGATTCGGGCCGCTTCGGCACGCGGCCTGCCAATGAGTCGTTTCGCAATTCCGCTGCCGAGGGTTCCGCGATGAACGAAACGATCTGGCTGCCCGCGCTGCTGCTCCTCGGGCTGGCGTCCGTTGCGCTCATGTTCCTGTTCGTCGAAGCCTGCGACAAGGTGTGAGGACGCCATGCTCTGGTTCACCGCGCTCGTGACGCTGTTCCTATTGGGCTATTTACTCGCGGCGCTGTTGCGCCCCGAGCGGTTCTAACTCGGAGGATTTATGCCCGCGTCTGCCGTGCTGGAGGTGGTGGCCGCGCTCGCCGCCATCGTGACCGTGTGGTTCGCTCTCCTGGGCTGGAAGCTCCTGCCCGCGGCGAGCGCCCCCGGGTCCCGCGCCCGCCCCTAGGCGCGGGGCGGCCCGAACGAAACGGTCCGAACCGCATGAGCGGTTCCGGCACCCCCGCGCGCCGCGCGTGCGGATCTGACACCATTTACCCCGAATGGCACCACCATGATACTTCTGCCGATCCTGATTATCGGCCTGACCGTCGCGCTGTCGATCCCGTTGGGCCGGTACATGGCCCGCGTGCTCGACCGCGCCGGCCCCAGCAACGCGATCGAGCGGCTCATCGACACCGGCGGCCAGAACTGGAAGCAGTACGTGTCCGCGATGCTGCTGTCCAACGCGGTCCTGTTCGTGTTCGGGTTCGTGGTGCTCGCCACGCAGCCGTGGCACCCCGCGTTCCTGAACCCGGACAGCAAGGGGATGCTGTCCCCCTTCACGATCTTCAACACCGCCTGCTCGTTCCTCACGAACACGAACCTCCAGCACTACAGCGGCGAGGTCCACCTGACATACGGGAGCCAGATCTTCGGGATCATGTACAAGCAGTTCATGACCCCGGCGATCGGACTGGCGGCCCTGCTGGCGGTGATCCGCGGCCTGCGCGGCGATAAGACCGCTGGGGCAGCAGAACAAGCGGGAAGCTCCCCCGCAATAATCGTGGGCAACTACAACCTCGACGTGTGGCGCGGGCTGGTCTACGTTGCCCTGCCCCTCTCGGTGGTGGTAGGCCTTCTGCTGATCGCCGGCGGCACACCCATGACGTTCCGGGGGAACCAGGACGTTCCGACGCTTCAGGTCGGGGCCCTGGGCACCACCGACGACAGCTCCGCCAAACTACAAACGATCGCCCGCGGGCCGGTCGCCGCGGTGGTGGCGATCAAGCAAATCGGCACCAACGGCGGCGGGTTCTTCGGACCGAACTCGGCGCACCCGCTCGAGAACCCGACCGCGTGGACCAACGTGATCGAGTGCGTGTGCATCATCCTCATTCCGATGGCGTGCCTGGTAATGTTCGGTCACATGATCCGCAACCGCCGGCACGCGGGCGTCATCTTCGGGGTGTCGCTCGTGATCCTGACCGCCCTGACCTCCTGGGGGCTTCACCACGACACCGCGAAGCCGAACCCGGGTCTGGCCGGCGGCCCGGCGATCCTCGACGCAAAGGGACAACCGCCCACCGTCACCACGCTCAACAGCGAGGGGGGCATCGAGCAGAAGCCGCTGCCCGACCACGCCACCCGCGAACGTGTGGGCCTGCCGGTGACGCAAGACACGGGCAACCTGGAGGGCAAGGAGTTGCGGTTTGGCCCCGGCGCCGGGCCGACGTGGGCGGCGGCTACCACCTGCACCAGCAACGGGTCGGTGAACTGCATGCACGACAGCCTGAACCCGCTCGCGGGGCTGGCGCCACTCACCGGGATGTGGCTCAACTGCGCGTTCGGCGGCATCGGCGTCGGCCTCATCAACATGCTGATCTACCTCGTCGTCGCGGTGTTCCTCGCGGGGCTGATGGTGGGCCGAACGCCGGAGTACCTGGGCAAAAAGGTCGAAGCCCGCGAGATGAAGCTCGCCGCCCTGGCGCTCCTCGCGCACCCGATCCTGATACTGGCCCCGCTGGGGCTATTCGCAGCGGCCGGCTGGCTCGACCCGTCCACCAACAACCCCGGCGCGCACGGGTTCGGCGAGGGGGTGTACGAGTTCACCTCGTCGTCCGCCAACAACGGCTCCGGCTTCGAAGGGCTGGGCGACACGTTCGGGTTCAGCGACGCCGACAAGAACGCGAGCGCCCCCGCGCCGTATGCCCCGCACTGGGACATCGCGTGCGGACTGGTGATGATCCTCGCGCGGTTCATCCCGGTCATCGCCCCGATCGCGTTCGCGGCGAGCCTCGGCGGCAAGAAGCCGACCCCGTTCACCTCGGGCACGCTCCGCACCGACACGGTCACGTTCGGGTGCGTGCTGCTGGGCACGATTCTGCTCGTGGGCGCGCTGATGTTCCTGCCGATCGCGGCTTTGGGGCCGGTGGCCGAGCACTTCGGACCGCTCCCGTTCGGCCGGTGATTTCCGTTCGGGGCGCGGAACCAAGGGCGCCCTCCTGGGAATTCTGCGTCCCGACCCCCGCACTGCGAATTCAAGGAATTCAATGAGTACCGCAACGCTTCCGAACCCGACCGCCGACGACCTGAAACAGGCGCGCCGACTCAGCCGCAAGCAAGGGCTGTTCGCCCCCGACCTGCTCAAGTCCGCGCTGGTCCGCGCGTTCGTGATGCTCCGGCCGGACCTCCTGTGGAAGAACCCGGTGATGTTCACCGTGGAGATCGGTACCGTGCTGTCGATCGGCTACACCGGGGTGAAGGTCTTCGCGCCCGGTTCCACGCTCGCCTCGCTCGGGTACCTGGTCGCGCTGGACGTGTGGCTGTTCCTGACGGTGCTGTTCGCGAACTTCGCGGAGGCGCTGGCCGAGGCCCGCGGTAAGGCACAGGCCGACGCGCTGCGCAAAACCCGCCAAGAAACGCCGGCCCGCCGGCTGCGCAGCGCGAACGCCGAGCGGGCGCCGTCCGGCACGCTCGCGGCGTGGCGCCGCGACCCCGAAGCGTTTACCGACCGCGTCTCGTCCACGCAACTGAATCGGGGCGACTTGGTGCTGGTGGTGGCCGGCGAGTTCGTGCCCGGCGACGGCGAGATTGTGGAGGGGGTGGCCAGCATCGACGAGTCGGCGATCACCGGCGAGTCCGCACCCGTGGTGCGCGAGGCCGGCGGCGACCGCTCCGGCGTGACCGGGGGCACCCGGGTGCTGTCCGACGCGATCCTCGTCCGCCTCACGGCGTCCGCGGGTCAGTCGTTCCTGGACCGCATGATCGCGCTCGTGGAAGGCGCCGCGCGACAGCGCACGCCGAACGAGATCGCGCTCTCGCTGGTGCTGAGCACGTTCACCCTCATCTTCCTGGTGGTGACCGCGACCCTGTGGCCGATGGCCCGGTACGCCGAAGAGTACATGGCGAGCTATTTGGGCGCCGCGGGGCTGAAGAGCCTCGGGACCGATGTCCCGACCCTCGTCGCGCTGCTGGTGTGCTTGATCCCCACGACCATCGGCGCCCTGCTCGCGGCCATCGGCATCGCCGGCATGGACCGCGCGCTGCGTGCCAACCTGATCGCCAAGAGCGGTAAAGCCGTTGAGGTGGCGGGCGACATCGACACGTTGCTGCTCGACAAGACCGGCACCATCACGCTCGGGAACCGCCGCGCGACCGAGTTCCGCCCCGCCGGGCACTTCGCCGCGGCGGAGTTGGGCCGGTTGGCGGCACTGGCGTCGGCCGCGGACGAGACGCCCGAGGGCAAGAGCATCGTCGAACTGTACCGCCGGCTCCCCGGCGCCGTGGACGCCCCCCCGCCCGCGGGGTCGAAGTTCGTGGCGTTCACCGCGCAGACCCGCATGAGCGGCATCGATTTGCCCGACGGCCGCAGCATCCGCAAGGGCGCGGTCGACGCGATGCTGCGGCACCTGGCGCAAACCGGCGGTGTCGTCCCGCCGCAGGTGCAGGAGCAGGTGAACGCGATTGCGTCCCAGGGGGCGACCCCGCTGCTCGTGTGCGAAGGGAACCGACTCGCGGGCATCGTGGTGCTGGAAGACGTACTCAAGCCCGGCATCCGCGAGCGGTTCGAGCGGCTGCGGAAGATGGGCATCCGCACGGTCATGGTGACCGGCGACAACCCGCTGACCGCGAAGGCCATCGCCGGGCAGGCCGGGGTGGACGACTACATCGCGGAGGCGACCCCGGAGGCGAAGCTGGCGTACATCCGCAAGGAACAACACGGCGGCCGGTTGGTGGCGATGATGGGCGACGGGACCAACGACGCGCCCGCGCTGGCCCAGGCGGACCTCGGCGTCGCGATGAACAGCGGCACGCAAGCGGCGAAAGAGGCCGGCAACATGGTGGACCTCGACAGCGACCCGACCAAGCTGATCGAGTGCGTCGAGATCGGCAAGCAGCTCCTGATGACCCGCGGAGCGCTGACCACCTTCAGCATCGCCAACGACGTGGCCAAGTACTTCGCCATCGTCCCGGCGCTGTTCGCGGCCACACTGCCGTGGCTCAAGGCCCTCGACTTCATGAACCTGACGAGCCCGGTGTCGGCGATCATGGCGGCAGTGATCTTCAACGCGGTCATCATCCCGCTGCTGATCCCCGTGGCCCTGAAAGGCGTGACGTACCGCCCGGTCGGGGCCGACGCGCTGCTGCGCCGCAACCTGCTCGTCTGGGGCCTCGGCGGGGTGATCGCGCCGTTCGTCGGCATCAAGTTCATCGACTTGACGCTCGCCGCGCTGGGGCTCGCGTAATTCGCACCTTTGCACGCACCGCCCGGCGCGCCGGGCGAAAGGGAAATAACAATGAAAGCTCTGCTCTCGAATCTGCTGCTCGTTGTGCTGAGTGCCGCCATTTGCTGCGTCCTGTACCCGCTCGGGCTGTGGGCGTTCGGTCAGGCGGTGTTCCCTACGAAAGCGAACGGCAGCCTGCTGACTGCGCCCGGCCCGGACGGCGCGCCCCGCGTCGTGGGGTCGAGCCAGATCGCCCAGCCGTTCACCGGCGACGAGTACTTCTGGCCGCGCCCGTCGGCGGCGGGGTACAACGGAGCCGCCGCGAGCGGCTCGAACTGGGGCGCCAACAACCCGAAGCTGCGCGACCGCGTCGCGCAGCAGCTCGGGTCGATCGTTCAGTACAAGAAGGGATCGCCGTCGGCGATCCGCACGCCCCAGCAGGACGTTAAGGCGTGGTATTCGCTCAAGCCAGACCGCGCCGCCGACTGGGCCGGGGAATACTCCGTGGCCGCATCAAACTGGGCGAAAACCGACCTCGCAAAGGACAAATACGGGCTACAAGGTGAGTACATCCTCGCCTGGGCGCAAAGCCACCCGGAGGTGGTCGAGGATTGGAAGAAGGCGAACCCCACGAGGGCCGACGAGCCGAAGCCGGAAGACCTCGTGGCCAGGTTCTTCGCCAGCTTCGCCAAGACGCACCCCGGCAAATGGCCCGCGGCGGTCGAATCGAGGGATACCGACGGAACGGCTACCAAACGCATCGTACCGGCGGGGCCGGATGCGGCGGTCCACGCGAACTTCTTCGACATGTGGCTGCAAGACCCGGCGAACCGCGATAAGGTGCAGGATCTTGAACCGGTCCCGGCCGACATGGTAACGGCGTCCGGCGCGGGGCTGGACCCGCACATCACGCTTCGAAACGCGCTGTCGGTGTACCAACTCGATCGCGTTGCCGCAAAGCGGACGCCGCCCGGCGCCAACGCCGGGCAAGTGCGTGCAGAGATCGAATCGCTGGCCCGAGAGCACTCGTTCGTGCCGCTCTCCGGGCTGGTGGGCGAGCCGCTCGTGAACGTGTTGGAACTGAACCGCGAGTTAGACGCGAAGTTCCCGCTGACAGCCGCGAAGTGATCTGAACGTCCGCCTTGTACCTCTCCGCGGCCGGACATTTATTTGTACCGCCTTCCGGCCGACACCTCGCGCTGGTATGCTTCTTACTCGAGTGGGTAACTCGCTCACCCGGTCGTCTCTCCCTTTCGATCCAGGCCCGGGAATCGCCCCTCCCGGTTAGCTCGCCATGTGGACCCGCGCTACCCTATCTGCTTCGGGTCTTGCGCTCTCCGGACGGCCCCCTCGGCCCGCCCGCATCGCGTGGGCATACCTGCTGTTCGGCCTCGCCTGGATCTGGCTGACCGACCGGGCCGTTTGGGCCGGCGCGCGAAGCGACGAGGCGTTCTGGCTGTCGTCCGGAAAAGGGACGGCATTCGTGCTCCTGTCGGCGCTGCTGGTGTTTTACCTGGCGCGGCGCGAGCTCGAGACGCTCGCCGGGGCCGGCGCGCTGCTGCGGGCCGTCGCCGACGGCACCACCGACGCCGTGTTCGTCAAGGACCTCAACGGGCGCTACCTGCTGCTCAACGAAGCCGCGGCACAGTTCGCCGGTCGGCCGGTGGCGGAGCTGCTGGGGCGCGACGACACCGCGCTGTTCGACCCGGCCAGCGCCCGCATGGTCCGGGATCACGACCGGCGGGTGATGGCCGCCAACCGGGCCGAAACAACGGAAGAGGAACTGACCACGGCCGGGGTCACCCGCACGTTCCTCGCGACCAAAGCCCCGTACCGCAACGAGCACGGTGAAGTCATCGGGCTCGTAGGGATTTCCCGAGACATCACCGACCGCAAGGACGCCGAACGAGAGTTACGGGCCGAACGGGACCGTTTCCAGAGGTTCGTCGAGGCCGTTCCCCTGGTGCTGTGCTCCTTCCGGTTACGCCCGGACGGCACTACGTCTTTTCTGTACTCCAGCCCGCGGATCGAGGGCATCTACGGCATCGGCCCCGCCGCCCTTGCCCGAGACGCCGCACCGATCTCCGAGCTCATCCACCCCGACGACCGGGACCGCGTGCGATCCAGTATCGAGGAGTCGGCGCGCGGGCTGTTCCAGTGGCGGGAGGAGTTCCGCGTCCGACCGCCCGGCCGCGATGAACTCTGGATCGAAGGTCGGTCGGCGCCCGAGCGAGAGGCGGACGGCTCGACCGTGTGGCACGGATACATCGCCGACATCACAGCACGAAAGCGGACCGAACACGCACTCCAAGCGACCCGCGACCAGCTCCGGGAGGCGCTGCGGGTTGCCCGGCTCGGGAGTTGGACCTGGGATGAGGTCGCCGGCCGCTCCGAGTGGTCCGAGGAAGCGGCTGCGGTGCTCGGGTTCCCGGCAGCCGCCGGCCCCATAACCCTCGATTCGCTCCTGAGCTTGGTCCACCCGGACGACCGGGGCGCGATTCTGGACCAGTTCGCGGCGGCCCGGGTTGGGTCGGACCGGTTCGCCACCGATCTCCGTGTCACCACCGCCGACAGAGTGCAATGGGTCCATTGCCAAGCCCGGGCCGCACGGGGGACAGACGGGCGGCTGACGCGACTGGACGGCTTGGTCCAGGACATCACCGACCGGATGAGTGCCGCGGTGGCGCTCCGCGACCGGGAGCGGCTGCTGGCGATCGTCACCAGCGCGGCCCGGGTCGGGCTGGTTGTGGTGAACGACCGGTACGAGTACCTGTTCGCGAACGACACCTACGCGGCGGTACTCGGCATCCCTCCGGATCAAATCGTCGGTCGGCGGGTGCCGGACCTGCTGTCCGCCAGTTGGCCACAGATCAAACCGCACCTCGATCGGGCGCTAGCCGGCGAGTACGTGAGCTACGAGCTCGAGCGCGAGCCGCTGCCGGGAGGCGCCGGCTGGCGGACGCTGCGGGTCATGTACGAGCCGCGCCCGAAGGACGGCCGGCAGACGGCCGTGGTAGTCGTGATCGACCAAACGGAACAAAAGCAGGCCGAAACGGCGATCCGGGAGAGCGAAGAGCGATTCCGCACGCTGGTCGGCGCCCTCCCGGACGCGGTGTACATCAACGCTGGCGGGCGCGTGGCGTTCTGCAACCCGGCTTGCGTCCGGCTCTTCGGCGCACCTTCCCCTGACGCGCTGATCGGCAAAACCCCTTTTGAGCTGATGCACCCGGACGACCACGAGGTCATCCGCCGGCAAATCGCGGCCATCACGGCGAGCGGCACCTCGCCCCCCGAAATAGAAGAGCGGGCCGTTCGGCTCGACGGCACAGCGGTCCCGGTACTGGTGACCGCAATCGCGATCACCGACCACGCAGCACACGCGTTACTCGTCGTGCTCCGAGACCTGACCGAGCAGAAACGGGCGGAACGGCAGTTGCGGTATCAGGAACTCATGCTCCGAGAGGCGGCCGAGCTCGCCCACGTCGGCGGCTGGGGGTTCGACCCGGTGACGTTCGAAGGCGACTGGACCCCCGTGGTCGCCACCATTCACGACCTGCCCCCCGACGCACCGGCGCCCAAACCGGCGCGGGGGATCGAGTTCTACGTCGAAGAGGACCGGCCGCGGATTGCCGCGGCGGTGCGCGCCGCGACCGAATCCGGCACGCCTTACGACTTGGAGCTGCAACTGGTTTCGGCACACGGGGCGCTCAAATGGGTCCGCACCATCGCCCGGCCAATCGTTGAGGACGGACGTGTCGTGCGGGTCCGCGGGTCGCTACAGGACATTACCGACCGTAAACGGGCCGAGGCGGAGATCCGGAGCCTGAACGCGGAGTTGGAGCAGCGGGTGCGCGACCGGACGGCCGACCTGGAGGCGGCGAACGCCGACTTGGAGGCGTTCTCCTACTCCGTCTCACACGACCTCCGTGCGCCGCTGCGGGCCATTGACGGGTTCTCGCAAATCGTGCTCGACGAGTACGGACCGCAGCTCCCAGCCGACGCCCGCGAGTACCTGGCCGACGTGTGCGCGAACACGCTGCGCATGGGGCAACTGGTGGACGACCTGCTGACTTTTTCTCGGCTCGGCCGCCAGCCGGTCCGGCGCCAGACGGTTAACACGACCGAGATGGTCGCCGGCTGCCTCGACGAGTTGTTGCGACAGACCGGCGCCCGCCGCATCGAGATCCGGTCGGAAGAACTGCCCCCCTGCGACGCGGACCCAGCGCTGCTCCGACAGGTGTGGCTCAACCTGCTGGCGAACGCGCTCAAGTACAGCAGCCTCAGCAGTCCGGCGGTCATTGAGGTGGGCGCGACCGGGTCCCCGGACGGGCCGGTCTACTACGTCCGGGACAACGGCGTCGGGTTCGACATGCGGTACGCCCACAAGCTGTTCGGGGTGTTTCAAAGGTTGCACCGGGCCGAGGACTACGAGGGCACCGGCATCGGGCTGGCGCTGGTGCAGCGCATCGTCCACCGACACGGCGGTCGCGTGTGGGCCGACTCCGAACCGGGCGAATGGGCGATGTTCTCGTTCACGCTCGGGCGGCCGCCGTCCGCCTCCCCCGGACGGAGTTCCGCAGTCACGCCCACGCCCTCCGGAGCGAGCACCCCATGAGTACGCCACAGCCGCTTGATGTGCTCTTGGTCGAGGACGACCCGAACGATCTGAAGCTCACGCTACACGCGTTCCGCAAGTACCACCTCGCCAACGTGGTTCACGTCGCCCGGGACGGCGCCGAGGCGCTGGAGTTCGTGTTCCGCACCGGGCGGCACGCCGACCGCCCCGGGGGCCACCCGCACCTGATTCTACTGGACCTCAAACTGCCGCTCATGGACGGAATCGAGGTGCTCCGCCGGCTCAAAGAGAGCCCGGTGAGCCGCTTCATCCCGATCGTCGTCCTGACCTCGTCCCGAGAGGACAAGGACCTGACCGCGTGCTATGAGTTGGGTGTGAACAGTTACATCGTCAAGCCGGTGGACTTCGGCCAGTTCGGAGAAGTGGTGCGGCAGCTCGGCTTTTACTGGCTCCTTATCAACCAGCCCCCGCCCGGGTAGCCCCATGTCCGAATGTCCGCTCCGCGTGCTCCTCGTTGAGGACAACCCGTTCGACGCGCGGCTCGTGCAACACGAGCTGCGGCGCGCGGGGTACGTACCCGCGATGGAGCGCGTCGAGAGCGAACCGGCCTTCACGGCCGCGCTGGGCTCGACGCCGGATGTCATCCTGTGCGACTGGAACTTGCCACAGTTCGACGCCCTCCGCGCGTTAGCGGTCGCGCGCGAGCGGGTCCCCGAAGTCCCGTTCATCATCGTGTCGGGCTCCATCGGCGAGGAGCACGCGGTGCGGGCCATCAAGCTCGGCGCGGCCGACTACCTGCTGAAAGACCGGCTGGGGCGGCTCGGGCCGGCGGTGAAACAGGCGCTCGTCCAGCGCGACCTCCGTGCCGCCGAGCGGCGCGCCCGGGACGAGCTCCGCGCGAGCGAGGCGCGGTACCGGGTGCTGGCGGACAGCGTCCCCCAGATCGTGTGGACCGCACGGCCCGACGGGGCCGTCGACTACATGAACCGGCGGGCCGCAGAGTACTCGGGCGTGGAAGACGACCGGCTCATCGATTGGAACTGGGAACACCTGGTCCACCCGGACGACCGGCCCCACACGACCGCGACCTGGGGGGCGGTGCTCCGCACGGGAGAGCCGCAGGAGTTCGAGTTCCGGCTCCGCCGGTCCGACGGGGCGTACCGGTGGCACCTCGCCCGGCAGGTTGCGGTGCGCGGCCCGGCCGGGGTGGTGGAGCGGTGGTTCGGCACCTGCACCGATATCCACGACCAAAAGACGACGGCGGAACTGCTCGCCCAGGACGCCCAGGTGCTCGCGCACGTCCGCGACTCGGTCGTCGTAACGGACCCCGAGGGGGTCGTGACCTACTGGAACGCCGGGGCGACGCGGCTGTTCGGCTGGACGGCCCAGGAGATGATCGGCCGCCGGTACTCGGAGCGGTTCCCGGCGGAGTTCCGCCCGGAACTGAGCCGGGAGGTTCGGGCGCGGGCGGACGGGACCGAGTGGCACGGCGAGTACGAGGACCTGCGCAAGGACGGCACGCGGGTGTGGGTCCACGCGCGGGTGGGGCCGATCCGGGACGCCGCCGGGCGGGTGTGCGGGGTCCTCGGGCTGGCGTCCGACCTGACCGACCGTAAGCGGGCAGAGGAGTCGCTCGCCGCGGTGATGCGGAGCGTGGCCGACGCGATCGTTACCATCGACGAGCGCGGCACGATCGGCTCTGTGAACCCGGCCACCGAGCGGCTGTTCGGCTACACCGCCGCTGAGCTGGTCGGCCGGAACGTGCGGGTACTGATGCCCGAACCGCACAGCGGGCGCCACGACAGCTATTTGGAAAACTATCTCGGTACCGGCGTGTCCAAGATCATCGGCGTGGGGCGTGAGGTAGAAGGGCGGCGCAAGGACGGCACCACCTTCCCGGCCGATCTGTCGGTGACCGAGTTCCGGACCGAAGACGCCCGCCACTTCACGGGCGTGGTGCGCGATGTCACCGAGCGCAAGCGGTTGGAGGCGCAGTTCCGTCAGGCCCAGAAGATGGAAGCGGTGGGGCGGCTGGCGGGCGGGGTGGCGCACGACTTCAACAACCTCCTTACCGTCATCAACGGGTACACCGACCTGCTCCTCGGCGGGCCGCTCGCCGAGGACGACCGAGCCGCGCTGGCGGCGGTCCGCGACGCCGGCGAGCGCGCCGCCGGGCTCACGTCCCAGCTCCTGGCGTTCAGCCGCAAGGCGATCGTCGCGCCCCAGGTGCTGGACCTGAAGGAGGTGGTGGCGCAGGCCGAGCGGTTGCTGCGGCGGCTGATCGGCGAGGACGTGGCGCTGACCGTGACGTCCCACGCGGGGCCGTGCTGGATCGAGGCGGACCTGAACCAGCTCGACCAGGTGATCATGAACCTCGCGGTCAACGCCCGCGACGCAATGCCCACCGGCGGGCGGCTCACGTTCGAGACGCGCCGGATCCCGGTCGCACCGGGCACCTCGACCGACTCGGGGGAGTTGCGCGCCGGGTGGTACGTGAGCCTGGCCGTGCGCGACACCGGGTGCGGGATGTCCAACGAGGTGAAGGCCCGACTCTTCGAGCCGTTCTTCACCACCAAGGGGCCGGGCAGAGGCACCGGGCTGGGGCTCGCCGTGGTTCACGGCATCGTCAAACAGGCCGGGGGGCACATCTGGGCCGAAAGCGTGCCCGGAGCCGGTACCACGTTCCACATCCTGTTCCCCGAAGCCCCTGCGCCGGGCGGCCCGGGCGAATCGGCGGCCGTTGAGGCCCTCCGGCCCGGGACCGAAACGGTCCTGCTCGTCGAGGACGAGGACGCGGTTCGCTCGCTCTGCTGCTTGGTGCTGGAGGCCCAAGGGTACACCGTCCTCCCCGCCGCGGACGGCCGGGCGGCACTGGCCGCGATCGCGCGACACCGGGGCCGCATCCATCTGCTGGTCACCGATGTCGTGATGCCCGAGATGAGCGGCCGTGCTCTAGCGGACGCGGTACGGACGTTACAGCCCGACGCCCGCG
This sequence comes from Gemmata algarum, assembly GCF_034097035.1. NCBI lineage: Bacteria > Pseudomonadati > Planctomycetota > Planctomycetia > Gemmatales > Gemmataceae > Gemmata > Gemmata algarum. The sequence continues at coordinate 166,043 of NZ_JAXBLV010000178.1, forward strand.
TGCTGTTCATCAGCGGGTACACCGACGACGCGGTGGTGCGACACGGGGTGCGGGGCGAGGCCGATGCGTTCCTGCAGAAGCCTTTTACTCCCCTCGGGCTGGCGCGTAAGGTCCGGGCCGTGCTCGACGGCGCGCCGTGACGCCCGCGGTTGTATGAGACGAACTGGCACTGATTACCGTCGCTTGATTGCGCCTGCTGTGGTTCAGGTCGCGGGTGCGTTCCGCTCGTCATGCACCGGCCCCCCTTCCAAACCGTTGAAATTTCAAGAACGTACCTCGATGAAAGCCCGTTTAAATCGTGGCTGAGCCTGCAAAAGCGCCCAAAATCTGTTCTCTGCGTACTCTCGGAATCTGGTTACGGCATTTCGATTGCTCTCGTTCACGCGGGCGGAATTGCACTTCAACCGAGGGCCGCAAGTGGCAACAACCCTTTTAGCTTCCGCCGTAAAGTCGGCGGCCGGAACGGATTCTCCCGTCGCACGTGTTGTCAACAAGCTCCCACAGGTACGCACCAACGTCAGCAGCAACGAGCGCTGGCTCTCGCTCGCCGCAGGCGGCACGCTCGCCGCGCTCGGACTTGGCGGGCGCACGCCGGTGCTCGTGTCTGCGCTCGTTGGTGCGGGGTTGATCTACCGCGGCGTCACCGGGAACTGCGCGCTGTACCAGGCGCTTGGGGTCAGCACTTCCGATTCGACGAAGCCTCAAACAGCGATCGCCGGCGGGCACGGCACCCGGGTCGAACACGCCATTACGGTCAACAAACCGGTTCAAGAGGTCTACCGGTTCTGGCGCGACTTCGAGAACCTGCCCACGTTCATGACGCACCTGATCGACGTGAACACCAGCACCGACGGCCGCTCGCACTGGACCGCACGCGGGCCGCTCGGGGTCACCGTCGAGTGGGAGGCGGAACTCGTCACCGACCGGCCCAACCAAGTTATCGCGTGGCGCTCGCTCGACGGTGCCGATGTCGATTCCGCCGGATCGGTTCACTTCACCGAACTCCCGCACGGGCGCGGCACCGAGGTGCGCGTCGCCCTCAAGTACGACCCGCCGGGCGGGAAACTCGGTACCGCCATCGCCACGCTCATCGGCCGGTCGCCGGCCGCACAAATCAAAGCCGACATGCGCCGCTTCAAGCAGCTCTTGGAAGCAGGCGAGATACCCACCACCGAAGGGCAGCCCCACGGCCGCCGCTGAAGTCACCATTCGGCCACGGTGCCGATTCCACTTTTTCCCTAACCGGTCCGAGGAACCCAGATGCGTGCTCTCTGTTGGCGCGGGCGAAAGGACGTAGCGGTCGAGCGCGTCCCGGACCCGCAGATCCTCAACCCGCGCGACGCGATCATCCGGATCACGACCACCGCTATTTGCGGCTCGGACCTGCACCTCTACGACGGGTACATTCCCACCATGCAGGCGGGTGACATTCTCGGCCACGAGTTCATGGGCGAGGTGGTCGAAACCGGTCGCGACGTGACGAACCTGAAAAAGGGCGACCGCGTGGTCGTTCCGTTCACGATGGCGTGCGGCGGGTGCTTCTTCTGTAAGAAGCAGTTCTACTCGCTGTGCGACAACTCGAACCCCAAGGCCGAAATCGCCGAAGCCGTGTACGGGTACTCCGGCAGCGGGCTGTTCGGGTACTCGCACATGCTGGGCGGCTTTGCTGGCGGGCAGGCCGAGTTCGTCCGCGTGCCCTTTGCCGATGTCGGGCCGATCAAGGTGCCCGACCACCTGCCCGACGAGCAGGTGCTGTTCCTGTCGGACATCTTCCCGACCGGGTACATGGCGGCCGAGAACTGTAGCATCGAACCCGGTGACACCGTCGCCGTTTGGGGGTGCGGGCCGGTCGGCCTGTTCGCCATCAAGAGCGCGTTCCTGCTCGGGGCGCAGCGCGTCATCGGCATCGATTCCGTCGAGGGGCGGTTGAAGAAGGCCCGCGAACTGTGCGGCGCCGAAACCGTCAACTTCAAGCACGTCGATCTGCTGCGAACGCTCGACGAGATGACCGCCGGGCGCGGGCCGGACTCGTGTATCGACGCCGTGGGTCTGGAGGCGCACGGGAACGGCATCGCCGGGTTCTACGACCGCATCAAGACCGCCACCTACATGGCGACCGATCGGCCGACGGCGCTGCGGATGGCGATCATGGCCTGCCGGAAGGGCGGGACCGTCTCCATCCCGGGCGTGTACGGCGGGCTGCTGGACAAGCTCCCGATGGGAGCCGCGTTCGCAAAGGGCCTCACATTCAAGATGGGCCAGACGCACGTCCACAAGTACCTCAAGCCCCTGATGGCCCGGATCGAAAAGGGCGACATCGACCCCTCGTTCGTCATCACGCACCGGTACAACCTGTCGCACGCGGCCGAGGCGTACAAGGAGTTCTCCACTCAGCAGGACGAGTGTGTGAAGGTGGTTCTGAAGCCGTAATCGAATGTTCCGCCCGCGCGGCACCGGGATGCCTCCCGGTGCCGTGCCGTTTTTGAAACCTCTTGGAGAGCTATGAGCGAACACAACGCCGTGATGATGCAGTTCTTTCATTGGTACACGACCGACGACGGTACGTTCTGGAACGAGGTCGCGCGGCGGGCGAGTGAGCTGGCCGCCGCCGGCATCGACGCGCTGTGGCTGCCGCCCGCGTCGAAGGGAACACACGGCACCAGTGACGTTGGGTACGGGGTGTACGACTTGTACGACCTCGGCGAGTTCGATCAGAAAGGATCGGTACGCACCAAGTACGGCACCAAGGATGAGTACCTCGCCGCCGTCAAATCGCTTCAGGCCGCGGGAATGCGCGTCTACGCCGACATCGTTCTGAACCACCGGCTCGGGGCCGACGGGTTCGAGACGGTACGCGCCACGCCGTTCTCGGTGGACGACCGGCGCAACCCGAAGGGCGAGCCGCGGGAGATTCGCGCGGCCACCTCGTTCACCTTCCCCGGGCGAAACAAGGCCTACTCCGACTTCACATGGAGCTGGCGCCACTTCGACGGGTGCGACTACGACGACAACAAACCCGACGACCGCGGCACGGTGTACCTGTTCGACGGCAAGCAGTGGGACGACCGGGTGTCGCTGGAGTTCGGCAGCTACGCATTTCTGATGGGAGCCGACCTGGATTTCGAGTCCCAAGAGGTGAACGACGAACTGAACCGCTGGGGCCAGTGGTTCCTGCAAACGACCGGGGTGGATGGGTTCCGGTTCGACGCGGTGAAGCACATCTCCGCACCGATCTTCCCGGCGTGGCTCGAACACATGCGGGCGCACGCCAAGAAGGAGCTGTTCACGGTCGCGGAGTACTGGTCCGGGAACTTGGCCGAACTGCACTGGTTCCTGGACGAGGCCGGACCGCTGTTTACCGCGTTCGATGTCCCCCTGCACTACAACTTTCACGCGGCAAGTCAGTCGCACGGGCAGTACGACATGCGGCGGCTGTTCGACGGCTCGCTGGTCAAAGAGCGCCCGATTCAAGCGGTGACGTTCGTCACCAACCACGACTCCCAGCCGCTCCAGTCGCTCGAATCGGTGGTCGAGCCCTGGTTTGTGCCTCTGGCCTACGCCGCGATCCTGCTCCGCCGCGACGGGTACCCGTGCCTCTTCTACCCCGACTACTACGGGGCGGAGTACGAAGACCTCGGACGCGACGGGAACCGACACAAGGTCGTGATGCCGTCGCACCGGGTGCTGCTCGACGTGTTTTTGAAGGCCCGCAAGGAGTACGGACACGGCGAGCAGATCGACTACTTCGACCACTGGAACCGGATCGGCTGGGTGCGCCTCGGCAACGAACAGCACCCGAAGGCGATGGCGGTGCTGATGAGCGACGGCCCGGAAGGGACGAAATGGATGGGAACCAACCGGCCGGAAGGAACGAAGTTCCGCGACGCGACCAAGCACATTGAGGATCCGGTCACGGTCAACGCCGAAGGGTTTGGCGAGTTTCGGTGCAAGGGCGGGTCCGTGTCTGTCTGGGTCCAGGAATGATCTCGTAATGCGTTCTGCAAAGACCAGCCCCGTCGGCAGAGGACGGGACTGGTCGGCTGCTGCAAAGGACTCGCCACCAAGCGGCCTCGACCCTCTGGCGATTTGCGTTGCACTGTCACAGTTGGCCGCGTGATTTCGCATATAAGTCATTTCGCCAAATTAATTTATGCCCAGATGATTCGCTGCTGCTGAAGTTGCCACCTGCCAATCACGTGGTCCGTTTCTGCGGGATTTGCGGGCGATTCGTGGGGAGCGAATCGCCCGCAAAGTGGTAGTTCCCAGGTAGCTCGAAGGGGATCGAACTGCCACTTCCGAGCCCGCTCGTGCCCCAATTGAAGCCGCTGTAACCCCCGTTACACTTCACGCTTCCCGATTGCTGGATCGTCAATCGGTAAGCGTCTGCGGATTGTGCAAGTGGAGCGTGGGTAGCGAACCGGTAGCTCAGTGGTAGCTCACCGTCACTTCTCTGCCCGTGAATATCCATCTGGTAGCCCCTTTGGAGTCACTGTAACCCCCGTTACACCCCCTCAGCTCCGAGACCCGAAGGGGCACACTCGCCAGTCCCACTCTGGTCACTTCTGGGTAGCCCGGGGGTAGCGCCCCCCCAGTTTTTCGCACCGACGGGTAACAGCCGCGACCGCTCAGCGGGAGTTCGCGGGTAGCACATGACAGCGAACACGACTGGTCTGCCGGCGGCTGTACCATCGGCGTGCTCAACAACCTGCGACCAGCGCTACACCTTGATACACGGTCCGGTTGGTGATGTCTGTGCCACAAAGGCATCAGCCCAAAACGGACGCCCCCAAACGGACCATGAATTAGAAAACGATCAGCAGTGCCGGATGGGGTAACGACGGCTGAGGGCACCCAGACGCCGGCCCCCTTGTGCGCGCGGCCCCCCCCTACGCTACTGATGGCAAGGCGAGCACCGCGCAGCGCAACCGCCGGGGTCGTGTCGATTGACTCCGGCATCTGGTCGACGTTCGTTGGCGTGGTTGGATCAGCCCGGTATCGGCTTCGTGAGGGAACGCGGTCCCTCCGACTGGCGACGGCGATTCAACGGAAGGGGTATTGACCCGCCAACTGAAACTGGCGGGTGAGGACAATACTGGTGACGGGAAACGAATAGACCCGGTCGCGATAGCGTGGATATTGGGCAACAGAACGCACAGCAGAAGAAGAACCGTTCAATTGCTCTGGTTCGTATCGTCGGACGGCGTGTTCCGACCGGTGCGGCGGTCCTCATCGGCCCTCCGCTGTCGGTCGTCGGTCGGCTCATTATCGTATGGCGAGCTGTCAGCCCCGCCAGCGGCCTCGTCCACGCCGTGCGGGTGCGGACCGTAAGGGCTGGCCGGCGGGTCGCCCGGATCGCCCTTCTTCTTGGGCGTGCTCGCGTCGGTGTCGGGATTCATAGGGGAGCTCACGTTCGGGCGACGGGGAGGGGCGGTGGAATTTCGGTCGCGTGCAACTCGTTGTTGCGGGCCGCAGCGCGGTCGGTGTGTGCGGTCAGCGCGTCGGGAACAAGCCCGCGACTGTCGCGGCCCTTGAACACCGCGGTACCGCCCCCGGGTGTGGGCAGCACGTGCCGGTTGACCAGCGCGAGTACGTCGGCCATGAAGTTCGGGCACAGGGCTTGTGACACGACGGCCAGTTTCGCGGGCAGCCCGAGTACCACCTCGGCGTCCCCGATCGCGCAAGCGTCGACGATCTTCGTCGCCGCCCGCTCGGCGCTCATGGAGAGCCCTGGGGTGGCATTACCTAACGCGAACCAAGCGTACTCTTCGTCGTTGCGCCCCTTGAACTCGGCGTTCAGGTGGCTGCCGGTGCGCATCAACCCCGGGCACACGGTCGTGACCGTGATGCCGTACCGGGCGAACTCCGTGCGCAGCCCGTTCGACAGCCCGGTCAGGGCGAACTTGCCGGCGGTGTACGGGAGAAGGTGCGGAACCGCCACCTTGCCGCCGAAGGACGAAATGTTCAGGATCCGTCCCGCACCCCGCGCCTTCATCTCGGGTGCCACTTCCTGGATCGCATGGAGCGGCGCCCAGAAGTGAGTTTCCAGGGACTGCCGATAATCGTCATCGCGCATCTCGTCTGCCGGCGCGACGCGGATAACGCCCGCGTTGTTCACCAACACGTCAACGGGACCGTTGCCTTGTCGGGCGACGGCAACGAACTCGCGAAGCCGAGCGTGATCGGTCACGTCACATTCGACGGCCACGACGTTCGTACCGTACTCGTGAAGGTCAGCGACCGCCCGACTCAGTTCGGCGGAATCCCGGCTACAGATCGAGAGGCGCGCGCCGCAGCGGGCGAACTGGCGGGCGAGCACCAGCCCGAGCCCGCGCGAGCCGCCGGTGATGAGTACGTGTTTGTTGCGGAAGTTGTACCGCGGCTTCAGCGCGCGGTAAGCGAGGTAGCCCCCGACGCCGAGGGCGGTAAGAAACAGCGCTCGCCGCATGTCGAACTCCGGGCGGGTCGGCGCGCGGGTGGTGCGCGCTGCCCTCGTTAGCTGCAACTCGGATGCCGGATCTTAGGGCCTGCTCGCCATCGCCCGTGGCGCCAGGGCGATGGCGAGCCGATCAGCTCCGAACCGCCGCCGTGCGGCCCGTCTTCGTTGCCTCATCAATGGCCTCGATCACCCGCATATCGGCCAAGCCCTCTTCGCCCGGCGTGCGCGGGGCCTTGTTCGCAAGGACGCATTCGGAGAAGTGGTCCATCTCCGCCGCGAAGTGATCGACCTCGGTGAGCTTGATCTCGGACCGCTGTCCGCCCTTCTGCACATTCAGTCGCAGCCCGCGGTACGAGAACGCGGGGTCCATTTCGACGAGCCCCTCGCTGCCCTGAACGCGGTAACGGCGGCTCTCGGCGGTGCCGAAGCTGCAATCGCCGGTCGCAACGACACCCGACGGGAACCGCAGCGTGAACGACACGCTCTCGGGCACTTCGCGGAACTGCGGATCGTCTTTCGGCTGATGTGCCGTGGCCGTTACCTCGGTCGGTTCCTCTCCGGTGAGGTAGCGGAACGCGTTAATGCAATAGATGCCCACGTCTTGCACCGGCCCGCCCGCCAGCGCCTTGCTGAGCCGGATGTTCGGGGCCTTGGTCGTCTGGCAGTTGCTCGCGGTGATGCTCTTGAGTTTGCCCGCACCGCCCGTGCGGCAGATCTCAATAGCCGTCATGTTGAACGGCTCGTACCGCAGCCGGTACGCGATCATCAGCTTCCGGTTAGCGGTCTTTGCGGCCGCGATCATCTGCTCGCACTCCGCGACCGTGGCCGCCATCGGCTTCTCACACAGCACGTGCTTGCCGGCCTTCAGCCCGCGCACCGTGTACTCGGCGTGCATGCTGTTCGGCAGGACGATGTAAATGGCATCGACCGCCGGGTTCTCGCCGAGCCGGTCGTAGGTCTTGTAGTCGTAAATGTTCTTCGGATCGATCCCGTAAGCGGCCGCGACGTTTTTCGCCTTATCGGGGTGGCCGCTCACCAGTGCGACCGGACGCGACAGCTTGCACTTCGCGAACGCGGGCATGATCTCTTCGAGCGCGAGTTGTCCGAGCCCGACGACGGCCCATCCGACCGTTTTCGCCGGCGCCTCGGGCACCTTGAGGTTCGGGGGCTGTTTGTCGGGCGGGGCCAAGGGGGGCGCGTCGGCACGCATGGTGTTGCTCGCAATCAGCGTCGCGCTCGTGGCGATGAAGCCACGGCGGTTCAGGTCGTGAGGCATGGAAGGTCCGGAGTGAGGGCCGGCGGCACGCGCCGCCGGTCGTAGAGGAGGGGCTACTTCGGTGCCGGAGTGCCGTGGGTGCGGCCCGCGGCGGTGGTCGCGGCCTCGCTCGACTGGCGCAAGATTCCGTCGTGGCGGCGGCCCGGCCGGTCGGTGCTCAGGTTCCCCACTTGCCCCGCCGCCATCCGGTCTCCGAGGCCCGGGAACAGCGTCGCCAGTGTGGTACTGACCTTCGCCATCGTTCCCACCCGCTTGTCGCGGGTCGGGTTCTGGGCCGCGTCGAGAATCGCCTCGGCGACCTGCCGCGGGTCGATCTTCGGGTCAGGCAGCTTGGGCTCGTTCGGGAGGTAGTTCCCGGCGTGCTCCGGGAACGGCGTGTCCACCGCCGTCGGCTGGATCAGCGTGATCGACACCGGCGCCCGGTCCACGTCCTCGACCTCGATGCGGAGGCTGTCCGTGAACCCCTTCACCGCGTGCTTGCTGGCCACGTAAGACCCGAGCAGCGGGAACGCCGACTCCGACACCTCGCTGCCCACGTTGATGAGCGCGCCGCCCTTTTTGAGGTGAGGCAGAGCGGCGAGCGAGCCGTTCACCAGGCCGAAGTAGTTCACGTCGAACACCCGGCGGTGGTCCTCCTCGCTCACCTCGTCGAGCCGCCCGTAGATGCCGATCCCGGCGTTGTTCACCCAGGTGTCGATCCGCCCGAACCGCTGGACCGCCGCGGCGGCGACGGCTTCGACCTGCGCGCGGTCGGACACGTCGCACGTCACCGCGACGGCCTCACCGCCGGCGGCCGTGATCCGGGCCACAATGTCTTTGAGTGCGGCCTCGCTCCGCGCCGCGAGCACCAGCTTCGCCTTCTGCTCGGCGGCCGCCTCGGCGGTCGCCAGCCCGATGCCGCTCGACGCCCCGGTGATAACGACGACTTGTTCAGACAGCTTTTTGAGTCGAATTGACACCGGCACGACCTCCGGGCGAACGTAACCGCGCGGAGGTGTCCCGCGCCGTAACGAGAGGAGTCATGCAAGTTTCGGTCCGCGGAGCGGGCGAGGTGCTAATCGTCGTCGCGGTTCGCGCCGTCGCCGTGTTGAACCTGGAACGCGAGTTGTTCCAACTGAATGGCGAGATCGACCGTAACCAGCCGCACTTTCCGGGGCAGCTTCAGGACCACCGGGGCGAAGTTCAGGATGCCGCGCACGCCGGCCCCGACCAGCGCTTCGGCCACCGCGTGGGCGGTCTCGCCCGGCACCGTCAGCACGCCCAACTCCACCCGCAGGGCGGCGGCGCGCTCGGCAAGGCGGGTGACCGGCTCCACCGTGAGCCCCTCGACCTCGGTGCCGATCTTTGCGGGGTCGCTGTCGAACAGCCCGACGATCTGGAAGCCCTGCGCGCGGAACCCCTGGTAGCGGAGCAGCGCGCGGCCCAGGTTACCGACCCCGACGAGCACCGCCCGCCACGCGCGATCGATGCCCAGCGCGGTGCGGATCGCGGCGGCCAGTTCGCGGGCGTCATAGCCCACCCCGCGCTGGCCCAGGTGCCCGAGCGCGGCCAGGTCGCGGCGGACCTGCGCGTCGCTGACGCCCACCGCGTCAGCGATCCGGCTGCTCGACACCTTGTCCCCGTCCGCGGGCCACTCCGCGACGCACCGCAGGTACAGGCTGAGGCGTAAGGCGGCCGCGCGCGAGAGCCGCTGACTCCGCTCGGTGGGCAGACCGTCCACACGTGACCTCCTGTCCAAAAGCTCGGTGAAAGGGCCGGGGTGTATTTGGAGAGGGTTCGGGGACCGTAAGACACTCCCCTTATTTTATCTTGCCGTCCCGCACTCTTCGCCGGTGCCCGGTGCATTTTTCCCGCTCATTTCTTCGCACCGGTCCACGAGACCGGAATGGTCACCTCCCCGCCCGACTCGCTCAGGCGCACACGCACGCTGCACCGGCCGGGTTGTTGGGCCAGCGCGTCCGGAACGGTAATGCGAACGGTCGCCACCGGGCCGCTGCCGGCCGAAAACTTCACCCCGATTCCCGGAAAATCGGCTTCCGCACCGGCGATGGTAAATGCCTTGCCTTCCGGCGAGCGCAGTTGCACGAGCGCGGACACCTCGGTCTGACCGGGCGCGAAACGTGCCGTAACCGCATCCGGGGACACCGTGACCGGCCCGACCGCACGTTTCAGTACGCGCACCGGAATGCGCAGCTCCGGGCAGTCGGGATCGTCGGTGAAGAGCACGACCGTTTCGTCGCGATGGCCGGCCGGTGCGTTCGCAGCGATTTTCACGGTAACCGGTTGCGAGCGCCCCCCCTGCGCGTTCACCGCCGCACCAACGTCCACGGTCAGGTGAGGGGCCGAGGAGGTCGCTTTCAGGACCGTCAGCGGCTTGGGCCGCTTGTCGGTGACCTCCAGTGTCTTTTGCGCGGCGCCGGCTGTCGAGAACGCGAGTTGCGGCGGGTTCACCGCGATCTCGCGCGTGAGCGTCGCCGTAATCTGGAGCAACACCTCACCAGCGCGCGACGCAGCACCGGGCTCTTCCACTGTGTAAGAAACCCCCACCTGCCAGCGGTTCGGGCCGTCGGGCTGAGTGAGTGTGTTCACTTCAAGTGCCAGTTTGGTCTTCTCGCCCGGCGCCAGCGTGGACGCGCTCACACCCTGGCGCAGGCACCCGCAGCCCGCTTCGATCTTGGTGACCTTAACCGTGCCCGTGGTGGCGTTGACCAACTCGAACGTGTGCACGAGCGGTCGGCCGGCTTTCACGTCGCCTTTTGCGGCGATCGGTGCCGGGCAGTGGAACGTCGGCGGCGCACCTGGCTGGCCGGCGGCCAGCGCTGAAATGAGAATGAGGGTGTTCATAGCCGGCGCTGATAGCGTGGTCCGGATGAGGCGCGAAGGGCAAATGCACGTGGGCGTTGAAACGGCGAACAGCGTTCGGGTTCGGGTCGCGGCGTGCCCGGCCGTATTCGGCCGCGCCCCCGCCGAGGGCGAAGTCCTCGCGTGGGTTGTTGAGCTGAACGCGCCGCCGGTCCATCCCGACGAACTGTTCTCCTGGCTGACGCCAGAAGAACAGGTTCGGGCGCAGCGGTACCGGATCGCAAAGGCACGCGAGCAGTTCGTCATCGGGCGCGGGCTGCTTCGCGGGATGCTCGGCGCGTGCCTCGGCACAAGCCCCGGCGCCGTGGAGCTCACGTACCTCCCGTCCCGCAAACCGGTGCTGTGCGATCCGGCACCGGAGCTCCATTTCAACGTGACCCACACGGACGGAGTGGCGGTGCTCGCGGTCGCCCGCCGGCGGATCGGCGTCGATGTGGAAATCGTTCGGCCGATGCGCGACGCCGACGGGCTCGTCGGTCGGTACTTCTCACCCGCAGAGTGCGCCGCTTACCGCGGGTTACCTGAACACGCCAAAGAAGCGGGCTTTTTCCGCGGCTGGACGACGAAAGAAGCGGTCATTAAGGCGGCCGGAGCAACGGTCGCGTGCTTGGCCGATTTTGACGTGGAACTGAACCCGAGTCACACCCCGGCCGTTCTGAACGTGCGCACCGATCTGCTCGCCGGGAACGGATGGGCTCTCACGGAATGGACTGCGCCGGGCAACGTTGCCATCGCGCTCGCTCTGGAGGGTGAAAGAGCGTTGGCAATCGAGCACGGTGGCTGATCTATCCTTTGGCAGGTTTGTTCTGTGATGTGCTCACCGTCCTGATTTTTGAACTGCCGTTTTGTTGACGAGCCGCGACCGCCCGGGAGCGGTATCCGTGACACCGCTCCTCATCAACAAAAGCGACAACGCAGGCGGGTTCATGTATCATAACGAATTCAGCAGTTTCAAGCTAGTGTAGCATAAAAATTTACAATCCTTTGGGTGTAGTCCGCGCACTCCGTGAGCGGTCGCTCCGGGTATCGGATGGGCGAGGCGCATAACGACCGGGTCTGCACGCCTGGGCAGCGAATCGGACGCGCGGAACGACCGCTCACGGAGTGAGCGGACCACACTCAAAAACCAGGACCGCGCCGCGCAAACTGGAAACGACTGGAATCCGGTTGATCGGTATCCAGGCCGTATTCTGTAGCCGGCCCCTGTGAGGCCGGTGGTATATGGGTAACGTCGCACCGGCCTCACAGGGGCCGGCTACAGAAGACCGTTACTCTTCAACCGGATTCATGTATCAGGTCGTATGCCCCGGGTCGCCAGTATGGCGACCGCTTACGAGTCGATTAACCCTGAGCACTTGACTCGTCTCAGCCAAGTGCCCACGGTTTGCGGTACTCCTTCGTCAGCAGTGCAGCCGCTTCCTTGTCGCCGAGGATGGTTTCCGCCTTCGGGTCCCAGGAGATTTTGCGCCCGGTGCGGATCGCGATGTTCCCGAGGTGACACACGGTCGCACTCCGGTGCCCGATCTCGACATCGCAGATCGGCAGTTTCCGCGTCTTGATGCATTCCAGCCAATCGGCGTGGTGCCCTTTCGAGACGTACAGTTTCACGTCGCCCGTAGGTAGTTTGTAAGGGTCGGCCACCTTTTCACCGTTCAGCGTCACCGTGATCGAGCCACGTTTCACGTAGATCGTGCCCTTCTCGCCGACGAACGTTACCCCACCGGGGTTGCCGCCGGCGCCGAGCGTGCAGTGAACTTTGACGCCGTTCGCGTAAGTGAAGACTTGGCTTGCGGATTCGGGCGTCTCGAACCACTTGTCCTTGTTGAACGTTGCCGTGCCCTCGATCGTTGTCGGGCCGCTGTCGTCCATCCCGAGAGCCCACTGTGCGATGTCGAGATCATGGGCGCCGAAATTGGTCTGTTGACCGCCCGAGTAGTCCCAGAAGAACCGGAACAGGTAGTGAACCCGGTTGGCGTTGAACGGGCGCTCCGGCGCCGGGCCGAGCCAGCGGTTGTAATCGAGCGCCGCCGGTGGGGTCCCGTCCGGAACAGCTTTCTTGGCCCGGCTCACCCAGTTCGGACCCGGTAACCCGACCTTCACCTCTTGCAACTTACCCAGCGCCCCGTTGCGCACCAGTTCACACGCCAGCCGAAACTCCTTGCCCGATCGCTGCTGACTGCCGGTTTGCACGATCCGCTTGTGATCGCGCGCGGCCTTCACCATCGCGCGCCCCTCCGCCACCACCAGCGTGAGGGGCTTCTCGCAGTAGACATCCTTCCCGGCCTTACAGGCGTCCGCCGTTACGAGCGCGTGCCAGTGATCGGGCGTGCTGCAAAGCACCGCGTCAACGTCCTTCTTGTCCAGCAGTTTGCGGTAATCGCTCTCGGTCGCAACCTGCGCCCCCTTCCCCATCTCCTTGGCAGCGGCTTCGAGATGGGTCGAGTCCACGTCGCACACGGCGACCACGTTCTTGCGGACCGCTTTCATGTTCGCCAAGCCCTGCCCGCCCACGCCGACGCACGCAACGCGGACGGTTTCGCTGGGCTTATCTTGGGCCAAAAGCGCAGAGCGGTACGTGAGGGCCGGTAGCGCCAGGAACGTGCCCCCGGTCAGGGACGCACGGAGCACGGAGCGGCGATGGAACTGTGTCATTGGCAGCTTTCGAAAAACAGGAGAGGAAACGGACCTAACCGGGCAGTTTAACCGCACACCGCAGAACAAAGCCACCGCCAAGAACCGCCTTGCACCCGACGGACGTTCGGTTATACCGGTGCCCCGTTTCTTTCGGGGACCGAGCCGTTGATCCGACCACGCTTCACATTCCGACGGGCGTCCGCGCTCCTGCTGGCCGCTCTGCTGACCGGGTGCGGCACCACCAAGATGACCGACAGCCCCCGCGCGGCCACCGAAATGTTGCTCGTCTCGCAGGCGATCGACTACGCCGTGGCGAAAATGGACTTTAGCGCCCTCAGCGAGCAACCCGTCTTCCTCGACACCACGCCGCTCGAAAAAGATGTCATCGATAAGGGCTACGTCATCAGTTTGGTGCGCCAGCAGTTACTGGCGCACGGCGCGCTGATCCAGGAGGACCGCACGCGTGCGATCTACGTGGTCGAATTGCGTGCGGGCGCGATCGGTACGGACCGGCACAGCGTCATGGTGGGCACGCCCGCCGTGTCGCTGCCGTCGGTGGTCCCGGGGTTGCCCACGAGCATCCCTGAAATCGCTCTGATGAAGAAGAACGATCAGCGCGGGGTCGCGAAGATCGGGGTGTTCGCCTACAACCGCGTCACCGGGCGGGCGTTGTGGCAGTCGGGCACCGTTGAGGGTGAGAGCCAGTCGAAGGATCTGTGGGTGTTCGGCACCGGACCGTTCAGCCGGGGCACGATCCGCAATCGGACCGAACTCGCTGGCGAGCCCATCCCGACCCCCTCTGACCTACTCGGCACGCACGGCGACAAGGATAAATCGGTGACTCCGGCCGCCGGTACCGCGCGCGAGCAATTCTTCCCCAACAGCACCCTCTCGGCCCCGCCGCTGCCGGTACCCGCCAGCGCAGGGGCCGTGACTGGTGGCGCGATCCTCGCGAACACACCGCTCGTGCGCTAATTTCCGTATGCGCCGGCCCGGAACGCGCTCGCGACCGGCAACACGCGCCGAACGACTCAGGTCGTTCGGCAGGTTCTCCGATAACGGAACTCACCGAGGAGAGGTGCGTAACGACCCCAGCGCCCGTCGGACGCGCTCGTTCCGTCCTAACGTTGAACCGAGGCCCCACCTCCAGCGGGCCACGATCCGGAGGCCGCACCGATGCAACCGCTCTCGCCACTCGCCCGCCAAGAACCCTCGCACCCGAACTGGGAGCTGCTCCGGCGCCTCGGCTGGTCGGTCGCCAACATCTCGGGAGCGTACTGCGTCGCGTGGCGCGGTCGCGACGAAGTGGTGTTCGAATGGCGCGAGGACGGCTGGCACCGGATCGGCGGGAGCGGGCCGGTGGAACACGTGTGAGCGGCACCGCCCCGGGTCGGTGAAAGCCGGTCGTGCGAGTAAACCCGGCACGAGAGGCTGCGTTGAACGTCCGAGCGATTCCTGCTTGACCTCCCCCGGTGCGTGCGGGTACCTATAAGGTGCCTGTCGCGCCTGTTCGTCTCATACAAGCCGGATCGTGATTTGCTTCTGAACGGAGTGCGAATCCCGATCTGTTGCCCGACCCACTTACCGAGGGGACAGCCGAATGAACTCCACCACCCGCGACGTTCCGGCCCCGGAATCCTACGCGACGTTCTGGGAGCCGATCCCGGTTGACGCCCCTGTGACCGCTCACGCACCGGCGAGTGAGCCGAAGGACGCGTACCAAGATTTCGTCAACAGCACCGAAGACGCGCCGGTGTCGCTCCAGGTCTCGCAAATCGACATCTGACTAAACGTGTCCGACCGTTTTTACACACCCGACCCGCTCGGCGCCGGCGAGTTCGTGCTGACCGGCCCGGAGGCCCACCACCTCGTCGCCGTGCGCCGGTTCGGTGACGGCGACGAGATAGTGGTTTTCAACGGCGACGGCCGTGACTACCCGGCGCAGATCCTCAGCGCCGGAAAAAAGAGCGTTGTTCTACTGGTGCGCGAGCCGCTCGCAATTAACCGTGAGCTCCCCTTCCCGATCGTTGTCGCGTCGGCCCTTCCGAAAGGCGACCGCGCCGACTTTCTCGTCGAAAAATTGACCGAACTCGGGGTCACCCGATTCATACCGCTCATCACGACGCGGGCGGTGGTCTTACCCAAAGTGTCGGTGGTGGAGAAGTTCGAGCGTGCGGTGATCGAGGCGAGTAAGCAATGCGGTCGGAACCGTTTGATGGGGGTGGAAGACCCACAGAAATGGGACTCGTTCGTCTCGCGCACCGACCTACCGGGGCCGCTGACGGTTCTGCACACCGGCTCCGGCTTGATCGGCACTGAAGGAACCGGCGGGACCGTCGCAATCGGTCCAGAAGGCGGGTTCACGGCGGACGAGGTTGCACGTGCGATTGCGCGTGGGTTCGTGGCGCGGAGTCTGGGCTCTCGTGTGCTGCGAACCGAAACGGCGGCCATTGCGGCGGCTGCGCGGCTGGGAGACGGTACGAAAATCGATGCCACGAACGGCTGACCACGCCGTGCCGTCGTCACCCAGCCGCTTATCAAACTAAAGCATAAGAATCAAAAGCCACTTTCAGCAAACGCCACTGTACTCCGCGTCGCACCCGCCATTTCAGTAGTCTTGCTTTTCGAGCTTCAGGAGGGCGTCCTTGAACGCCTTCGCGGTGGGATACCGGTCGGCGGGCTCGCGCGAGATGGACTTGAGCAGGATGTCCGAGAGCCGGTCATCGAGCTTCGGGTTCAGGTCCTTTGCGACCCGCGGCGGTTGGTTGAGCCGCCGCCGAAACGTCTCTTCGCTCGAAGGCGACCGCTCCCACGGCAACTGACTCGTGAACACTTCGTAGGCCGTGACCCCGAGGGCGAACAGGTCAACGCGGTGGTCGGTGTCCTTGCGCTTCAGGATCTCGGGCGCGAGGATGTCCGGGGTGCCGGTCCGGTTCCCGCCCCGACAGAACTCGGGGGTGTAGGGGATGGTCAGCCCGAAGTCGATCAGCTTGAGCACCCCGTCCTTATCGACCATCACGTTGCGCGGGCACAGGTCGCGGTGCAGCCACTTGTTGTCGTGCATGTACTGCAGCGCGTCGCAGAGCTGACCGAGGTAGTAGATCCGGTTCCCGTTCAACTGCGGGGACCGCGTTTCGATCAGGTAGTTCAGCCCGAGCCCGTCAACCCACTCCATAACCAGGCACGGCGAACCGTCCTCGGTGACGCCCGCCTCGAACGTGCGCACCACGTTCTCGTGCTTCAGCGCCGCGCAAATCTCGCCCTCGTGTGGCTTCTTCAGGCCGACGAACCGCTCCTCGAACTTCTTGGTCTTCAGTTTGTCGAGGATCTTGAGACAGACGGTGCGGCCGAGTTCCCGGTCGTAGGCCCGGTACACCTTCGACATGCTCCCTTGACCGGTGCGCCCGCTCAGCTCGAACCGCCGGGCGACGTTGATCCGCTTCAGCCCCTTCTTGGAGCCGCCGCCCTTCGATTTACCGAACAGGAAGTCGAACAGGCCCACGACACACCTCAGAAGCGTGGAGCGCGGAACACAGCGCGCGGGCGAAGGCACCTGAACGGGTGCCCCACATGAACTCCGCGTCTCAAACTCGACACCCTGCACTAACGGATTTGGCAGTAGTCAACGATCCGGGCGACCTCGGTTCGCAGGTCCTTCCGGTGAACGATCCGGTCCACGAACCCGTGCTTGAGGAGAAACTCGCTCGTCTGGAAGTTCTCCGGCAGTTCCACCCGGACGGTGTTCGAGATCACCCGGCGCCCGGCGAAACCGATCATCGCCTTGGGCTCGGCCAGGGTGATGTCCCCCTGAAGCGCCCAACTCGCCGCCACGCCACCCATTGTGGGGTTCGTCAGGATGCAGATGTACAAACCGCCCGCCTGGTCGTACCGCCCCAGCGCGGCCGAAATCTTCGCCATCTGCATCAGCGACAGGATGCCCTCTTGCATCCGCGCGCCGCCGCCCGACCCGCTCACGAAGATCAACGGCAGTTTCAGCTCGGTTGCGCGTTCGGCGGCGCGGGTGAGCTTCTCGCCCACCACGCTCCCCATGCTCCCCGCCATGAACGCGAAGTCGGTGATGCCCAGCACAACACCGCGACCGCGGATGAACCCCTTCCCGGTCACCGCGCCGTCGAGCATCCCGGTCTTTTTCTGCTCTTCCGCGAGCCGCTGCGCGTACGGGATGCGGTCAACAAAGTTGAGGGGATCGCAAGGCCTGATGTCCGCGTCCCACTCCTCGAAGGTGCCCTCGTCGAGCAACTGGGCGATGCGGTCGCGGGCGGGCATGGTGAAGTGGTGGTCGCAGTCCGGGCACACGTGGTGCCGGGCGACCACCTCCTTCTTGTAGACCGTGGTCTTGCAGTTCGTGCACTTGATCCAGAGGCCTTCCGGCACGCCCCGCTTCGCCCGTTCGGTCGACATGCTCTCCCCCGAATTCGGAACGCGGAGTTCGGGATGCGGAACAGAAGACATCATTGCTCCCCGCGAGCCGTTTTGACAATCCGAATTCCGAGCCCCCGCACGCCACCTTACGCGCGGTCGTCGATTTGGGCCAGGCTCTGGAACTTCTTCCCTTCAACGTACGCGAGGAACGCGCCGCCGCCGGTCGAGACGTGGGTCATCTTGTCCGCGTAGCCGAACTGCTCCGCGGCCTCGGCCGTCTCGCCCCCACCCACAACAGTGACGCCGGACGAGGCCGACATCGCTTCGGCGATGTACTGCGTGCCCCGCGCGAACGCCGCCTGCTCGAACCAGCCGAGCGGCCCGTTCCAGATCACGGTCGCGGCGTCCTTGATGGCGGCCTTGTACGCCTCGATCGTCTTCGGGCCGATGTCCACGCCCTCGAAGCCCGCCGGGATCGGCCCCTCGCAGACCTGCGTCTGGAGCAGGTCGTCGCTCTTGGCCACGACGTAATCGACCGGCAGCACGATCTTCGTCCCGACGTGCTTCAGCAGCGGGCCGGCCGCCACCACTTCCTCGTCCCCGACGCGGGTGGCGCCCACGTCCACGCCCCGCGCTTTGAGGAACGTGTACGTCATCTTACCGCCGATCAGGAGCTGATCGACCTTCGTGAGCAGCACGTTGATGAACGCGATCTTGTCGGACACCTTCGCGCCGCCCATGATCCCCAGGACCGGCGCCTTGGGCGCGCTCATCAGGCCCTCGATGATCTCCAGCTCCTTCGCGACCAGGAGGCCGACCGCCCGGGGCTTACCGGCGGCCTTGAGCGCGGCCGGGACCGCGACCATGCTGGCGTCTTTGTCGTTGTGGCAGGTGCCGAAGGCGTCGTTGACGTAGGCGTCCGCGAGCGACGCGATCGCCGCCGCGAACTCCGCGTCGTTCTTCTGCTCGCGCGGGTCGAACCGGAGGTTTTCGAGCAGGATCACGTCGCCCGGCTTCATTGCCGCGACGGCGGCGGTCACGGCCGCGCCGACCACCTCGTTGGCGGCCTTCTTGACCGGCGTACCGAGCAGTTCGGAGAACTTGGCGGCCACCTTGTCCATCGTGAGGTTGGCGCGCTCCTCCGGGGTGGCCTTCTCCGGCCGCCCGAGGTGGCTCATCGCGATCACGCTCGCGCCCGCGTCGAGCAAGTGCTTGATCGTGGGCAGCGCGGCGCGGATGCGGCGGTCGTTCTTCACGGCGCCGGTCTTCTTGTCGAGCGGGACGTTGAAGTCCACGCGCACGAGCACCTTCTTGCCCTTCAGGTCGCCGAGGTCGTCGAGGGTCTTCTTGGCCACGGATCAGAACCTCAGAAAAAGAAGAGAGCCGCGGACGAAAACAGAAAACACGGATCGGAACAGACCTACGCAGCCGCTGCCCGAATCCGTGTGTCCCGTGGTGGTCCGTGGCCGGTTGCCTGCACCTTGGTGTCAGCCCTTGGACTTCATGAACTTGATGAGGTCCACGCAGCGGTTGCTGTAGCCCCACTCGTTGTCGTACCACGACACGAGCTTGAAGAAGTTGCTGTTCAGCCCGATGCCGGCCTTCGCGTCGAAGACGCTGGACGCGGGGTCGTGGATAAAGTCGGTCGAAACGACCTCGTCCTCGGTGCTGACCAGCACGCCCTTCAGGTAGGTCTCGCTGGCCCGCTTCATCGCGGCGCAGATCTCTTCGTAGCTGGTGGCCTTAGTGGTCTTCACCGTCAGGTCCACCACCGACACCGTCGGCGTCGGGACGCGGAACGACATGCCGGTGAGCTTCCCCTTCACCTCGGGGCACACCAGGGCGACCGCCTTCGCGGCGCCGGTGCTGCTCGGGATGATGTTGATGGCCGCGGCGCGGCCCCCGCGCCAGTCCTTCTTGCCGCCCTGGCCGTCCACCGTCTTCTGGGTGGCGGTGTAGGCGTGGATCGTGGTCATCAGCCCTTCTTCGATCCCGAACCCTTCCTTGAGCAGCACGTGGACCAGCGGCGCGAGGCAGTTGGTGGTGCAGCTCGCGTTCGAGACGATGTTGTGCTTCGCGGGGTCGTACTTGTCGTTGTTCACCCCCATCACGATCGTGATGTCCTCGTCGGTCGCCGGGGCCGAGATGACGACCTTCTTGGCGCCGGCCTCGAGGTGCCCGCGGGCGTCGGACGCCTTGGTCCACAGCCCGGTGCTCTCGAGCACGTACTCGACGCCGAACTCCTTCCACGGCAGCTCGTTCGGCTTCGCCTTGAGGGCCAGCGCGCGGACCTCGTGGCCGTTGATTACCAGCGTGTCGTGCTCGCCCGAGCCCTTGGACGACTTGGTGCTGACGTCGGCCTTGAACTTGCCCTGGGTCGAGTCGTACTTGAGCAGGTACGCCAGGTTGTCCGCCGGCAGCATCGGGTCGTTGACCGCGACCACCTCGATGTCCTTGCCCAGCGCGCCCTGCTCGACCGCGGCGCGGAACACCTGACGACCGATCCGCCCGAACCCGTTGATGCCGACCTTCACAGCCATCTCAGTTGTCTCCGGTGAGAGAGAGGTTCCGGCCAGGTGGCGGCATGGCGAGCCGCGGTGCCGGATAACACGTTCATTGGCTAGGTTATGATTCACCGCGGGCGAATCCAGTGCCGCGAGCCCCGGCCCCCGCAACGAACGGCGCCTGTTCGCCCTTACCTTTGCAGCGAACGACTACTAACCGAAAGGTGTTCGCGGTTGCGGGTTTCGTCCGCGCGCACCAACCGGCAGTCATACCGAATCCGAGTGATCGGTATCCACGCGGTATTCTGTAGCCGGCCTCTGTGAGGCCGGTGGTAGACGGGTGGTGTCGCACCGGCCTCACAGAGGCCGGCTACAGAAGAAGGTTACTCTTCAACCCGATTCGGTATCACTCGATCCGTTTCGTTTGAACGGCGCGCCCTGCGCAACGAAAAAATGTTCGCACAATTGCTGTTTCTTTCCCCAGAAAAACCGACAGTCGGGCGTCTCCTCCACGAACCGATGATGGCGTAGCTCCTCGGTCGACGGAACAATCCCAACGAGACAACATCAACACGAATTCAATAATCACATCAATCCGCATCAGATCTGATTAACCTCAGAGTAGCGCGATTGGAACCAACCATTGTATCACACAGATCGCCAAATCTGACTATCACAAATGTCATATCATTTTTTTCATCTGATCTTCCCAGACATCTCGTCAGTTTGGTGTAATTTGTCATCACCGATCTCGCGACATTATCCAGAATTTGCGTTCCGCGCGCCCGTCCGCTTCGCCCATCGCCCGCGCGGCGAATGAAAGCACGATCGTTGCTTCGGGAACCGAGCTTATGAAAATCAAAACGC
The DNA here is from genome assembly GCF_034097035.1 of Gemmata algarum. Classification (NCBI taxonomy): domain Bacteria; kingdom Pseudomonadati; phylum Planctomycetota; class Planctomycetia; order Gemmatales; family Gemmataceae; genus Gemmata; species Gemmata algarum. The sequence goes on from NZ_JAXBLV010000178.1 coordinate 187,005, forward strand.
CTGTCATCCTGGCAATTCTTGCTGGCGCAACCGCAGCCCTCGTCGGGTGCGGTGATTCCGGACCCAAGCTGTACCCGGTGAAGGGGACGGTCCGCGTGGACGGCAAGCCCGCCAGCGACGCGATCGTGTTCTTGCACCGTAAAGGGCGCGACAACCCGAACGAACCGGTGCCGCACGGCACCTGCGGCGCCGACGGCACGTTCCAACTCACCAGCGTTAAAGCCGGCGACGGCGCACAAGCCGGGGAGTACGTGGTCACCGTGGTGTGGCCCGATATGAGCAAGGCACCGGACGGCAACGGCGGGCGTCCCGATCTGTTGAAGGGGGCGTACGAGAAGGCCGCAAGTTCGGCGATCAAGGCCACCGTCGAAGCCAAAGAGAACCAACTCCCGGAAATCGCCCTGACCGCTCCGAAGCAGCCCGCCCCGAAGCAACCGGCGCCCGGCATCAAGACGGACAAGTGACCGCGGCGGCCCGACGTACGACCCGAATTTTCTCTTATCTGAGGAGCTGACAGATGCACGCTTTCCGTCGGACGAGCCGTGGGTTCACGCTGATCGAGTTGCTGGTGGTGATCGCGATCATCGCGATCCTCATCGGGCTCCTGCTTCCGGCCGTTCAGAAGGTGCGCGCGGCGGCCGCGCGCATGAGCTGCTCCAACAACATGAAGCAGCTCGGGCTGGCCATGCACAACTACGAGTCGGCCAACTCGGCGTTCCCCCCGATGACCACCGACTCCAGCTACACGAAGGCCCCGAACCACTTCTGCCTGACGTTCATCCTGCCGTACATCGAACAAAACGCTCTGGCGAACCTGATCAACATGCAAGTGGATGGGTACGCGGTGTCCAACTTCACGGCGTTCACCACGCCGATCAAGACGTTCATGTGCCCGGCCGCCCCACTGGAGCCGACCATTGTGTACAACACACCCTCGGGCAAGTACGCGACCCTGCCCAGTGGGGTGACACAGATCCGCATGGGCCGAACGGACTACGCGGTGGCGTCCGGCGCGGGCGGTACGTGGGTGACAGCGAGCATCGGCACGCAGAACATCCCGACGAACGTTGCGGGGATTCTGGAGTACAACAAGCAAACCGCGGTGACCGCGGTCACCGACGGCACCAGCAACACGCTCCTGATGGTCGAGGACGCCGGGCGCCCCTTCCGGTACGGGCGCGGCGGGGCCAAGATCGGGGCCGACCGGGACGGCAACGGCGCGGCGGGCGGTTGGGGCGATCAGGACAGTTGGTTCGGGATCAACGGCTCCGACCCCGCGGCCGGCACACAGGGGTCCGGGCCGGCGGCGGTCAACGGGTCCAGCGACAACGAGATTTACGGGTTCCACACCGGTGGCGCCCACGCGGTGATGGGCGACGGCTCGGTGCGGTTCCTGAAGGACTCGACCACCCTGGCCGTGATCGCCTCGCTGCACAGCCGCGCCGGCGGTGAGGTGCTGCCGAACGACTGATGCCCCCGTTTTCCAGTCACGTTTTGCGGGCCGCCGGCACCTCCGGCGGCCCGCAGCTCGTTTGCGGCCCTTGTTCACAACTGACTCAGGCGTAAACCAGCACGAACACCTGCAACCCGGCGCGCACCGCGTCGCCGCTCGGAGCCGAGTATGTCGAAAGTCGTTCGTGTGGCCGTAACCGGCGCCGCCGGTCGGGTTTCCAGCAGCCTCATCGTGCGCCTCGCGTCGGGCGAAGTGTTCGGCCCGGAAACGAAGGTGATCCTCCAGTTGCTGGAGGTACCGGCGTCGGTGAACCCGGCCGCGCTGAAGAACCTCGAAGGCGCGATGTACGAGCTCCAGGACTGCGGGTTCTCCACCCTCAAGGATGTCGTCATCACCGACGACCCGAACGTCGCGTTCAACGGGTGCAACTACGCCCTGCTCGTGGGCGCCGCCCCGCGCGGCCCCGGCGAGCAGCGCAGCGACCTGATCCGCAAGAACGGCGCGATCTTCGTGGGCCAGGGGCAGGCGATCGCGAAGAACGCGGCGTCCGACGTGCGGATCCTGGTGGTCGGCAACCCGTGCAACACGAACTGCCTCATCGCCTACAGCAACGGGCGGGACGTGCCCGCCGACCGCTGGCACGCGATGACCCGGCTCGACCACAACCGCGCGGTCTCGGCGCTCGCGATCAAGGCGGGCGTGACCAACGACGCCGTCACCTGCGTGACCATCTGGGGCAACCACTCGAACACGCAGTACCCGGACTTCACCAACGCCAAGATCGGCGGCCGGCCGGCGACCGAGGTCATCACCGACCGCGCGTGGCTCGAGAACACGTTCGTCCCGAACACCCAGGAGCGCGGGAAGTTCATCATCGACACCACTAAGGTGTCGTCGTCGTTCTCGGCCGCGAACGGGGCCATCGACCACGTCAAGAGCCTCGTGACCGGCACCCCGGCCGGCGACTGGACCAGCGCCGCCATCGTCTCGAAGGGCGAGTACGGCGTTCCGGCCGGTCTGGTGTTCGGATACCCCTGCACCACGAGCGGCGACGGTAACTGGAACGTGGTCGAGGGCTTGAAGCTCGACGCGTTCGGCGAAGCGAAGTTCAAGAAGACGCTCGACGAACTGCTGAAGGAGCAAGAGGTCGTGAAGGACCTGCTCCCGAGCTAACGCGACCAGCCGGCCCCTTCGGGTTTCTCGAAGGGGCCGTTCATGCACCGGCACGAATCGGAACGAGGGAATGACCTCCCCTTCGCTGGGGTGCCGATGTGCCGAACGGTTGTCGGTCCGAGCTGGTTCCACTGCACTTCCCCTCCGCAGCACTTCCGGAATTCTTTGGTCCCACAACTCCCATCATTTCCCGCCCAGAACCCGGAACCACGTCCCGATCAAATTCGTCGCAAACGATTACCCAGCGGTCTTTTACTGCGACACACCCGACACCAACCGGGGCAGATGTCTCTTGACCGCCCCCTCGTTTTAAAGGCTTTTGTGGGTGATTTGGTGGTAGCGATCACCCAGCGATCCGGTAGCGAATCACCAGTCCGACAGCGGCGAATGTCCAGTCCGTGCCCCGCCGAATGTAACCCTCGCCGCCCTGCCCTGCCCTCACGACATTCCACTCCGAACGGGAAAGCAACTGAGCCGAGCCGGTTTGTGAGGCGCGGCCCACCAGAGACGGCTACGGCACGCACAACTCATTCGTAGTCCGGATTCGCACGGGCCGTCCGAACGTCACGGACCGTGCCCCTATCAAACTGATGGCACCACCGGATCCGAGTTGGTGGCGAGATGGGGCGGTTGGTCGTAGTTCACTTGCGACTCATGCGGACCGCATGTTCACAAAAAGCCGTTTTGACAGGATCGACAGGATAAACCGGATGAAGGCAGATCAACTTGTGATCCTGTCAATTTTGTTAATTCTGTTAAAATCTTCCGAATCACCCATCGAACGATGATGCCTCACGCCCTTGGACTCGGGCCGTCAGCGTCACCCCAGCAGACTTCATTCCACCAATCGTTGCAAACCCAATGCTGAACTGATCAACCATGAGTCATACCGTTGACGTTCACACCTGAGCCGGCGGCGTGCTGGTTGAACCCCACAATCTGCGCTAGTAGGCAGCGTTGCCCACCCGAAGCCACGCTGTGGAAAATGGAGCAACACCATATTCCCGCGATAACTCCTCCACACACGTTTAAGGTCACTCCGACGCCCCGGTATCCACGGTTGAAACACGCCTTCGGCCAGTTATCCCCGGGGTGACTTTAATCACTCTCTCATAAATTTGAGGAGTGCGACTTGAAAACAAAACGACCGGTCGGTATCTTTGAGCCATGTCAGAAGCTCACCGGCGCAAGAAGGAGCCCGAGCACGTCCGCCGGGCCATCATCGAAAGTGCCGCCCGTTTGGCGGTCAACGATGGGTTTGCGTCCTTGAGTATGCAGGCGGTGGCATCGGCGGCCGGGGTGACTAAGGGGGGACTGCTCCATCACTTCCCGTGCAAGCAGGCGATGATCGAGGCGGTATTTGAAGAAATGATGGCCGCCCTGGATCGGACGATCGACGACGAGATGGCCCGCGACACTGAAACGCGCGGGCGATTCACCCGCGCTTATGTGAGAGCGTTGCGGAAGATCGAAGTCGGCCTTCTCGATGAGCACGGAATCCCGATCTCGCTCTCGATGTTGATCGACCCGGCACTGACCCGGCGCTGGTGCGACTGGATCGGGGACCGGCTCGAAAGGCACGCCGAGACCGACGGCGGTGTGGACCTTGAAATCGTTCGTTTGGCCGCAGACGGGCTCTGGCTGGCCACGATGTGCAAGTCGCCCATGAGTAACAATGCCGAGGCCGTCATTAATCGTCTGATCGCTTGTGCTCGATGACCGACACGTTCGACCGGTGCGATCAACAATCAGGTCGGTACACGCGAAACCTTTTAGTCCTCTCGAAGGAAGCGTGCCGGCGCGCCCGCTCCCGAACAGAACCACCCACGACACGAACAGTATGGTTAACGCGTTGCGACTCTCTTTCGGCTCGAACGGGTTCATCGTTCTGGCGGCGTGTCTCGCGGCCCTGGGGTGCCGGGGCGCGCCGCCGGCCCCGCCCGAGCCCCCGCCGCCGGTCGCCTCGGTCACGCAGCCGATCGACTACCCGGTCCAATCGTACTACGAGTACAACGGCTATCTGGACTCGGTCGAGTCGGTCCAGGTCCGCGCGCGGGTGAAGGGGGTGCTGGAAGAGTTCCGGTTCACCGAAGGGGACGAGGTGAAGAAGGGCGACCTGCTGTACCGCATCGACCCCCGCGAGTACGAGGCCGCGGAGCTGAAGGCGAAGTCCGACATCAGCAAGGCGGAGGCCGACGCGGCCAACGCCAAAGCCCAGATCCGGCTCACCAAGGCCGAAGTGGACCGGCAGCAGAAGACCTACAACTCGGGCGCCGGCGCGGTGTTCGACCTGGACAAGGCCCAGGCGAACCTCGCCGCCGCGCAGGCCCAGTTGGACGTTGCGGCGGCCAACCGCGAGGCGGGCGAGTCGGCCCTCCGGACGGCCCGGCTGGACCTCGAGTACACGCAGATCAAGGCCCCGATCGACGGCCGCATCAGCCGCACGCTGGTGACCCCCGGCAACCTCGTCGGTCAGAACGAAACGACCCTGCTCACGACGATCGTCCGCATGGACGAGTTGTACGTCTACTACGACGCCGCCGAGCGCGACCTGATCGAGTACCAGCGCACCCCGTCCGGGGCCGCACCGAGCCCGAAGGGGCCGGCGACGCTCCCGGTCGAGTTTGGGGTCGCGACCGAAAAGGGGTTCCCGCACCGGGGCGTGATCGACTTCCGGGAGAACCGGGTTGAAACCTCCACGGGCACCGTGCGCGTCCGCGGGCGCGTGGCCAACCCGATCGTGGAACCGGGCCGCCACCGGCTGCTGTACCCGGGTCTGTTCGCCCGAATCCGCGTCCCGTCGGGTCCGCTCCGCACGCTCCCCGTGATTCCCGAAGACGCCCTGATGACCGGCCAAGAGGGTCAGTTCGTTTACGTCCTGGGCGATGGGAACGTCGTTCAGAAGCGCTCGGTGACGGTCGTCCCGCAACACGTCTGGAAGGCCGAGTCGCAGCAGGGGCCGTCGTGGACGCTGGCGGCCCCCGTACCGCCCCCCGGCGGCGCGCCGGGCGCGGGCGGACCGCCGGGCGCGGGCGGCCCGCCGCCGGGACCGGTGCCCGTGCGATCCGTTGTCGCGGTGGCGAAGGGACTCAGCCGGGCCGATCGGGTGCTCGTGACCGGACTGACCAAGTCGCGGCCGGGCGCCCCCGTCACGCCCGAACACCGCGAGCTCCAGCAACCGGCCCCTGAGACCAAGTGACAGTTAGTGGCACAGGGCTTCCGCCCTGTGCTACGCCCGCCGGCCCCTCCGGGGCGGGAAGCAAGTTAATGGGCAAAAGATTGCGTCTCTTTTACCTTTTGACTTTTCTCTTTTGCCTTGGTTTGGCACCCCGGAGGGGTCGCCGGACGTAGCACAGGGCGGAAGCCCTGTGCAGGAGTTCGGTACAGGACCGCCGAAGATCGATCGGACCGCCCCGCCCTTCAGAGAACGACATGATTTCGCAGTTTTTCGTCGATCGGCCGATCTTCGCGAACGTGATCGCGGTCATCACCGTTCTGTTCGGGGTGGTGGCCCTTTCCCGGCTACCGGTGGAAGAGTACCCGTCGATCACCCCGCCCACGGTGCAGGTGACGGCCACGTACCCCGGGGCCAACGCGCGGGTGGTAGCCGACACGGTCGCCGCCCCGATCGAGCAGCAGGTGAACGGCGTCGAGAACATGCTCTACATGTCCTCCACGTCGTCCTCGGACGGGGCCTACGCGCTCACCATCACGTTCAAAATCGGGACCAACCTGGACGACGCCCAGGTGCAGGTCCAGAACCGCCTCGCCGCCGCCGAACCGGTGCTCCCGGAGGACGTGCGGCGGCAGGGGGTCAAGGCCGAGAAGCAGTCGTCGAGCATCATACTCGTCGTCTCGCTGACCGACCCCACCGGGGCACACGACAGCCTCTTCCTGTCGAACTACGCGACCCTCCGGCTGCGGGACGAGCTGAGCCGGGTCGAAGGGGTCGGGACGGTGACGGTGGTCGGGGCCGGCTCGTACTCGATGCGGGTGTGGCTCGACCCGGACAAGCTCGCCGCCCGCCAGCTCACCACCCAGGACGTGTCCGCGGCCCTCGCCCGGCAGAACGTGCAGGTGGCCGCCGGGCAGATCGGGCAGTCGCCCGCCGAGCCCGGGCAGCGGTTCCAGATGACCGTCACCACGCTGGGCCGGCTGTCGGACCCGCGGCAGTTCGAGGAGATCATCCTCAAGAGCGGCGAGGCCGGTCAGCTCGTGTACCTGCGGGACGTGGCCCGGGTCGAGCTGGGCGCCCAGAACTACGACATGTTCGCGGTGCAGGCCGGGCGCGAGTCGGCGTTCCTGATCGTGTACCAGCTCCCCGGCTCCAACGCGATCGAGGTGGCCAAGGGCGTGCGGGCCGCGATGGAGAAGGTGAAGCCGAGCCTGCCCGAGGGCGTCGAGTACGCGATCCCGTTCGACACCACCAAGTTCGTGGACGCGGCCATCTCGTCGGTGTACCACACGCTCATCGAGGCCGGCGTGCTGGTGCTGATCGTCATCATGGTGTTCCTCCAGAACTGGCGCGCCCTGCTGGTGCCGGCGACGACGGTTCCGGTCACCATCATCGGCGCGTTCGCGTTCATGGCCCTGCTCGGGTTCTCGATCAACCTGCTCACGCTGTTCGGGCTGGTGCTGGCGATCGGGATCGTGGTGGACGACGCCATCGTGATCGTGGAGAACGCCAGCCACCACATCGAGAAGGGGCTCGCGCCGCGCGAGGCGACGATCCGGGCCATGAGCGAGGTGACCGGCCCCATCATCTCGATCACGCTGGTGCTGATGGCGGTGTTCGTCCCGACCGCGTTCCTGGGCGGCATCTCGGGCCAGATGTACCGGCAGTTCGCGCTGACCATTGCGGCCACGGCCCTCATCAGTGCGCTGAACGCCCTCACGCTAAAGCCCGCACAGTGCGCCGCGTGGCTGCGGCCGCACACCGGGCGGAACCTGTTCACCCGGGCGTTCGACTTCTTCTACCGGCCGATCGAAGCGGCGTACTCGTGGTCCGTGCGCCAGCTCCTCAAGGTCTGGTGGGCGGTGCTGATCGTGTTCCTCGGGCTGACGGCCGGGACCGGGTGGTGGTACTCCAAGACGCCGACCGGGTTCCTGCCGCAAGAGGACCAGGGGTGGGTGATCGTGGCCGTGCAGCTCCCGGATTCCGCCTCGCTGAGCCGCACGAAAGATGTCACGGACAAGATGAACCAGATCCTGGCCGCGACCCCCGGGCTGGACTCCTGGGTGGTGCTGGGCGGCATGTCGCTGCTGGAGGGGACCAACGCGCCGAACGCGGCCACGGCCTTCATCTCGTTCAAGGACTGGTCCGAGCGAAAGTCGCCCGAGCTGATGCAGCAGGCTCTGGTGGGCCGGCTCATGGGTTCGCTGAACTCCATCCAGGAGCCGTTCGTGCTGGTGCTCGTGCCGCCGCCGATCATGGGCCTGGGCGTGGCCGGCGGGTTCCAAATGCAGATCGAGGACCGCGAGGGTGTGGGGCCGGACGTGCTTCAGGAGCGCACCCAGGCGATCGTTGCCGCCGCACAGCGCCGCCCCGAGATCGGGATGGCCGCGACCCAGTTCCGGGCCGGCGTGCCGCAAATCTACCTGAACATCGACCGGGCCAAGGCCGAGAAGATGGGTGTGATGGTCAGCGACATCTTCGCCACGCTCCAGGCGAACCTCGGGTCGGTGTACGTGAACGACTTCAACAAGTTCGACCGGACGTACCAGGTGCGCATCCAGGCCGACGCGCGGTTCCGCGGCGACCCCGGGCTGATCCGCAAGCTGGAGGTCCGGAACCGCCAGAACGGCAAGGTCCCGCTGGCCACGCTGCTGACCCCGGAGACCCGGACCGGACCGCAGTCGATCACCCGCTATAACCTGTACCAGACCGCCACGATCAACGGTGCCGCGGGACCGGGGGTGAGTTCCGGCGACGCGCTCAAGGCGATGGAAGAGGTGGCCGGCCAGGAACTGCCCCGGTCGATGGGGTTCGACTGGACGGCGGTGTCGTTCCAGGAGCGCCGGACGGGCGGCGCGATGTTCACCCTGTCGGGCTGGCCGATCACCGAGTCGATGCTCGTGTTCGGGCTGGCGGTGTTCCTCGTGTACCTGGTGCTGGCGGCTCAGTACGAGAGTTGGCTGCTGCCGTTCGCGGTCATCCTGGTGGTCCCGCTCGGGATTCTGGGGGTGGTCGCGGGGATCAACGCGCGTGGGATGGACAACAACGTGTACACCCAGATCGGGGTGGTGCTCATCATCGCGCTGGCGAGCAAGAACGCGATCCTGATCGTCGAGTTCGCGCGGGAGCTGCGGCTCGCGGGCCGCTCGGTGCGCGAGGCGGCTGTGGAGGCCAGCCGGCTGCGGTTCCGGCCGATCCTGATGACCTCGATCGCGTTCATCCTCGGCGTGGTGCCGCTGGTGATCGCGGAAGGGGCCGGGGCGGCGGGCCGGCAATCGCTCGGGACCGCCGTCTTCGGCGGGATGGTCACGTCAACCGTCCTCGCGGTGTTCTTCGTCCCGGCGTTCTATGTTGCCATCCAGTCGTTCATCGAACTGCTTAGCGGTCCTCCGAAGTCGCACGGCGAACACCTCGCCGTCGCGGCAGCCGAACTGCCGATCGCCGAACCGGTGCCGGAGGCACCGGCCGAAGGGACCGGTGATCCCGCTCCGGCGACGAGTCCGGATGCTCCGAAGCACCCGTGAGCCGATATCAGTAACCTCCAGAAGTCCCGTCGGCGGTCGCTGACCGCCGACGGGTTCCGACAACTGGAGGTGCCCCGTCCCCATGCAACTCCTCCTCGTCCACGGATTGGGCCGCACGCCGCTCTCGCTTTTCGGTCTCGGTGCGGCGCTCCGGAACGCCGGGCATCACGTCCGCTACTTCGGCTATTCGCCTACGCTTGAGCCACTCGCGCGAATCCTCGGCCGCCTTCGCTCGCACCTGAGCAAGTTAGCCGTGCGCGGGCACCCGGTCGGCCTCGTGGGGCACTCGCTCGGCGGGATATTACTCCGCACAGCGATTCCCGCCGTGCCGGGGCTCCGCGTTCATCACTTCGCGACGCTCGGCACGCCAACCAGCGTTCCGCGAATGGCCGTGCTCGCCTGGAACTGGGTGCCCCCGTTCCGTCTCTGGACGCGGGATTGTGGGCGGTTCCTCACGTCCCGTCAGGCGTTCGCCGACCTGCCACCGATTACCGTGCCGTTCACGCCGATCGCGGGCACGGCCGGGCCGTGCGGGCGCTACAGCCCGTTCCAGAACGACCCGAACGACGGTGTGGTTTCGGTTTCGGAAGCCGAACTCCCTGGCCACACCCTGACGCTGTTTCCGGCCGTTCACACGTGGATCATGGACCATCGCCACTTACAAAACTATCTGACAGAATTATTTACGTCTTGACGACCAGCGCCTCGGCGCGTCTCCGCCCGGTCAACGCCGCCCCACCTCGGCGAGCCACACGTACTCGCGTTCAATCAGATCGCGAAAGATCTCGTACTGGGAGCCGAATTTGGCCTCGGCCCGTGCCGCCGGCTTCCAGTCCAGGTTCCACGTTTTGATGACGGGCTTGGCCTTCCCGATCGCGCGGTTCAGTTTGACTTGAAACCCCGGGGCCTTCCCTTTTGCATCGAGCGGGAGAGAAAACGTCATGGCCTTCCCTGGGGGCAGCGCCTTGACCGTTTCCCATTTGCCCTCGCCCCAACGGTAGTCAAAGGTGAGCGTGAGGTCCGGCGTCGGGTTGTTGACGGTGACCACCGCGAACTTGTTGTCCGCCGCGGTCGCGGTCGTGGTGGTCAAAGCGGCGCAGAGCGCGACAGCCGACAGGGCGCGGAGCATGAGGCATCTCGTGTGGCAACGGTCTGACACCCGAGCCTAGTTCACAACACGCTCCGTGCAACGTGGCGCGACGACGCCGCAAGTCGCAGCGCCCGCAGGTCCGTCTTTGCTCGCGGCCGAGCAGCAACAATCATACGTTCGCAATAAACGCGACCACGCCCCAGAGCCGGACCGCCGCTATCATGAGGTGAAACGCCCCCACCTACCGACGAACCGTCATGCCATCCAAAGCGAAGAACGTCCTCGGCGGCCCGCTCCAGACTTGCTCCACGAACCCGCTCACCGGGTTCTACCGCGACGGCTGCTGCAACACCGGCCCCGACGACGAAGGGCTTCACACCATCTGCTGTCAGGTCACCGCCGAGTTCCTGGCCCACCAGCGGTCGATCGGTAACGACCTGAGCACCCCGTTCCCGATGTACGGGTTCCCCGGCCTGCGCCCCGGCGACCGGTGGTGCGTGTGCATCACCCGCTGGAAGCAGTCCCTCGACGCCAAAGTCGCCTGCCCGGTCGTCCTCGAAGCGACCCACATGCACGCCCTGGAGTTCGTGGACCTCGAAGACCTCCAACGGCACGCGGTTAGCATTGAGCCGAAAGCGTAAGATAAAACCATTTACGAGAGCTTACGATGCGACTCGATGACGCACCGGAAAGTGAGAATGTTGACGACCGCCGCGGCATGGGCGGGAAGTTGGCCGTCGGCGGCGGACTCGGCGGGTTGGTGATTGTTGTCCTGGGGTTGCTGTTCGGCGTCGATTTGCGCGGGAAACTGCCTGCCCCGGCCAATGACGGGGGCGAAAATCGGGCTGCGGCGCCGAAGGACGGGTACAAACAGTTCGCGGGCAAAATTCTGGGGCTGACCGAAGAGGTTTGGGCGGAGCAGTTCAAGGCGAACGGGTACAAGTCTTACAAGAAGCCCCACATGGTGCTCTTCTCCCAGGGGGTTCGCACCGGTTGCGGCGACGCGCCGTCGTCGGTCGGTCCGTTCTACTGTCCGGCTGACGACACGGTCTACCTCGACCCCACGTTCTTCGACGAACTGGAGCAAAAGCTGGGCGGGTCGAAAGCCGAGTTCTCGCAGGCGTATGTGGTCGGGCACGAGGTGGGGCACCACGTCCAGAACCTTCTGGGATACTCCCGGCGGACGGACGAGATGCGGAAGACGAAGCGCGAGAACGAATACTCCATCCGCCTCGAACTCCAGGCCGATTACCTAGCCGGCGTCTGGGCGCACCACGCGGACAAGAAATATCACATCCTTGAACGCGGTGACGTAGAAGCCGCCCTGAAGACCGCGCGTTCGATCGGGGACAACCGCATTCAGGAGAAGATGGGTCGCCGGAGTCACCCCGAGAGCTTCAACCACGGCACCGACCGCCAGCGGTACGCCGCGTTCTCCGACGGCCTCAAGACGGGCGACGCGAGCAAGAAGAAGCTCGACCTGTACTTCGACGACGAACAAACGCCGTTCGACGCCAGGGCGGGCGAGTTGCGAAACCCGACACTGTTCGGACGGTGACCGATTCGCAACCGCATCAAGTTCCGGCAGATTCTCGGGCGGTATTGGCCCTGCCGATGTCGATCGGCAGGGCCAATACCGCTTTGGTCAAAACGCATCCGGGAAAAGCGTCGTGCTGCCGTCGAGATTACCCATGTCGGAATAGATGAGGGGCCGAGACTCGGGCGCGAGAACGGCACCGCCGACGACACGCCCGATGACGAGTCGGTGGTCGCCGGCCTCGGTATCCCCGACCACCTGACAGTCGAAGTAAGCAGCAGCGGCGGTGAGTATTGGAGCGCCGGTCGCGCCGGCTCGCCACGTCACCTCAGCCAATTTGTCGATGTCACGGCCGGACTGGGTGCCGAAGTGTCGGGCGAGATCCAACTGATCGCTTGATAACACGCTCACGGCAAACGCCCGGCCGGTCCGGAGTAGCGGGTACGAGTGATGTCCGGGATTGACGGAAAGCGCCAAAAGCAGGGGCTGAAACGAGACCTGCATGACCCAGGCGGCGGTGAAGGCGTTGCAGTGCTCGCCGTCGGCGACCCCGATCACATACACCCCGTTGGTGAGGTGACGGAACAGCCGACTCATTTCGGCGCTCATGATGCCTTCAGCGAAGGGTGACAAGCAGAAGTGCAGAAACGCGAAGCGGCCGAAGCAAACGCTCCGGCCGCTTCGCGTTGGGTCAACGCACCAACTTAGCTGACCAGTTCCTTGATCCAGTACGAGTTGGTCTTCTCGTTCGGCTTCTCGCCGGCGACGTAGTACGGCCGCCCCAGGTTGTCGCGAACGCTCGCGTTCTGCTCCGGGGTCGGGTCGATGCCGAGGGCGCGGTAGATCGTGCCGTACATGTCGTTGACGCTGGCGGGGTTGTCCACGGCAGCGGTGCCGTCCTTGTCGGTCGCACCGTACACCACGCCGCCCTTGATGTTACCGCCGCCGAGCACCACGCTCCACGCCCGCGGGTAGTGGTCGCGGCCGCCGTTCTGGTTGATGCGCGGGGTGCGCCCGAAGTCGCCCATCCACACCACCACGGTGTCCTTCAGCCGGCCGCGGTCGGCGAGGTCACGCATCAGGGCGCCCATCCCCTTATCCAGGGTCGGCAGGGCGCGGGTGGCGAGGGCGTTGAAGATGCCGTTGTGCATGTCCCAGCCGCCGAGGCTGACTTCCACGCACGACACGCCCGCCTCGACCAGCTTGCGGGCCAGGAGGCACCCGCGGCCGAAGTTGTTGGCGCCGGTCCCCGCCGCACCGTACTCTTCCTTCAGCGACGCGGCGATCGGCTTACCGTCGATCTCCTTCTCGAGGTTGAACACTTCCTTCCGGGAGCTGACCACGAGGCTGAGGGCCTTTTCGTACACTTCTTTGTGCGCCTGCGCGGCGTCCATCACCGGCTTCTTGCCCTCGTGCTGGACCAGACCGCCTTCGAGGCGGTCGAACAGCGCGGCGCGGCGGACGGTGCGGTCGTCGGCCACGGCCGAGGAGACGTTTTCCGGCGGGCTGCCGGGGTTCTGGACGGTGAACGGGGCGTACTTCATGCCGAGGAAGCCCGACCCGACCTGACCGCCGCCGACCGAGATGAACGACGGGATGTCGGCGTTCTTGGCCGCTTCCGGATCCATGCCGGTGTAGTAGCTGAGCACGGAACCGATCGACGGGTAGTCGATGACCGGGCTGCGCTGCTTGCCGGTGTTCATGATGAACGTGCCGCGGGCGTGGTCGCCCTCGAGCGAGTTCAGCGAGCGGATGATCGACAGGTTCTTGAACTGGGCCGCGACCTTCGGCAGGTGCTCGGTGATCTCGATGCCGCTGGCCGCGGTCGGCTTCGGCCGGTGCTCGCCGCCGTTGGGGCTGCCCGGCTTCATGTCCCACAGGTCGATCGTCGTCGGGCCGCCGCCCATCCACAGGACGATGAGGCTCTTCTGCTTCTTCTTGAGTTCCGCGGCGCGGGCCTTGAGGCCGGCGAGGAAGTTCAGCCCGGGCACCGTGACGGCGGCACCGGCCGCCGCGTGCTTCATAAAGTGCCGACGATCGGTGATTCCGAACATTCCGCAGGCTCCGAAAAGTGACCGGGCGGGCCGGCCGGGTGGCGAAACCGAGTGTATCTCAGAAGTCCGGTCCGAGCAACTGCTTGCGGCGGGTCGCGGAACGCGTCGCGGGCCGGTTCTGTTTTTCTGACGCGAACGGTATTCGGAAGTTCCCGAAGCGGCCGAAAAAGTCCCGGTTCCGAACGCCGCCCGGCACGATTCGTGCGCCGGCCGATTGCGGCCCCCTCACCTTTGCACTCACGGCAGAAAGGTGGGGCGATCGACCGTGTCCGGATTCGTCCCGACCCCTCACAAAACCTTCGTGGTGCGAACCGCGAACCCGTTGTAACCTACCGACTCTTTTGCGGTATCCGTACTGCCGCCGTGCTTCCGGAGGAACTTGATGACCGCACCCGCCGAACCGTCCCAGCCCCCCGGGGCGCACATTTCGCGCGGCGAATGGGGGCTGATCCTGCTGCTGATGGCGATCCAGTTCACGCACATGGTGGACTTCGTCATCATCATGCCGCTCGGCGGCCGACTCATCGACGAGTTGTCGCTCAAGGAGGCGCAGTTTGCCCACATCGTCTCCGCGTACGCGTGGGCGGCCGGGGTCGCGAGCCTCGCCGCGAGCTTCGTGATGGACCGGTTCGACCGCAAGACCGTGCTCCTCACGATGTACGCCGGGTTCACGCTCAGCACGCTGTTCTGTGGGCTCGCGGCCGGGTACGAGTTGCTGCTCCTGTCGCGCACGCTGGCCGGCGCGTTCGGCGGGACCGCGGCCGTGGCGCTGATGTCCGTCATCGGGGACGTGTTCCCGCCCGAAAAGCGGGGCCGGGCGAGCGGCGCGGTGATGTCGTCGTTCGCGGTCGCGTCCATCGCGGGGCTGCCGGCGGGGCTGATGCTTGCGGAGTGGTTCGGACGCGGGGCACCGTTCTTAGTGCTCGCGGCGCTGAGCGCGCTCGTTTGGGCGCTCGTCTGGTCCAAACTGCCGCCGGTGCGCGGCCACCTCACCGCCAACCGCCCGAACCGCTGGGCCGAGTTCGGCGAGGTGGTGAGCAACCGCACCTACCTGGGGGCGTTCGCGTTCTCCTTCTTCCTCGTGCTCGGCACGTTCACGGTGGCGTCGTTCATCGGCCCGTACCTGAAAGCCCTCAACGGGTGGACGGAGCGGCAGCTCGCACAACTGTATTTCGTCGCGGGCGCCTGCACCCTCGTCGGCATGACCGTGGTCGGCCGGTTGTCGGACAAGTTCCCGCGGCTCACGCTGTTCCGGGTGATCGGCTCGGCGGCGCTGCTGATGGCGGTGGTGGTGACACACCTCCCGCCGGGACCGCTGTGGGTGGCCGCGGTCGTGATGAGCGGATTCATGGTAGTGGCGGCGGGCCGAATGGTACCGGTTCAGGCCTTACTGCTGGGCGTCGCCGGGCCGAAGAACCGCGGCGCGTTCATGAGCGTGAACACCGCGGTGCAGCACGCCGCCACGGGCCTCGCCCCGCTGATCGCCGGCGCGCTGGTGACCCTCAACCCGCTCCCCCCGGTCGGGTTCGAGAACGTCGGCTGGGTCGCGGCGGTCACGGCCGCGGTTTCGCTCGTGCTGGCGGGCGTGCTGAAACCGGCCCCGGCCGACAAGTCGCCGCTCGATGCGATCGACGCCCCGGCGCCGGACGCCCGCGGGCTCCCGGAGGCCCACGACAACCGCGGCCCGGTCGTGGCGAAACCAGCCCTGCCCGCGCGCGACACGCCCGACGAGCCGACGCCGGAAATCGCTAAGGTGGTGTCGTAAGTGTTCTTCGCGCGGTCGCCGCTTACGTCCCCGATTCGTTAGCGGCCCGCAACTTCACCAGTAGCCGCCGGAAGTCCTCCGGCGGTTCCACTTCCCAGCTCACGGCCGCTCCTGTGTCGGGGTGCGTGAAGCCGAGCCGGGCGGCGTGCAGCATCGGCCGCTTCGCCCCGCTCCCGTCCGGCAGCGGCTTGCCGTCGATCGGGCGATCGTAAACCTCTTCTCCGCACAGCGGGGCGCCGGCCTCGCCCAGGTGAATGCGCACTTGGTGTGTGCGCCCCGTTTCGAGCCGGCACTCGACCAGAGCGAACGGACCGAGCGGCTCCAGAACCGCCACGTGCGTGACCGCTCGCTTCCCGTCCTCGGCGAGGTCGGTGGTGCTGCCGCGCCGGCCGTCGCCGCGGTCGGACACGAACACCGACGCGACGCGCCCCGGCTTCGGCACCCCGCGCGTGAGCGCCAGGTAGCGCCGTTCCGTGCTGTGCTTGCGGAACTGGACCGTGAGGCTTTCGCCCGCCGCCCGGGTCCGGGCGAACACCACGAGGCCGGACGTGTCGCGGTCCAGCCGGTGGACCGCGGTCACCGCGCGGTCCGGCGTCCCGAGCAACGTCGGGAGCAGACCGGCGAGCGTCTTCGTGAGGAACCGCTGCCCGTGCGCGCCGAACTCCTCGGCCTCTTCCTTGTGGCGCATCGTGGTGAGGCCCGCGGGCTTGTTCACCACCACCACCGCGTCGTCCACGTACACGATCGCGCCGGGCGACAGCCCCAACTCCGGCGCCGGCTTCGGGCGTGCCTTGGGCGGTTGCGGACGCGCCGGCGCGCTCTTCGCCGGCCCGGCGGCCTTCGCCCCGCCCGCCTTCTTCGGCGGGACCGCGTGTTTGATCTCGACCGTCCCGGCCGCGAGTTCGACCCGCTTGCCGAGCTTCAGCCGCCGGGCCACGTCGGTTTCGACCTGCCCGCTCACCTTGACGTGGCGCTTCTCCACGAGCCGCTTCGCCTGCGCCCACGACAACCCGAACCGCGACTTCAACACCGCGGCCAGCGTTTGCCCGGCGTCCCGGCGGTCCACGACGAACTGAATTGGCGGCACGACCCCTGCCCTCACAAAATCCGGCGGCGCGGTTCGCGCCCGCACACATCAAATGTAGCAGCCCGGGTGCGGGCGCACGCAAAGAACCGGAAACACCGGTTAGCGCCGTCCGGAATCCCGCCGCGCACGGGCCGGACCCAACTTGACACCCCGCGCGGTCCGGCCTTAAGGTTGGACGAACGGACGCGTCCCCTCCGCATCCCGAGCGTGAACCGTGCAGTTGATCGCACCCGACATCCTCGCCGAGGCCCGCGGCATGACCGGCGCTATGGCCGGCACCATTACGGTGCTCGGCGTCGCGCTGTGGCTGTTCGGGTGGCGGTGGCACCGCTTCTGGGTCGTCGCGGGCATCACCCTGGCGTCCGGGCTCATCGGCCTGAACGCCGGTCGCACGTCCGGCGGAACGCAGGTGATGGCGGTGGGCATCCTGCTGGCGGTGTCGGCGGGGCTGCTCGCCCTGGAACTGGCCAAGGTGCTGGCGTTCGTGGCCGGCGGCTGCGGGGCGTGGCTCGCGGCTCAGTGGGTGTTCCCCCAGGCGCAAGAGCTGTGGGCCGTGTTCCTGTGCGGCGGATTGTTCGGAATCCTGCTCTACCGCCTCTGGACGATGCTGCTCACCAGCCTGTTAGGCGTCCTGTTCGCGGGCCACGCCGGTATACTGCTGGCCGAGCAAGTTTGGGCGCTCGACACGGGTGATTGGGTCGCCCGCAACGTCGCACCGCTCAACGGCCTGGTGGTCGGCTTTGTCGTACTCGGTGTCCTGCTGCAAGCCGTGTCGGCGCGCGACTTGGAAGCAGCCGAAGCCAAGCCGGAAGAGGCCACCGAAGCGGATGAAGAAAAGAGCGAGGAGCCACCGCCTCCCCCGCCAAAGCCCAAACCAAAGTCAAAGCGCATACCGTGGTGGAAGCGTCTGCTCGCACCGCGCAAGGCGGCATAATTGCAGTTCGTGCCCCTCGCCGTCAGCGCACTGCGATCGCGCAACTCGATCCACACGCCCGGAACAATCGGTCGCGCCGGAGCGCCAACCGACATCGTCTTGCCCTAAATACGCCCGTACACTACCTTCAACACATCAGTCGTTGAGGGAGGGTGCGGAGTGTCTACTGAAGCCACCATGACGCGCGACCCGCGGGTCGTCGCACTCACCGCCGCGCTCGCGGACCCGTTCGAGCCGCGCGACGTGAAGTTCAAACCGCAGATGGTCAAGAACAACCGGTGTCTGGCGATGGCGTATGTCGATGCCCGCCTCATTCAGGACCGGCTCGACGACGTGCTCGGCGTGGAGCACTGGGAGGACGTGTACGAGATCCTCCCGGACGGCTCGGTGATGTGTAAGCTCCGCTGCAAGATCGGGGACAACTGGATCACCAAAACCGATGTCGGCTCGCCGAGCGAGCAACCCGACCTCGGCGACCGCCTCAAGGCCGCGTTCAGCGACGCACTCAAGCGCGCCGCGGTGAAATTCGGCATCGGCCGGTACCTCTACCGGCTCTCCGCGGCGTGGGTCGATTACGACCCGGTGAAGAAGCAAATCGTTCAACCGCCCCCGCTCCCGGCCTGGGCGCTCCCAAAGGCCAAATCACCGTCCACCAAGGGAACACCCACGGGAGTGGCTGCGCCCGCGCCCAAAAAAGAGGTGCCGAAGTCGGACGCGCCGCCGAAGCCGTCAATCGATACGGTGTCACACCACGCTGCCACTCCCAAAGTCGAACCCGTTACCACAGAGGTAGCCAAAACCGAGGCGGCAAAGGCGGACGCCGCAAAGCCCACGAATCTGCCGACCAACGGACAGGAGTTGCACCGCCGGCTTCGCGAGTACGACGCGAAACTCGCGTCTCAAAAGTTGTGCCCGGTCGGCGCGTTGCTCGCACACGTCACCCAGGCCGGTGTGAAGGCGGGCTACACCGCCAACATGGTTGAGTGGACCGGTCCCGCGATCCAGTTCGCGGTGGACGTGGTGCGGGAATTTGACCAAAACGCACGGCAGGGCAAGCCCGAACCCCGCACCGCGGCGTGAGTTAGCGAGATCGGCATCTTTTTCGCGATTGTCCGCGCAAGCCCGGTCTGACGCCGCGTTCGTTGGGGAGAAACCGTGGGTTTTCTAGACCCGCGGTCGGTCCCGGTGTCAGACCGAGCTGTCCCATGTTCGCGATCCGCTCCAAACTGTACGCGCTTGCCGCGGCGGTCTTCGTGACCGCGACCGTGGCAACTTGCGCCGACGCCGGGTGGGTCACCATCAAAAACGACACGAACAAGACGCTCGTCGTTCAAGAAGTCACGTTCGTGAACGGAAAGGCGCTCCGCGGGAAACCGACGAAGTTGCTCGGGGGCGAGTCGTTCCGGGAGTTTCAGAACACCGCCGGGGAAAAGAGCTACGAGGTCTACGAGGCGACCAGCCCGCAGAGGCCCGTTTGGAGCGGGAAACTGAACTGCAAAGCCGACACCCAGTCCTTTTCGGTCGTGGTGGCGCAGGGAAAGGTCAACGTGGTGCCGGCCCCCGATCCGAAGAAGCCGTAGCAAGTGACGAAGCACACCGACGGGCCGGAACCACCTGGGTTCCGGCCCGTCGGCGTTTTGACGCTCGCGTGGCGCCGAAGGCTACTTTCGTTCTGTGGCACGGGTCCCCCGGGCATTCCACCTGGGAATGCCCGGGGGACCCAACTCGAACTGCTCGGCGTTACAAACCACCCGCGGCGTTACGCCGCAGTTACGCTAACTCTGTCCCGGCACCGCGCGGTTGTGACGATGGTACCCCGCGTCGCCCGTTCGCGGCAACCAGTTTTCGTTTCGCGCAACCCGCGTGCCGGGCTACAGTGGGCACTTTCTCCCCTGCCCTCCCCGAGTCCGCCAGTAATGAGCGCCACGCCGCCTGCCGCGCCGACGACCGTTCGCTACCGAATGCTCTTCCTGCTGTGCCTGCTCGCGATGATTACCTACCTCGACCGCGCCATGTACGGCAGCGCCAAGGGCGACCTCATGGCCGCGGTCGGGCAGCCCGAGAAGCGGTTTTACCTCGTCCTCGTGGCATTCCAGATCGCCTACGCCCTCTTTGAAATCCCGGCGGGGTGGATGGGCGACCGGTTCGGCCCGCGCATCACCCTCCTGCGGGTCGTTGCGTGGTTTTCGCTGTTCGTCGGGCTGACCGCGTTCGCGGGTTACGCCCTCCCCGGCACCGAAATCGTGGTGATCGGGTTCGGGGTGCTGGTCGCGATGCAGTTCCTGTTCGGCATCGGCGAGGCCGGCGCGTTCCCCAACATCTCGAAGGCGATTTACAACTGGTTCCCAGAAGATAAGCGGGGCAGCGCGAAAGGGCTCGTGTGGATGTCGGCCCGCCTCATGGGCGGCCTCACGCCCTTTGTGTGGGTGCTGCTGGTGGTGATCGGCGGGCTGACGTGGCGGCAAGCGCTGGGCGTGTTCGCCGCGGTCGCGGCTCTGTGGTGCGTGGCGTTCTACGCGACCTTCCGCAACCGCCCGGCCGAACACCCGGACGTGAACGCGGCCGAGGACGAACTCATCAACGCCGGAAAGGGCGCGACGCAAGCGAACGAGGCGGTGCCGTGGGGCCGCATCTTCACCAACCGGAACGTGCTGGCCCTCTGCGCAATGTACACGGTGACCAATTTCAACTGGTACTTCCTGATGTACTACCTGCCGAAAACGCTCAAGGATCAGTTCCCATCGGGAAACGCGACCGACGGCGGTAAGTTGCTCCTCGCGCTACTCGGCGGCGCGCCCTTGCTCGTGGGAATGGCGGGCTGTTTGCTCGGCGGGCTGCTGACCGACCGCTACATCCGCCGAACGGGCGATCGGAAGTGGGGGCGGCGCATTTACGGGATGTTGGGCTACGGGCTAGCGGGATGTTGTTACGCCGCTGCCGCGGCCTTCACCGGCGGCAACTTGTGGGTGTTCGCCGGGTGCCTGATCCTGGTGGGGTTCACCAACGACCTCATCATGGGGCCGTCGTGGGCGACGGCGCAGGACATCGGGCGCCGGTACTCCGCGATCGTGTCCGGGGCGATGAACATGGTCGGGAACCTCGGCGCCGCCCTCGGCAACCTCATCACCGGCCTGATCCTCGAAACCTACACCGTGAAGCAGATGGTGGACGGCAAGGAAGTCGATGTCGTCAGCGGAACGGGCTACGTGACGTGCTTCACGATGTACGCGGTGGTGTACGGGTTGGGGGTGCTAACCTGGCTCGTGATCGACCCGACGAAACCGGTGGTGGAGGAAATCGTCGCACCGGAGCCCGAGCCGGAAGAGACGTGGTAGCTCACGCGACCGACGCCAGCACCGCCGGCGCCAGGGCCGGCGGATCGATCGTGTTGAGCACCTCGTCGGACACCTCTTCGGTGTACGAGCAGACCTTGACAACGCCGTTCGCGACCGTGAGGTAGTGACAGGGCTTCTCGGTCCAGCACCCGCTGTTGTAGTACCGGATCGGCCCGGTCTCGTTCGCGACGGGCAGGTGCGTGTGCCCGCAGCACACCACGTCACACCCCCGCTTGGCCGCGTACTTGACCGCGTCGGCCTCGATCTTCTGGGCGCACCGCAGGAAGGTTTTGCTCCGGCGCTTGGCGAACTTGGCGAACGTGTGCGACTGGTCGATCTTCTGGAGGAAGTTGTACACCCGGTCCGCTACCCAGGTGATGAACGGGTAGCGGGTGATGAACTCGTCGAACCGGTGCCCGTGCAGGAAGAGGATCTTCCGACCGCCACTCTCCACGACCGTTTCGTCCGCGCAGCGGACCCCGAGCAAATGGGAAACGACCTCGGCGGTACCGTCGTGGTTCCCGTTGATCCAAACCACTTCCATCTCGTCGGCGAGCTTTCGCAGCTCGGAGAGAATCTTCCAGTGGTTCTTCTTCAGCCGGCGGAAGTCGATCGAATCGAACACATCGCCGTTAAGCACAAGGTGCCGGGCTTTGAGATCGCCGCGGCGCACGGTGTGCAAAAAGTGAGCGAGGTACTTGGCCTGACAGTTTTCGCTGCCGAGGTGGATGTCCGAGATCACGATGGCGTCGAGCACGGAGAGCTCCCCCCTCGGGCGTCTAAGATCACACTATTTCTACACGATGACGGTTCGTTAGCGGTGCAGATCGTATGAAGTCCAAGTTAACTCTCGTCTTGCGCAACGGCGTGCGCCGCAGGACTGACCCGAGCCGCACGCGAGGGGCCGATTGGTCTTACCATTCGGCGATTCAGCCCGTGTCCCGGGGTGTAGTACAATTCGGACCTAGCAATGTCGGCTTTTCGGACATCTGTCGGTGATCCGCCGAAAAAGCAGACAGTCCGCTTGCCTCTGAAAAAAGCCGGTGTATCATTCCTTTGTCCCGCCGGTTGGTACCTACAGTGAATGGGCGACGCTGTAGTGACCTCCGGCGGGACTTTTTTGTTTCTGCCAAGTTCATGTCTCTTCGACGAAACCCACCTCTTCAGCAGCACTCAAATCTGATACGATCTACCCCGTTCCTCGCTTCGCGAGACGTTGTAAGATGTCGTCCGGGTTTCGATTCCGTGTGTTGCCGTTGGTTCCACTCCTGACCGCGTTTCGCGCGGCGCGGGGAGCGGCCCCATTCGCGCCTGCGCCGGCTCGGCTCAACGTCCGGTTTCTCGACAGTGCCACCGACGAAGAACTTGCAACCGCCCTCGACACCTTCATCCGCACCACACAACCGATTCTTTTTCGCCCCGAACTCGTCTCGCAGCGGGTGCGATTCATCCGCCACGCGCTGAACCACCTCGTGCGAGCGAGCGATCCGCTCCCGGACCGTTTGGCGCACTGTCTGACACCGGGTGGGGTCTACACCCTCCCGGGACTCGGGCCGGCGTTCTGGTCGGCGATACTGAGTCGCATTGATCCCGATACCGCCCCGGTGTGGTGCCCAGCCACGGAAACCGGGCTCCAAAGGCTGGGAATGCTTCGCGACGGCGGAGCGGATGTCCGCGCGCGATTTGAGGCCGTGAGTCGCGGGTTCGATGCGGTCCGCCGGCACGCCCCGGAATTGCCCCCGTTCGAGGTCGGGCAGTTTCTGGAGCGGGTGTCGCGTACCCGGGGTCGCGAGTTCCCGACCGGTTCCGTCCCGGATGGCGCGTTCGCGTGGGCCGCGACACCCGGCCGTGTGGAGCAGGCCGTGCGGGAGGTGCGCACCCGCGTGCCGCTCGCCCACCGGATGCGGTCCACCCCCGACGAGTGCCTCAACGCGGTCCGCGAGTTCGCAGCCGCAGCCGCCGCCGGCGACTCGCCCGCAGCGTTTGGGGCGTTCCGGACGGCATTTCCGGACGGGCGATGGGAGACCGCACTCCCCGCTCTCGACGATGCGTACCTCCCCGCACTGCCCGAAGACGACCGGGCCGCCCTGTGGTGTGAGGTCGCTGGCATCCTGCGGGAGCGGTTTAAAGTTCACCCGCTCGAACTAGCCGACGTGGTGGCCGCCGTCGCGGACGCGCAATGCCCCGAGCCGGGCGGCGACGGGTTCGCGGGGTTCTGCTCGGACACGTTCGCGTTCCTGGGCGAACTGGCCGAAGCCAACGCCAAAGACTGGATGGCCGAGCACCGCGACCGCTACCAGTTCGTGCTGCGCGAGCCGCTGGTGGAGCTGTGCGAGGCCGTCGCGGAGCGGTACATCCACCCGGTCCTGAACCGCGAACACGGCTGGGACCTGGAGTGTGACGCGCGGAGCGGGCGGGCGGTCACGAGCATCTGCAAGAACGACTTCGGGCGCGGCGGTCCTTACCAGCCGGTGCAGTGGATCACCTTCTACCGGAAGGCCCTGGCGAACAAGCGCGCGGACGCGCAGTTCTTCGTTCGGGTCGCCGACGACGGTGTCCACTACGGGTTCCACCTGGGCCGCTCGGCGCGCGAGGCGGGTAAACAGTTCCGCCGCAACATCCAGGAACACGCGGACGCGATCTTCCGCGCGCTCCACGCGGGCAACGTGTTCGCGGAGTGCCGGTTCTGGACCGACGACGACCTCACGACCGAGGTCGCGGTGCGGTCGGCCGCGGACCTGCGGGCGTGGGCGGTCCACAAAACGCTGGCGATCGGCAAGCGGCTGCCGTCCGAGTCGCCGCTTTTGCGCCGCGAGGACCTGACGGGCGAAATCCTGCTCACCTTCGACCGGCTGCTGCCGGCGTTCGCCTGCGCGGCCGAGGACGACCCGCGTGCGCTGCTCTCGCGCCGGGCCGGAGCACCGGACGGCGCCCCGCCCTACGACCCGGCGTCGTTCCACCGCGAAACGTTCCTGTCGGAAGTCTGGCTCGACCGCGTGCTGGGCCTGCTGCGGTTGAAGCGGCAGCTCGTGCTCCAGGGCGCGCCGGGGACCGGGAAAACGCACGTCGCCCGGTGCCTGGCGCGGCTGCTGGCGGGCGACCGCGCCGACTGCGTGCGGCTGGTCCAGTTCCACCCCTCGTACAGCTACGAAGAGTTCGTGGAGGGCATCCGGGCGCGGCCGGTTGAAGGGAGCGCACGCGGCGAGATCGCGTTCCCCGTGGAGGACGGGCTGCTGTGCCAGTTCGCCGAACAGGCCCGCGCGCGGCCCAGCGAGCCGCACGTCCTCATCGTGGACGAGCTGAACCGCGGGAACGTCTCCCGGATCTTCGGCGAGCTGCTGTACCTGCTCGAGTACCGCGATCAGGCGATCACGCTGCCGTACTCCCGGCGCGAGTTCCGGCTGCCGGAGAACGTGTTCGTCCTCGCGACGATGAACCCGCTGGACCGCTCGGCGGTGTCGCTCGACCACGCGCTGCGGCGGCGGTTCTCGTTCGTGGACATGCCCGCGGACGCCGGGGTGCTCGCCTCGTGGCTCGAATCCCGCGCCGGCGCCGAACCGGCCGACCCGACGTTCAACCCGCGGGTGGTGCTGCTGTTCGAGGAGCTGAACCGCCGGCTCGCCCGCGACCTCGGACCGGACCGGCAGATCGGGCACAGCTTCTTCATGGTGCCCGAGTTGGATCACGATAAACTGGCGGCGGTGTGGACGCACCACGTGCGCCCGGTGCTGCTCGACTACCTCGGCGGGCGCGAGGAGCGGCTCGCCGACTACACGCCGGAACGGCTCGTCGGGGCCGGCGAGAGACGCCGCAAGCCGAAGCCCTCGGTGCCGAACGACGCGCCCTGATTGCAACCGATGGCTGAGCGACAGACACCGACCCATTCATGATCCAGCATTTTGTGCCTGTTTGTTGTGGCAAGGACACTCCTGTCTGTGCGGCGCAAAAAGGCACCCGCAATCGGACCATGAATCAGGAGTCCGAATGCCACGCAGACGTTAACAGCGAACGGCCCGGCGGGCGGATTCTACCGGGCGTGCGAAACGGCGTGGCGGCGCGGGCGTCATTTCGGGAGCCCAACGACCGCGGAGCGCCACACGTGACCGATCCCGAAGACGATCTGCCGCCCCCTCCGCACTCGCGCCTGCGCTGGCTCCGCAAACTCGCGCTGTGGTGTGGCGGCGCGGTCGCAATGGTGGTGCTGGTCTTGTTCGTCGGCCGGTGGCAGGTGGGCCGCGTTGGGCAGCGCGAACTGGACCGGGTCACGCAGCGGCTCGACACCGAAGAACCAGGCTGGCGCCTGGACGCAATCCTGGCGGAACGCGCCCGGCACGTGCCGCCCCCGGCCGATGAAGACCTCAACACGCGAGTTCTCGCTCTCGCTGGTGAGGTGCCAGAGCCTTGGAACGAGTGGCAAGAGGAACTGACTCGGACAAGGTGGCAACAGGGGCGTGCGCACAACCACCGGCCCGACAAAGATGGGCTGGCGCACGCCGCGAAAATGGCCGAACCGACCCGAGCGCTGCGTGACCGCGCAGTTGATCTGCGCCGCGCCCAGCGGCCCGGCACGTACCCGCTCACGGTCGGCCCGGACCCGGTTGCCACATTGCTCCCCCACTTGGCCCAAGCGCGGCGGGTGGTCGCCGTGCTCGAGTACGACGCGCGTTGGGAAGCGCTGCACGGGAACCCCAACCGCGGCATCGCCGCGGCCCGGGCGGCGCTCGCCGTCGCCCGCTCGTTCGGTGACGAACCGGTACTCCTCTCGCAGATGACGCGCTTCTCCTGCGCTCGTGCGGCGGCGGACAGTGCGATGCAAACGCTCGCGTGGGGCGAACCGACCGACGAGCTCGCGGAACTGCAAGCCGAGCTGCTTACGGAAGCGGACGTGCCCTGGTTCCGGTACGGGATGCGCGGCGAGCGGGCGATGCTCGACCACTTCTTCACCGGAGTCGAGAACGAAACGATCCCGCTGGAGAGCCTGTTCAACTACGCGGGGTTTGGGGCGCCAAAGCCGGCTCACTATGCGGCGTTTCGGGCATACAAGGCGCTACTTCCTGGAGACCGGGCGAAGTGCCTGGAGATTTGCTCTCAGTGCGTTGCGGTGTCGAATTTACCTCCACACGAACAGTTATCCGCGCTCAAAAAGATACAAATTCCGAGCGGCCCACCAATCGACATTCGGTACACCGTGATGCGTCGGATGATCCCTGCGTTCGAGCGCATCGCCGAGAGGGCACTTCAGACGCGTGCCGATCTGCTTGCGGCGTCGGTATGCCTCGCGTGCGAACGGCACCGGATCAAGACCGGCCGCTTCCCGCGCGAGCTTGCCGAATTGGTGCCGGCGTTCTTACCCGCCGTGCCCGTCGGACCGTTCGATTGCCAGCCGCCGGTGTACCGCGTGTACCCGGATCGCGTTGCCGTGACGTACTTCTGGCCGAATTCGCCGCCCAGTTCGCCCTCCAAAGAACTTGACGAGAGCGGGACGGGGCACCGCGCCGGCTATCAGCTTTGGAACCCGGACCAGCGACGCGCACCTGCCGAGGAGATGAACGACCCGTGACGCGCACGATCGCCCTGACCGAACGGCGGCCACGCGCGGTCAAGCTCCCGCGCGCCGAGGTCGATTTCCTGCTCGGCCCCGCGCGGCACTTGATCGACGTCACACCCACCTTCGAGCGCGGCACGTACACGCTCACCCCCCGAGGCTACGTCGGGTTCTTCACCGGTCCGGCCGCGCGCTACGTCATCGGGCCGAAGATCCCGTGGCCGAACCTCCAGCTCCTTCTCGGTTCCGGCGTTCATCCGATCGGAGGCACCACACGCCCCCCCGAAGGTGGGCTGCTGGGCACACTGGCTATGGCCTTTGCGGATCAACTCGAAGCGGTCGCGCGCGCCGGGTTGGTCGCCGGGTACGGTGAGTTGGAGTCGGTATCGCCGTTCCTGCGCGGCAAGCTTCGGACGGCCGCGCAAATGCGCGACGCCGCGAGCCGGGCGTTTCCCGGGCACTTCCACATCGACGAGCCGACGTTCGACCTGAACACCCCGTGGAACCGCATCGCCCGGTCTGCGGCAACGGCCCTCGGCACACATCCCGATGTGCCCCGTGCGACGCGCGAACGCATCGAAACAGCAGCCCGCCCGCTCGCCGAGGTGCCGAACGTCCACGGCACCGACGCCGACTTCAGCGCAGCCCGGGCAGAGCCGCGCGCGATCGGCTACCACGCGCTGCTTGACCTCTGCGCTATCATTCAACAGGGCTTCTCAGTTGCCGACCCGCTCCGAACCGGTTCGGGCGCGTTCCTGATCGATCTTGGCCAAGCGTTCGAGCGGTACCTCTTTCGCTCGCTGCGGCGCGAGCTGGCGGATCGCCTTGGGTGGTCTGTTGACGCACACCCCGGGTTCGCACTCGGACCGGTAACCCTGCGCCCCGACGTGCTAGTCCGTAAGCGTGCCGTCGCGCGCGGCGTACTCGACGCCAAATGGAAGACAACGGCTCTCGACCCGGCCGACCTTCACCAAGTGCTCGCTTACGCCGGGCTGACCGGTGCGCCGCGGGTGGGTCTGGTGTACCCAGGCCGCACCGACGGCCGCGCGACGTTCGCCACGCCGAACGGGCTCGTCCGGGTGACGCGCTACCGGCTCCGGGTTGTCGGCACCGACCGAGAACTCACCGAATCAGCCGCTCGGCTGGCCCGGCACATATGTCGGGCCTAAAGATCGTCCAATTTTTGCGCTCGTACCGGATGGTCCGTCGCCCCGTGAAGTCCGTGTGAAACCGGCGCCGAACCGGGCTTGTCGGCACTTGCACGGCGTGAAAACGGGCGGTTATGATGTCCGTGGGGACGAACCTATTCGCCCACTCGCGCCTCTCCTCTTGACGAGTGGCCCCTGCGGTCGTCGCCCTTCGCCGACGCCGGGCCACACCTAACTGAGAAAGGCCGGACCGCTATGAATGTCGGCTCGTACTCGGCCCTCGACGCGAGCGTGTTGGTGCTGAACAAGACGTTCATGGCCGTACACGTCATCTCCGTCCGTCGAGCGTTCTGCCTGTTGTGCAAGAACTTGGCCGAAGTGGTCAGCATGGAGGAGGGGCAGTTCGCGACCTACAGTTTCGAGTCGTGGTCGGAGCTGAGCGCGTTCCGGGCCGCCAACTTTCGCCAGGACGACGACGACTGGGTCCGCACCGCGAACTCGGAACTGCTGTCGCCGCGGGTCGTCCGGTTGCTCGGCTACGACAAGATGCCGAAGCAGACGGTGAAGTTCAACCGGCGGAACATCTTCGCCCGCGACCACAACCAGTGCCAGTACTGCGGCAAGAAGTTCCCGACGACGGAGCTGTCGCTGGACCACGTGACGCCGCGCTCGCAGGGCGGCGGGACCACCTGGGACAACATCGTCTGTGCGTGCGTGGACTGTAACGTCCGGAAGGGCGGCCGGACCCCGCGCCAGGCCAACATGACCCTGATCCGCAAGCCGGAGAAGCCGAAGCGCAGCCCGCTGTTGAACCTGAAGCTGACGCAGAAGAAGTACCAGTCGTGGCAGTCGTTCATCGACAACGCCTACTGGAACGTCGAACTGAAATAAAGTGGTTGTATCGTCAAGCGCGCCGTAACGCCGAGGATCGTCTTAGGGCGATCCTCGGCGTTACGGCGCGCTTGACGATACAACTGCCCCAAGCAAGAAGTGCCGAAGGGGGCCGTTCGGACGAGTACGGTCATCCCTCTGAAGCAAAAAAACGTCCCGGTCCGAAGACCGGGACGCTGGTCGATTCCGTTTGTGATGCAAGCCCGAGGTCGGTCAGTCGGACTTCTTACCACCGCTGAGGGCTTCGCGGCGGCTCTTCAGGCTCTCGCTGGTCTTGGTGGCCGAGGCATTGTCTTCGTAAGCGGCCGGCATGAGGTTGAGCTTCTCACGCTCCACCGCCACCTTGGTCTTCAGCTTCTGCATGTCCTCTTTGATCCGGGCCAGCCGGGTGTCGTCGGTCTGGTACTTGCTCTCCATCTGTTGCAGCTTCAGGGCCGCCAGTTCGGCTTCCATCGCGTCGATGCTGTTCACCAGTTCCGACTTCTGGTTCTTCAGCGCCTCGAGTTGCTTCTCGAGGGTGTCCCGAACTTTGATCCGGTTGCTCAGCAACGACTCGTGCGCGCTGATCGACTTCTTGTTGTTCTCCAAGCGGACCAGCAGGCCGTCGAGATCGCGGCGGGCGTCGTTGAGCGGAACCGTGCGGTCACCGTAGGAAACCTGCTGGGTGTTCCCCTTCTCCGCCTTCTCCAGCGCCGCGTACCGGGCGTCGTAAGCCGCCAGATCCTTGTTCTGCTTGGCCGTCATCTCGTCGATCTTGGCAGTCAAGTTGACCACCTCCACCCGCTCCTTGGCGAGGTGGTTGATCAGCTTCCGGTAGTCCGCGTCGAGGTGCGACACCTCGCTCTTGAGGCGCTCGATCTCCTTCTCCGGAGGAATGCTCTCCTCGACGGTCTTGCTGAACGAGCGGAACTCGGACTTGAGGTACGAGACCGCCTTGGTGCCGCCGAACGCTACGACGGCCACCGTGCCGATGACCCCCAGGATCACCATCTTCTTGAGCATTGCAGACCCTCACGTTGGAAGTTCCAGCCGGCCGTCCCGAACGCCGGGCTCCTGCCGTTCATACCAGATTGTTCGTACCCCGCACGGCTGTATTTACTCCGATTCTACCCGATTTCGGTCTGCATCCATAATCCCGTTCTCCGGAATTTGCTGACATGCACCCAACCGTCACACCGCCGACAATTTAACGTCATTGACGGGCGGTAGTTGCGCCAACCTGAGGTGTTTTGCGGGCAGGCGCGGCGGCGGGCGTAGACCGCCCGCCGCTACTTCCCCAGTTCAAGGAGGTACTTAGCCGGAAGCGTGCCGCCCGGCCTATTTCACCAGCTCGGGAAGGTACTTCACCGGAAGCGTGCCGTGGCTCAGCACGTCCTCGTGGAACTTGCCCAGATCGAACGTGTCGCCCCGCTTCCGCTGCACGTTCTGGCGCAGGCGGTAGAAGGCGGTCCGGCCCACGAAGTAGGTCGAAAGCTGCGTGCTGCTCTGCTTCGCGCGGGCGATCTTACCCACCGCCTCCGCTTCCGTCTGGAACCCGCGCCCCACTAGCAACTCCAGCGCCTCCTCGTCGGTCAGGTTCGCGCAGTGCATCTTGTGGTCGAGGATCGCGTTCAGCACGGCGCGGATGTAGAACTTGAGTTGGTGCAGGCGGAGCGACAGGTCACCGTCCCCGTAGCCCTGGTCGAGCATCATCTGTTCGGTGTAGACCGCCCAGCCCTCCGCGAACGACCCGGACCACAGCACCTTGCGCACCAGGGACGGGTGCCGGTTCGAGTACGCGAGCTGCACGTAGTGCCCCGGGTACGCCTCGTGGACCGTCAGGATCTGGAGCATCGCGGAGTTGTACTCGCGGAAGAACGTCTCCTGACGCGCCGGCGGCCAGTCCTTCGGCGGCGGGGCCACGGCGTAAAGGCTGTTCGCCTTCGGGTCCAGCGGCGGCGCCGGGTTCAGGTAGGCGGCCGAGAACCCGCGCTGGAACTCGGGCATCGCGATGATCTGGCAGTTGTCCGGCTCGGGGAGCGTCAGGATCTTCTTCGCGCGGATGAAGTCCTTGATCGCTGCGACGGTCTTCTTCGCGTCCTCCACCAACGTGTCCGGTTTGCCGTGGTCCTTCCCGAGTTCGTCGAGGGCGGCTTTGATCGTGGCGCGGCGCCCGGCCTTATCGTCGGGCGGGAGCGGCTTGCCTGCGAACAACTTGCTCCACAACTGCTTGGCGACGTAGTACATCTCCTGCTCGACGCGGTCGGCCTCGGCTTCGGCGATCTTGACCACCTCGTCGGCGGTCAGTCCGGCGTCGAGTTCCAGTTCGAGCTTCTTCGCGAACTTCTCCTTCCCGAGCCGCCACTCGCCCGTCG
This sequence comes from Gemmata algarum, assembly GCF_034097035.1. Taxonomy (NCBI): domain Bacteria; kingdom Pseudomonadati; phylum Planctomycetota; class Planctomycetia; order Gemmatales; family Gemmataceae; genus Gemmata; species Gemmata algarum. The sequence goes on from NZ_JAXBLV010000178.1 coordinate 218,070, forward strand.
ATTTCGGCAGCAGCTCCTTCTCGAGCCACTCCTGGTAGCCCTTGAGCGCCTTGACCGCCGCCTTGCAGGGCGTGGCGAGAGGTTCGGTCCCCGGCGTCTCCTTGGCGAACTCGTAAATGTCCTTCTCGTAGAAGCTGATCGCCCCCAGGTTGCGCTTGATCGTCACCTCGGTGAGGATCTTCGGCGGGTTCTTCAGGCTCGCCTTCGCAGCCGCGACCACCTTCGGAATGTGCGCGATGCGCTTCGCCGCGTTTTCGACCTTCCGCTCGCGCGGTAGTGTCGATTGGGTCAGGAGAATGAACACGCTGTCCGAAATGAACTCGCCATACGTCCGCGGGTCGTACTCGAAGCGGTTGTCGTTCTCGCTCGACCACAGCGCGTAGCGGAGGCTGTGGGTCCAGATCTCGTAATCGATCTGCGCGCCGCGGGACAGCTTCTTGAAGTCGATGTCCGTGGCGAGCGATTCGAGCAGCACCTTGATGCGAGCGATGTCCTTCGCGCGGGCCTCGGGCGAGAGGTCGTCGAGTTGGTCGTCGAACTCGTGGCTACCCTGTTGCGTGGCGAACGCCGGGTGCCGCCGAAACTCGTCGTCCAGGTAGGTTTGAAAGAGGTTCTTGAACCGCACGTCTTCCGCAGCCGGTTGGGCGGCGGGTACGTCGGCGGGTGTCATCATGAGCACGGCACCCAGGGGAACCAGTAGCAAGAACGCGACGCGCGACATGGCGGCTCCGGGAACAAAACGAGCGGGTGCGATCGTTGTAGGCGCGTCGGCGGCGTTTGGTCCGTCAAAGGGAAGCGCCCCGCGCAGAAGCTCTGCAGCCCCGGTTCGAAGTCCGGGCCACGCTGGGCTATGAGAGCGGCAGCCGCCGGGGTAAAAACACACCGCCGCTTCAAACACAGGTGACCTCATGCGTGCGCTCTCCGCTTCGTTACTCCTGCTGGTTCTGGTCGGTCCGATCGGCTGTAAGCGCGGTCTGATCGACCGGCCCGACACCGCCGACGCCGGGAGCTACGCCCGCGTTGGCCCCCTCGGACTGGCGGTTGAATCCGTCCGGCACGGCAAGGTGCGGGTCCGGGGAATGATGGGGCAAGAGGGCGAATCGAAGGACGACGTGTTCGTCATCAAAACGCGGTTCAAACTGCTCGACACGAGCATGCCCGTCAAGCAGCCCGCGATCCAACAGGACGGCGGCATCCAGTTCTCCTTCGGCGAGAACAAGCTGCGCCTGGTGGACGGCCAGGGGCGCGAGGCCAAACCAGTGGCCGCCGGGGGGCTCGACGCGGTCAGCGCGCGCCGCACAGGCACAACCGTTCTCAACGCCGAGAACAGCGAAGCGACGGACCTGCTCACGTTCGAGTCGATCCCCGGCGCAACCGGGGACCTCACCCTGGAGGTGCCGGCCAGCTACCAGCCCATGCAACCGAACGGGAACTATGCGATCCAAAAGAGCCCCGGAACGTTCAAAATTCGGATCCTGAAGGACGTGTGGGACGCCCAGCCGCCCACGGTCGATGCCGGCCCGGGGCGGTGGGCGACGGTCGGTCCCGTGAGCGTGAGCGTCGAGGCCGTCCGGCTCGGTAAGGTCAAGGTGCGCACGTTACACGGCACCGGGGACTCGTCGGAAGACCTCCTGTGCGTCGCGGTACGTGTGAAGCTCGCGGACCCGGCCGCGCGGGTGAAGAAGCCGCCGTTCGTGCCGAGCAGCATCGGAGCGCCGTTCGCCAGCCCCGCGCTGGCACTACGCCCGGCGCGAGGCGGCGAGCCCTACAAGGCGCTCACCTCGTTCGGATTCGGCGAGGTGCTCGGGCGCCAGAGCCACGACGCCGAGTTGTCGGCCCAGCAACCCGAGGTGACCGACCTGATCACGTTCGAGGCGAAGGCCGCAGAGGCGGACGAACTGATTCTGACGATATGGCCGAAGTGGAAAGAGCGAAAGCCCGACGGCACCTGGGCGGACACAACCTCAGAAGAAGACTTCCGGTTCCGCATCCCGAAGGGCATGTGGGCGAAATAGGCTCACGGCTCCTCGTCCGCCAGTGGTTGCCGCGAAACCGGCCGCGCGGGGGTGTCCTTCCGGTTCCGCGCGACGGGTGTGAAGGGGAACTCATTCGACGACGTGTCCGGTTGTGCCGCGACGTGCGCGCTCACCGGCACCGACGGCATGGCCGCGGGCTGCACTTGCGCCTGCGGTTCGGCCGATACCGGTTGCGCGGGCGGCTTCACGAGGAACACGGCCGCGAGGACAACGCCGACCACGCCAACGAGCATCCCGAGCTTCGCATCGTTCGTCATTCGTCCGCCCTGCGGCGTGAGTTGGGTACGCTGAACTATCCGCGACGATTTTGCGACCGGTCGGTTGACTTGAAGTAATTCGTGCGAAACGCTGTTCGCACCACCGGCCCGCGCTGCAGATCGGGCACCGCCCGCACCGGCGGCACAACTTGACTTCCTTCGACCGACGGAAACGGACGGCCCAATGACCTTCGCCGGCCTCCTCGCGCTGATTGTGGTCGTTGCGGCCGTGACGCTGGTCGTTCGGGGCTGGGACGTGCGGCTGGTGCTGCTCGCTGCCGCTCTGATAATCGCAAGCGCCGCGGGCGCCCCGTGGGTGGTGGTCAGTGAGTTCCTGGCGACGTTCTCCAATGAGAAGTTCGTCGTCCCGATCTGCACCGCAATGGGGTTCGCTTACGTCCTCAAGCACACCGGGTGCGAGCGGCACCTCATCCTGCTGCTCGTCAACCCGCTCCGATATGTGCGCGGGCTCCTCGTCCCCGGCGTGATCGCCGTCGGCTTCGTCGTCAACATCCCGCTCGTGAGCCAGACCAGCACCGCGGTGTGCCTGGGCGCGGTGGTCGTGCCGCTGATGCGGGCCGCCGGGTACTCGATGGCCACCGTCGGCGCGTGCCTGCTGCTCGGCGCATCCGTCGGCGGGGAGTTGTTAAACCCCGGAGCCCCGGAGCTACTCACCGTTGAGTCCGTGACCAAGGTCCGCACCACCGTTCAGGCCGGACGCTACCTCCCGCCCCTGGTGTTCACGCAGTTGGCGGTGTCGGCCGGCGTGCTGTGGGCCATGAGCGTGTGGTGGGAACGCCGGAGTGACGGGCCGGCCGCCATCGAACCGGCAGGCACCCCGTCTCCCTCCCCCGAGCGCATCAGCCTGTTGAAGGCGTCCGTACCACTGGTCCCGCTGGTGCTGCTGTTCGCCGCGGCGCCGCCGTTCAGCGCGGTCGAGGTCCCCGCGGTGTGGGTGGTGGGCGACGCGCCCGGCGGCGCCCGCAACCCGGCCTATGGCAGCCGGCTCATCGGGCTCGCGATGCTGGTCGGGGTCCTGTGCGCCGCGGCGGCCGCGCCGGACCGGTCCCGCGACTGCGTGAAGGAGTTCTTCGCGGGGGCCGGGTACGGGTTCACGAACATCATCAGCCTCATCGTCACCGCCAACTGCTTCGGCAAGGCGATCAAGGCCGCGGGACTGGCGGACACGCTCGGCGCCCTCATCGCGGACGCCCCCCACCTGATGCTCCCGCTGGCCGCGCTCGTGCCGCTCGCGTTCGCCGCCATCTGCGGGTCCGGGATGGCGAGTACGCAGAGCCTCTACGAGTTCTTTCACGGGCCGGCGGAGCACCTCGGGCTCGACCCCGTGGCCATCGGCGCCCTCGTCTCGCTGGGCAGCGCCGCGGGACGGACCATGTCGCCCGTGGCGGCGGTGGTGCTGATGTGCGGCACGCTGACCAACACGAACCCGTTCACGCTCGTGAAGCGGGTCGCCGGGCCGCTGTTCGCCGGCATCGTTGTTGTGATCGCGCTGCGGCTGATCGGCCTCCTGAACCCGATCTGATTTTCGCGCTCGGCGGTTCCTGCCCTCCCCTCCCCCGGGCGCATACCCTGAGCGTATGGACTTCGCGACCGCACGCCGGGACTCGCTGGTCCGCTACCTCCGCCGCCACGTCAGCGGCGAGGTGCGGTTCGACGACACCTCCCGCCACCTCTACTCCACCGACGCCAGCCACTATCAGGTGCGCCCGCTCGGCGTTGTGCTGCCCCGGACCATCGACGACCTGACGGTCACGGTACAGATCGCCGCGGAGCTGGACGTCCCGATCACTGCCCGCGGCGGCGGCACCAGCCTGTCAGGCCAGAGCATCGGCCCGGGCATCGTCATCGACTGCTCGAAGCACCTCAACGCGATCGGCGAGCTCGACGTTTCCGGCCGCCGCGTCCGCGTTCAGCCGGGAGTGGTGCTGGACCACCTGAACCGGGCGCTGGCGCCGCACGGGCTGATGTTCGGCCCCGACGTCGCGACCGCCAGCCGCGCCACCCTCGGCGGGATGATCGGGAACAACTCTGCCGGCGCCCGGTCGGTGGTGTACCGCCAGACCGTCGATCACGTGCGGTCGCTCACGGCGGTGCTCGCCGACGGCACCCGGACCGAGTTCGGCCCGCTGTCTGAACTCGAGCACGAGCGCAAGATGGAGCTGCGCACGCTCGAGGGCGAGGCGTACCGCACTGCGGACCGTGTCGTCCGCGGGTGCGCGAACGAGATCCGCGCCCGCACGCCGGACATCGTGCGAAAGGTGTCCGGGTACAACCTCGCGGCCCTTGTTGAAGAGCCGCGCTCGATGGTCCCGCTGTTGGTGGGCAGCGAGGGCACGCTCGCGGTCACCGCGGAGGCTGAACTCGCGCTGGTCCCGCGCCCCAAGCACCGCGGGCTGCTGGTGCCGCAGTTCGCGTCGCTTGGCGCGGCCCTCGACGCGCTCCAGGCGTGCCTGGAACTCGGCCCGTCCGCAGTCGAACTGATGGACCGGATGCTGATCGACCTCGCCCGCGAACAGCGTTCCCTCAAGGACACGATGGCCGCGGTCCGGGGCCGCCCGGAAGCGCTGCTGATGGTCGAGTTCAGCGGCGACGACGCCTCCGACGTGTCGTACCGCGTCCACGAACTCCAGCGCCGGCTGAGCGGCTGCGCCGGCCTCACCGCGGTCGTGCCGGCACTGGACCCGGGGGTCCGCGATCCCCTGTGGGCGCTCCGGAGTTCGGCCGTCCCCCTGCTCTACGGGATGCCGGGCGACGCCAAACCGGTCACGTTCTGCGAGGACACGGCGGTGCGCCCGGAGCGCCTCCCGGAGTTCGCGGCGCGGTTCCGCGAGATCTTCCACCGGCACGGCACCGACGGCGCGTTCTACGGGCACGCGAGCGTCGGGTGCCTGCACATCCGCCCGGTGCTCAACATCCACGAGGCGAGCGGGCTCGCCGCCATGCGGAAGATCATGGAGGACGTGACCGACCTCGTGCTCGAGTTCGGCGGCAGCCTGAGCGGCGAGCACGGCGACGGGCTGGTGCGGAGCGAGTGGAACCGCAAGATGTTCGGCACGGTGGTGTATGATGCGTTCCGGCAGATCAAGCGCGGGTTCGACCCCGGCAACGTGCTCAACCCCGGCAAGATCGTGGACGCGGCGGCGATGGAAGAGAGCATGCGCGTTCCGCCCGGAAAGGTGCCCGCGGCCGACCCGCCCACGGTCCTCGACTTCTCCGCCCAGGGCGGGTTCTTTCGCAGTGTGGAGTTGTGCAACGGGGCCGGCGTGTGTCGCAAGACGCAGGGCGGCGCGATGTGCCCGAGCTACCGCGCCACTAAGGACGAACAGGACACCACCCGCGCCCGCGCCAACGCCCTGCGCCTGGCCCTCACCAGCGACCCGCCACGCAGCCGACACGCCCCCATCGGGCAGCGGTGGGTGCTGGACGTGATGGACTTGTGCCTCTCGTGCAAGGCCTGTAAGTCCGAGTGCCCGAGCAACGTGGACTTGGCGAAGCTGAAAGCCGAATTCCTTCAGGCGTATTACGCGCGCCGGCCGCGCCCGCTGGGGCACCTGCTGGTGAAGCACGTTCACCGGCTGAGCCCGCTCGCGGCCCGCTTCGCGGAGCTGAACAACTGGCTCGCGCGCCGCCCGCTCGTTCGGCGTGCGGTCGAAGATCTTGCCGGCATCGACCGCCGGCGCAGCCTTCCCGAGTGGCACCGCGACCACTTCCGGAAGTGGTTCGCCCGGCGGACGGAACACGGCAAACGCGGCAGCGTTACTCGCCCCGATCGCCGGGTGGTCCTGCTCGACGACTGCTTCACCACGTACCAGGAGCCCCACATCGGGCGCGCCGCGGTCACGGTTCTGGAGCGCGCCGGGTACGCGGTCGAACTGGCGGGCGTCTGCTGCGGCCGGGCGATGATCTCGAAGGGGTTCCTCACCGAGGCCCGCGCCCTCGCTCGCGACGGCATCGCCAGACTCGACCAGTTCGCGGCCGAGGGGGTGCCGATTCTCGGACTGGAACCGAGTTGCGTTCTGTCGCTCGCCGACGAGTGGCCGGAGCTGGTGCCCGGCGCCGCGGCCAAACGTGTCGCGGGAGCCGCCGAGATGGCCGACGCATGGCTCGCCCGACAGGCCCGCGACAACGGGCTCGAACTCGCCGCCCCGGCGTTCGCGGGCGAGGCGCTGCTGCACCCGCACTGCCACCAAAAGGCGCTCGCCGGTTCCAAGGGCACTCAGGACGCGCTGCGTTTGATTCACGGGCTTAACCTCACCACTCTCGACGCGGGGTGCTGCGGAATGGCCGGCGCGTTCGGGTACGAGAAACAGCACTACGACATCAGCGTCAAAATCGCGAACCTCGAACTGGTGCCCGCGCTCGACACCAACCCCGATGCGGTCGTCGTTGCGACGGGCACATCGTGCCGCCACCAGATCCGCGACCTGACCGGGCGGATCGCGCGGCACCCGCTCGAGGTGCTCGCTGGCGAAGTTTGAGGGCAGGTATTCCCCTTTCTTCCAGCACGATCGTTCCGGAAGTCCTTCTTCCCTGTGTCCGCACGCGATTCGGACTCGCGGCTCCCAACCTTCGTCCGTGCCACCCGCAAGTCAACTTCGCTACAAACAACTAATCTCCAACGCATTACAGCACAGAATCCGGAGCGACTGAGGCCGATTCCCGTGCACCCGGATCACGTTTCATCGGGTGGTGGGGGCGGGATTCGTGGGTAGCAACTACCCAGCGAATCGCCAGTCCGTGTCCAGTCCGGGCACCAGCGAATGCCCCGTCGATACCGGGTCAGATGGCGTCCGGTACGATACCGCAACTTCACGTTCCGCGGCCACGAGCCGCCGTGCGTAAAGTCGCACCGACCCTCGGCAGATGGCAGCGGCCGTGTGTCACGTTGAGAGATGGACACCCGCCGAAGACGCGAGCAGGGTGCAGAGGCTCGGTGAGCCGGGACGACCGGGCAGAACGGGATCGGCGGCCCTTCGTCCGCCGCCGGACTGTCCAGTTTTAACACGGAGAGGCGTTGGCCGAGTGGTGATGCGGCCAACGCTTTGATGTCAGGTTCCCGAATCCGGTTGCACGCCAGCCTCATTCATGGTTCGGTCAGTTGTGTCTGTTTCTTGTGTCACAGAAATTTCAGTCTATTCGCCCTTACCACTCTGCACATACAGGAATGTCTGTGCCACGAAGACAAACCAAAACAGAAACGATCAGCCGGATCGCGAATCAGGGCGAGCAACACACGAAGATGCTCGGACGCGGCCATTGCCTGGACCGCGCCGGCCCCCGGTCGGTTCTGACCCGCGGCGTCGTTCACGCCATCTGCGACGCCCTTGAGGAGCGAAAGCTGATGGCTCACATCAACGTGGTGCGGTGCAAACTATTCGCCCCCGCGTGACAAGGCAGCGAGACGCCTTGCCAACGGGAAGCGCCTCGCACTCGGGCTGAGTGGCACATCCGTCGCCGGTCGTCTCGCGTGCGTCACGCGCCGGTTTCTTCTGCCTGCTGCCCCTTGTGGTAGGTCGTGTAGACGAAAATCGGGATCTTCAGATCCCCGAGGTGTTGCTCCACGAGGGGCTTTACGTGCTCCCACGTGAGCCCGCCCACGCCGGTTCCGATCTTCGGAATGGCGAGGCTCTTGACCGCGTGCTTCTCCAGCTCGTGGCGTAACCGGCGCAGGCAGTGGTTCACGGTCGCCTCGGTCGCCGGCCCCGGGTGCCCGCCGTGCCCGTGCTCGGTCTGGGTGAGCAGGTTGAACACACGCACGCCGCCCACGCCGCCCCACTCCCACAGCTCGCCGGGCTGCGGGTGACACTGCCGACAGTAGTGCCGGAAGTCCTTCACCATCACCGGCCATTTTTCCCGCAGGGCCAGCGCGAGGTCGTGGTCGAAGTGATCGTCGGGAGCAACCCCGTGCGCGATCGCCTGAGCTTTTGTGAGCGTGATGTCACCGGACACTTCGCGAATCATCGGGCGGCTCCAATTGTGAACACCCGAGAGCAAGCGCTCTCCAGGCACACATTTGATAGGCGCGTTCCGAAACGCGATTCGGGAATTTCGGACTTCCTTATCCTTTAATACCGTACTTGAGCGGGTCCGATTCATCGACGACCAGCGCCGCTTCGGCGGTGACGTACGCGGAGCCGGTGATGCTGGGCACCACGGCGCCCGGCTCGCGCCCCGGCTCGACCGTACCCTCGAACACGCTCCCGGTGATGCTCTCCTGGCGCCACACCTCGCCCGGCTGGAGCGCCCCGTCGGCGTAAAGGCACGCGAGCTTCGCGCTGGTCCCGGTGCCGCACGGCGAGCGGTCGTAGGCCTTTCCGGGGCACAGCACGAAGTTCCGCGCGTGGTTCGCGGGATCGGCCGGCGGCCCGAGCAGTTCGACGTGGTCCACCGGTTCCGGAAACGCACGGTTCACCGCCCGGCGAATGCGCCAGGCGACATCCGTAAGTCGGTCCACGTTTCCGACTCGCAACTCTTCGAGCGAGTTCTTGACGAGGAAGAACCAGTTCCCGCCCCACGCGATGTCGCCCGTCACGCACCCCAGGCCGTCCACGTCCACGGACACGTCTTTGCGTTTGCGGAAGCTCTCCACGTTCCGCACGGTCGCGCGGCTGCGGTCGTGAAGCGTCGCGGTCACGACGCCCACCGGGGTCTCGACGCGGTGCGCGCCGGGCTTCAACCGCCCGAGGTGAGCCAGCGTGACGGCGAGCCCGATGGTGCCGTGCCCGCACATCCCGAGCACACCGACGTTGTTGAAGAAGATCACCCCGCAAGCGTTCGCCGGGTCGTGGGGCTCGCACAGCAGCGCGCCGACGAGCACGTCCGACCCGCGGGGCTCATTAACGACGCACGAGCGGAACGTGTCGAACCGGTCGCGGAACACCGCCGCGCGGTCCGCCAGCGTCCCGCCGCCGAGGTCGGGACCGCCCGCGACCACGACCCGCGTCGGCTCCCCGCCGGTGTGCGACTCAACGACCTGAATGCGGTGCATGAGATTCTCGTCTGAAACCAACGTACTACAAGTCAGCGAAACAATTGCGCGACGGCGCGTCGATCGCCGCGAGATGCGCGGTGGCGGCGGCTTGCCACGCCTGTTCAACCTCACACCGGCTCTGATAGTCGTGAGGGAAGAGGGCTTTCAAGACATTCGGTACTGTGTGCCGAAGCACCCCAGCGTATCGAACATTTATGGGGTTGATTACCACGCCGAGAATAAACGTTGCCGCATTCGCCGTCTCGTAAAGTTCCAATCGCCCGCCGCGGTTGGGAGCATTTCTTTTTCCCAACCGCTCGCATTTTCTGTGCAACGCGGTGCGTGCGTCCCCATCAACGGGCGCCCCTTCAATCCAGTCCCAAGCCATTAGAAGAACTCGATCAAAACACGACGCGGCCGCCTCAGTAAGAGTCGGGCGGCACAGTGCTACCGCCCGATTGAGGCACTCCGTCATGAACGCGAGTTCACGCTGGGCGAACAGACCACCCGGGGGCACTGGCGGCATTAGCTTCACCGTGTTGGGCGAGTGGCGATCGCGGTGCGGATCAGTTTCAGCACGTGCTCGCGCTCCGCGCCGACCAGCGGCAGCCGCGGGGAGCGGCACAGTTCCGTACCGTACCCGCACTCGGCCGCCGCGAGCTTGATGTACTGCACCAGCTTCACGTGCGTGTCGAGGTGCAAGAGCGGCGTGTACCAGCGGTACACGTCCAGGGCCTCCTTCCACTTGCCGGCCTGGGCCAAGTCCCACAGCAGCCGGTTCTCGGCGGGGAACGCGTTCACCAGCCCGCTCACCCACCCGACCGCCCCGAGGATCATGCACTCCACCACGAGGTCGTCGACCCCGGCGAAGATCACGTAGCGGTCCTCGGTGAGGTTGATAATGTCGGTGATGCGCCGCGGGTTGTCGCTCGACTCCTTGATGCACGCGAACTTCGGCTCGTCGGCCAGCTCGACGAACATCGCGGGCGTGATGTCCACCTTGTAGGCCGGCGGGTTGTTGTAAACCATGATCGGCAGGTCGCTGGCGCCCGCGACCGTCCGGAAGTGCGCGATCGTCTCGCGGTCGTCGCTCTTGTACACCATCGGCGGCAGCACCATCAGCCCGTCGGCGCCGAGCTTGGCCGCCTCGCTCGCCCACCGGCACGCGCCCGCGGTGGTGTACTCCGCGACGCCCGTCAGCACCGGCACCCGCTTGCCGACGTGCTCGACGGCCGCTTTCAGCAGCTCCTTTTTCTCGGCCAGGTCGAGCGTGGTGTTCTCGCCCACGCTGCCCATCATCACGACGCCGTGAACGCCCGCGTCCAGCATCGCGTCGAGGTGCTTGAGCGTGCCGGGGACGTTCAGCGATTGATCGGAATGGAACTGCGTACACAGGGCCGGGAAAACGCCTTGCCAGTTCACTTTCATCGCGGGCCTCGCAGACAGGGAAGGAGCGGAACGGACAGACGAAGAACGGGACAGCCGGGGGTTGCGCGTCGCACCCCGGAAGGCCGCCCGCCTTCATTTTTGCAGGGGCGCGTACACGACCCGGAAGCCGACGTAATCGAACCGGTCGGTGGGGCGCTTGCCGTCGCGCGCCGCGGAGCGGACGCCGGACGCGCGGTCGCGGAACGAGCCGCCGCGGATCACGCGCATGTCGCCGTCGGCCGGTCCGGTCGGGTCGGCCCTGGCGCCGTCCTTGTAGGCGTCGATGCGGAACCAGTCGCCGCACCACTCCGCAACGTTCCCGTGCATGTCGTACAGCCCGAAGTCGTTCGGCTTGGTCTTACCGACCTCCGTTCCGAATCGCAGCGGCTTGCCGGGCACCTCGCCCACGCCCTCAAGAGCGTCTTCGCCGGTGGCGAGGAACACCGCTTGCTTCGGGAACGCGACCGTGTCGCCGCACGAGAACGGTGTGGTCGTGTTGGCGCGGCACGCGTACTCCCACTCGGCCTCCGTCGGCAGTCGGTAGGCCCACCCGTTGCGCGCCCACGGCTGCCCGCGATCCTTCTCCAGCAGCTTGCGGCAGAACTCGTTGGCCTCGTCCCAGGTGACGGAGTCCACCGGCAGCGACGTGCCCCGGGCCGCGAGCGACGCCCCCCGCGACGGCGCCCCGCCCATCATTCGGACGTACTGGCCGTGCGTCACCTCGGTGGCACTCATGAAGAACGGCCCGCGGACCGTCACCTCGCGCACCGGCCCCTCGCGCCCGTCGTCGGCGCGCCCCGGCTCCTCCTCCGACGAGCCCATCTTGAATGCCCCGCCGTCCAGCCGGACCATCTTCATGCCGGCGGTGTTAGTGAACGGCTCCGGCACCGCCGGGCCGGCGTTCATGAAAGCCAGAAGCGCCGCCGCCCCGAGTGCCGCGAGTACGAACAGCCCGCCGAGCACCACGAGCACGGCGCCGACGGGAAACGTGGCCCGGGGGCGCCGCCGCAGCGCGGGGCCGTCCTCGTGCGCGGAGAGCGTGAACGCCTGACCGTCCGGCCCCGGATCTGCAGTCGAGAACGGGTCCGGCGCCGGGTCCGGCCCCGCGGTCGTAGCCGGGTGGCCCCCGGGCCGCGCGGCCGGGTCCTGGTGACCGAACGCGGGCGCCATCAGCGCCTCGATGCCGGGTGCGAGGGCCGGGCAGAACGGCTGAAGCGCCGCCGCCAGTTGGAGCGGCGTCTGGGGGCGGTGGTCCGGCTCCTTCGCCATGCACCAGTGGATGATCTGTTCGAGCGCCGCGGGGGCGTCCGCCCGCCGCGACAGGAGGTCCGGCGGCGGGTCGATGCAGTGCTTGAGGAGCTTCTCGGTCGGGGTCGCGCCGTCGTACGGGACCAGCCCCGTGAGGGCGAAATAGAGCGTGCCGCCGAGCGCGTAGATGTCGGCCCGGATGTCCACGGCCGTCGGGTTCCGCGCCTGCTCCGGGGCCACGAAGTCGGGCGTCCCGATCACGAACCCCTCCTGCGTGATCCGGTGCGCGTCCGGGCCGCCGGGCGGCTCCATCAGCCGGGCGAGCCCCAGGTCCACGAGCTTCACGGCCCCGCCGTGCCGCGGGGCGATGATGTTGGACGGCTTGATGTCGCGGTGGACCAGCCCGCGCTCGTGCGCGTGCTGAAGCCCCAGCGCCGCCTGCCGGATCACGTCGCACGCCCGAGCGATCGGCAGCGGGCCGGCCTCGCGGACGATCTTCGTGAGGTCGGTGCCGTCGATCAGCTCCATGACGTAGAAGTGGTACCCGTCGACCTCCTCCGCGTCGTACACCTTGACCACGTTCGGGTGGTCCATCGCCGACAGGGCGAGCACCTCCTGCTCGAACCGCACGACGGCGACGGAGTGGGTGAGCCGCTCCCGGCGGATGACCTTCAGCGCAACATCCCGGCCCATGCGGGTGTCGTGGGCCTTGTAGACGCGCCCCATCCCCCCCTCGCCGAGCACCGCGAGCAGTACGTACCGGCTGGCCACCTTGAGCGCGGAGCCGCGCCCCCGCGCGACCTCGCGGATCTGGTACGGGGTGAGCCACCCGCGGCGGCTCACCTCCCGCGCGGCGGCCGGCAGGTCGGGCCGCGCGTGCGCGATCCAGCCCCACAGGTCGCGCAGCTGCGCGTCGGTCAGCAGCCGACTGGCCTGCAAGTGCTGATAGAAGATGGCCGTCGCGTCGGCGGCGCTGCTCATCGATCGGTCACCGGTGGTGCGAGTGGCGGCCCTTGCCTTTGTACCAAGGCGGGCCGGGGGCGTAAGCCCCGCGCCCGCCTATATGCTAACGGGTACCGAGAACGGAGCAGCACCATGCCGAGCATCACCGTCAACGAGCAGCCGCACACCTTCCCCGACCCCTTCACCGTCGCCGACCTGATTCGCCACCTGGGCAAGGACGCGAAAACGCTCGCGGTGGAGGTGAACCGCGCCGTGGTGCCCCGGGCCGACCACCCGGCCCACCGGCTCAGCAACGGCGACGCGGTCGAGGTGGTGACGCTCGTGGGCGGCGGCACCGCCCCGCCGCTCCCGCCGGACGACAAGCCGCTGAAGGTCGGGAAGTTCAGCTTCCGGAGCCGGCTGTTCACGGGCACCGGCAAGTACCCGTCTTACGAGCTGATGCAGCAGTGCATGGACGCCAGCGGGTGCGAGGTGACCACCGTGGCCGTGCGCCGCGAGCGGCTGATCGACAAGGACGGCAAGAACATCCTGGACCACCTCGACCTGAAGCGGCTCACGATCCTCCCCAACACCGCCGGGTGCTTCAGCGCCGAGGACGCGGTCCGGCACGCCCGGCTCGCGCGCGAGCTGCTCTCGGGCCTGGAGAACCCGGGGGCAGACTGGGTCAAGCTCGAGTGCCTGGCGGACAAGCGGACGCTCCTGCCCGACCCCGTGGACACCCTGAAGGCGACGGAACAGCTCGTGAAGGACGGGTTCACGGTGTTGGTCTACACCAGCGACGACCCGGTACTCGCGAAACGGCTCAAGAACGCCGGCGCGGCCAGCGTGATGCCGGCGGGCAGCCCGATCGGCAGCGGGCAGGGCATCCTGAACCCGAACAACATCCGCATCTGCCTGGAGTACCTGAAGGAGAACGACCCCGACTACCCGGTGATCGTTGACGCCGGCGTGGGCACCGCGAGCGACGTTTCGGCGGCGATGGAGCTGGGCTGCGACGGGGTGCTCCTCAACACCGCGATCGCGAGCGCGAAGGACCCGTTGCGGATGGCGTGGGCGATGCGGTACGCGACCGACGCCGGGCGGCTCGCGTACCTCGCGGGCCGCATCCCGAAGCGCCTCTACGCCAACGCCAGCAGCCCGACCGAGGGGGTTATCGCGGCGAGCGGTAGCAAGTGAGCGACGCGGCGGCAGCGCCGACCGCCCCGGCGCGAACGTCACCCACGCGCAACGCCGATCTCCTTCAGCACGTCCGCGAGCCGGTCGATCTCGGCTTCGGTCGTGTAGAAGTGGTGGCTCACCCGGATCAGCAACCGGCCCGGGCGCTCGATTACCGGGATCTCCACCCGGCGCGCCCACAGCTCCTTCCGCAACTCGGGGGCGGTCCGGCCGGCCGGCAGCTCGAACGCCGTCATCGCGCCGCACAGCCCCGGTACCGAGGGGGTCGCCAGCGGCAGCCCCAGCCCGCCGATCACCGCGCGCGTGTACGCGGCCAGTTCCGCGATGCGGCCGCGCACCGCGTCGAAGCCGTACTCGGACTGGAAGTCGATCGCCGCCGGGACCGCCAGCCACGGGCAGAGGTCCCGCGTCCCCTCGAACTCCAGGAAGCGCGTCCGCGGCGTGCTGCCGTATGCGTCTTGCGCGTCGGGGCCGACCGACCGCACGGTCTCGCCGATCGGGTACTTGTCGGGGTAATAGCCCCAGCTCACGTGGAGCGGCTGGAGGCGGTCCTCGTTACCCGGCCCCACCACCAGGAACCCGGCCCCGGACGGCGCCAGCAGCCACTTGTGCAGGTTCGCGGCGTAGAAGTCCGCGCCCACGTCCGACACGTCCAGCGGGACGTACACCGGCGCGTGCGCGCCGTCCACCACGGTCACGACGCCGCGCCGGCGGGCCTCGGCGCACAGCGCCTTCGCGGGCAGCACCAGCCCCGTGGGCGAAAGCACGTGGCTGAAGAACAGCAGCCGCGTCCGGCGGGTCATCGCCTTCGTGGCGGCGTCCACAATTTCCGCCGGGTCGCTCGCCATCGTCGGCAGCGGGAACGTGCGGATCGTCAGCCCCTGGCGCTGGGCGGCACGCTCCCAGCACCAGATCATCGCCCCGTACTCGTGGTCGCTCATCAGGATCTCGCCGGGGGCGTTGAGCCGCAGCCCCGACGCGACCAGGTTGATCGCCGCGGACACGTTCGACGTGAACACCAGCCGCTGCGGCGCCGTGCCGAGGAACGCGGCCGTTCGCTCGCGGGCCGCCCAGAGGAGCGGCGGCGCCTGGCGCACGAAAAAGTTCGTCGGCCCGGCGGCCAGCATCCGGCGCAGCTCCGTGGCCCGGTCGAACACCGGCACCGGGAGCGGCCCGAACGAGCCGGTGTTGAGCATCGTTACGGTCGGGTCCAGCAGCATCCGGGTGCGGGCCGCGGCCCAGTCGATCGTGCGGCCCGCAGCAGGTTCATTGTTTGACATTCGGCCCCCTCATTCCGCACGGGGTCCCCTCCGGGGGTTGACAGACGCCCCGCACCCCGCCATCGTCTATAAATACTCCCGCACCGTACATTTACAGACGGCGGAAGCCGCACAGGTCGGACATGGCCCATTCTCAGGCTCAAGAGCCCGAAGACCTCCCGCCCGAGGAAATCCCGGAGGACGACCACCGACCGGAGGCGAAAGCCAGAACCGCGGGCCGCTCGGCCGACGGCTCCGGTTCCGGACGCGCCCGGAAGCGGCGCGACGACCCCGACGGAGAAGGTCCGGCCCGGCGCAAGAAGCGCGGCCCCAAGGTGCCGTACCCGCCCAGCCCCGAGGGCGTGCCCGAGGACCTCACCGACTACCCCGCGGCCTACGTCCGGCAGCAGAACCTGCTGCTCTCCGGGCTGTTCCTGTTCCTCATGTTCTACATCGGGGCGGTGCTGTTCTTCGCCCTTGTCGGGTTCTGGTGCGTGTGGAGCCTGGGCCACTGGCTCCCCGTCAAAGTCGTCGGCATCGTCGTCTCCGGCGTGTTCTTCCTGTACCTCGTGAAGGGCTTCTTCAAGCGGCACCCGGTTGACAAAGAGCTGCACATCGAGATCACCGCGGACGAGCAGCCGGTGCTGTTCGCGTTCATCGACCAACTGTGCGACGAGCTCGACGCGCCCAAGCCCAACCGCGTGTTCGTGTCCCCGGACGTGAACGCGGCCGTCATGCCGCGGGCCACCCTCATCAACCTGTTCGTCGAGCCCAAGAAGGACCTGCTCATCGGCCTAGGGCTGGTGAACTGCATGAACCTGACCGAGTTCAAGTCGGTGCTCGCGCACGAGTTCGGCCACTTCAGCCAGTCCGCCACGTCGTCCAGTTACGCCTACGTGGCGAGCCGCATCATCGGCGACCTGATCTCCGGCGAGGACTGGTTCGACCGGGCGGTGAACTGGTGCCGCCGGCAGAACAACGTCCTGTCGGTCCTCGGGCTCGGCGTCGGCGGGGTCCTGTGGGTGGGCCGGACCGTCCTGTGGCAGATCTTCAAGGTCATCACCCTCCAGCGGATGGCGGTGATGCGGGAGGCCGAGTTCCACGCCGACCTGGTGGCGGTGAAGGCGGCCGGCAGCGACGCGGTCGCGCTCAGCCTGTTCCGGCTGAAGTTCGGCAACCTGTGCCTGATGCAGGCGGTCCAGGATCTGGCCGTGGCCCGCGACCACAAGCTGCACAGCCGGGACATGTTCCTCCACCAGGACCGGGCCGCGGCGGTGGTCCGGCTGAAGCGCAAGAACCCCGATCTGGGGCTCCCGCCGGCGCTGGACCACCCGATGGCCGGCAAAACGGTGCAACTGTTCGACCCCGCGGACGGGGACGACACCGACGACGTTCCCGAGATGCGCCGCACGCACCCCCCGGCCCACGAGCTGGAGGCCAACGCCAAGCGGACCTACGTCCCGGCGGTCGCCGACCACCGGTCGCCGTGGATCCTGTTCGCCGACGCGGACGACCTCCGGGAGCGGATGACGTACAAGTTCTACCGCATGGTGTTCAAGGTGCCGAAGAACACCGAGCTGGTGAGCGCGGCCGAGGTGCAGACGTTCATCGACAACGAGCACTCCGAAACGACGTACGACCCGAAGTACAAGGAGTGCTACGACGACCGGCCGCTCGAGCCCGGCGACCTCAACGAGCTGAACGGCCTCGTCCGGGACAAGCCCTGGGCCGAAGAGCGCATGGAGAAGGTGCTGGAGAAGCTGTACGACGGCTGCGAGCAGAACGTCGAGACGCGCAACGAGATCCACAAGGAACTGGAATCGCTCCACAGCAGCGCGACCGGCCGCCCGTCGCCCAAGCTCAAGCGCCGGATCGAGGACGCCGAGCGGAAGCGCGACGAGAACTGGGAGTGGTTCAAGTCGTTCGACCGGCGGGTGTACCTGCTGCACGTGCAGATGGCGGCACAGGTCGCCCCCGAGCTGAAGGACGAGCTGGTCGAGCGGTACCGGTTCCAGTTGGAGGTGCAGCGGCTGTACATGGAGTCGCGGCACGCGTACGACGAAGCCGAGCGGCACCTCGCGGTCCTCTCGCACCTCCAGCAGCAGCACGGCGACCAGGTGTCCAGCGAGTTCGTCGGCGAGGTGCTGCGGGTGCTGCGGGCCTCGTGGAAGTCTTTGCGGAACATCATACGCGACGCCAAGGAACTCAACCTGCCGGCGATGAAGAACTTCGAGGAGGGCGAGAACCTCGCCGACTTCATTCTCGAAGGCAAGATGGTGCCGGAGCCGCCGCTGAGCTACGTCAAGGGGACCTGGATCGTCAAGCTGAAGCAGCAGCTCCAGAGCGCCCGGTCCAAGTGCTTCCGGCTGCACTTCAAGAGCGTCGGCGGGATCTTGCGGATGCAGGAGGAGATCGCGGCGAAGTGGAAGGCCGAGCGCGAGCCGATCAGCGCCGAAGTGATCGGAACCAGCACCGCCGAGACGGTGCCGGTCGAGGTCATTGAGGCGGAAGTGATCGACGCCGAAATCATCGACGCGGAAGTGATCGACGCCGAGGTCATTGAGGCGGAGGTGTTACCCGGCGCGCCTCCCGCGCTGCAAGCCGCCGCCGCGGCGGTACCGGCGATCGGCCATTTTTCGCCCGCAGAACCCGAGCCGCGGATCGAACAACCGTCGGGACCGGTCGAACCGGAACTGAGTGCGAGGGCCGCCCCCGTGACGGTCGTTGCCGCGGAACTGCCTGTCGGTCCGCCGGTAGCCGCGGCCGACGTGTTCGCGCTCGATCGGCCTCCCGAGCCGGCGCCGGAACCGCCCCCCGCGCCCACAATGGAAGGCGGACCCACACCCGGCGCCAACGAACCTGTTACCGGCGCCGCCCCGGTGCCAGCTTCCCACGGACACGAAACAGACGAGTTCGTTGGCGCGGTCGAGGTGATCGGAGAAGCAACACCGAAGCCGGCGGCGCCGGCACTCTCGGGCATCACGGAGTTGCCAACGCCCCACGCCTCGGAACCGGCCGTCGTCAACGGGAGCCTCGACGCGGGCACCGATCTCGGCTTCCCAGCAGCCCCGGCAACGCCCGGACTGAAGCCGGCGAACGGCAAACGGCCGGCGATCCGAATCACGACGGTGCTGCCCGGTGACCGCTCACCGCTGGCAAAGTGACGCTGGCCGGGCCGGCGTGGATTTGTGTTCGTTGTTGGTTGTTCGGGGGCTGAGGGGGACCCGCTCGCGCCGCGAGCGGCGCCCGCACTCCCGTCCGTGACTTTCGGTCACTGAACCTTCCGGAACACCGCGGTCACGCCCTGTTCCAGGCTCGGGTGATGGAGTTCGTCGTCCTCGAAGATGACGATAACGTTCCGCTCACCGGACGTGCCGGTCAGGAGCAGTTTCAGCCCTTTCGTTCCGACCAACCCCTTCACTTCATACTGCCCGCCGGCGGTCGCAGCCCCGGAACCGGTGCGGCTCACGGTGTAAGACCCGTCGGCGGTGTACGTCAGTTGCTCGCGCGTACCGCTGCCCAGATCGGCGGCCCAGGTTCCGACCAGCGCAGCGGTGTGTTTCGCGACCAGACGCTTCGCCTCGGCCGGTGCCACCACGCCGCCGTTGAGCGCAACGCTCGGCGCGCCTGACGGCCTCAGATCGGTCGGCCGCTTTGGTGCGCCGGGCGGCGCGACGTTGACGGCCGGCGGAGTCAACTTTGAGGCCATTTTCCCGCCCGGAACCGGCTGCACATCGACCGGCGGAATGTCTTCGGGAGCCATCCCCCCTTCGGCCGCCTCGCTCTGCTTCTTCTTGTAGAGGAAGAACGCCAGCACCAGCATAATAACGACAAGAACGCCGAGAATGACGAATCGCAGCGGGGAGTTCTTGTAAGACCCTTCGTCGTCCGCCGCGCGGCGCTTCTTCTTTTTCTTCAGGGTTCGCTCTTCCTCGTCGTCTTCGTCAGCGACGGCCGCCCTCACGGCCTTCACCGCGGCCCGGGGCTTGGCCGGCTCGTCGCCCTCGTCCGGGTCCTCGACCACGAAGTACGTTTCGCACTTGGGGCAGCACACGGTCTGCCCGACCTTGAACCCCGAACCCGACTTCAAACCGGCGCGACACTCCGGGCACTTGAGTTTCAGCACGCTCACGGTTCGGCGCTCCAAAAGTATCAAAATGAGGCGGTAACGAACTGGCGCCACTGTAACCGGCCCGGTGCCGGCGGGCCACCGCTACTTTCTCCCGGGCGCGTGTGGTACAATGCTGAGTTATGGAACGTCTCAACAAATATCTGGCGCACGCGGGGGTCGGGTCGCGCCGGCACTGCGACAAGCTCATCGCCGCCGGGCGGGTCAAAGTGAACGGCGTGAAGGTGACCGAACTGGGCCTGAAGATCGACCCGTCGGCCCACCAGATCGCGGTCGACGACCAGCCCGTGCGGGCCGAAAAACTGGTGTACTGGGCGGTCAACAAGCCGGTCGGTCACCTCTGCACGAACCACGACCCCGCGGGCCGGCCGCGGGCCGTGGACCTGCTCCCGCACGTGGAGCAGCGGGTGTACACCGTCGGCCGCCTCGACGAGGGGAGCGACGGCCTGCTCCTGATGACCAACGACGGCGACCTCGCGCAGGGGCTGACCCACCCGCGGTACGGCGTCCCCAAAATGTACTTCGTTCTGGTCGCCGGCCGACCGACCGACGACGACCTCCAGAAGCTCATGGACGGGGTGTGGCTGAGCGACGGCAAGGTGCGGGCGAAGAGCGCCAAGCGGATCAAGGCGCAGGGCAACGGCACCTGGGTCCGCGTGGTGCTCACGGAAGGGAAGAACCGCGAGATCCGGCGCATGCTGGCGAAGCTCGGCCACAAGGTCATGCGCCTGAAGCGGGTGGCGATCGGGCCGGTAAAGTTGGACAAGCTCCCCAAGGGCAAAGCGCGGCGGATCAGCGATGAAGAGCTGAAGGCGCTCAAGGCGTTCGTCACGCGGGCGCGGGAAAAGATCACCGCGGCGCGGTTGAAAGCGGCGGACGGTGGCCGCAAAACAGCACCAGACGCGCCCAAGAGGCCCCGGAAAACCGACGGCGCGTGAGCCGCGCCGGCGGCACGGCGGGCCATCGCCGTTGTTGTCTGCGGCCCCTCCTGTGCGTTTTGTGCTCCTTTGCGGCCATCCCTGGTTCTCTGATGTTTCACCTGACAGCGCCGGTTCTCGAACACACCAAACTCGCCGCGCGCACGTACCGCGTGCGGCTCCGCGCCCCGGAGATCGCGGCGGCGATTCGCCCCGGGCAGTTCGTGATGCTCCGGCTGCCCGGCACCAGCGACCCGCTCCTGGGGCGCCCGTTCGCGCTCTACGACACCGTTCTCGAAAACGGCCAACCGGTCGCGATCGATGTCGTTTACCTCGTCGTCGGCAAGATGACGGGGCGGCTCGTGGAGGTGAACGCGGGCGAGCCCCTTCAGGTCTGGGGGCCGCTCGGCAAGCCGTTCCTCGACACGGGGACGGCCGACCGCGTGACCCTGGTGGCGGGCGGGATCGGGCAGACGCCGTTCCTCGCGTTCGCGCGCGAGCTGCTCGGCGCCCGGGGGTTCGGGGGCGATGCGCCGCGGGCGCGGGCCAAACGGGTCGCCCTTTACTACGGCGTTCGGAGCGCCGAGCTGGCGGCCGGGGTCGAAGATTTCCGGGCCGCGGGCGT
The DNA here is from genome assembly GCF_034097035.1 of Gemmata algarum. Taxonomy (NCBI): domain Bacteria; kingdom Pseudomonadati; phylum Planctomycetota; class Planctomycetia; order Gemmatales; family Gemmataceae; genus Gemmata; species Gemmata algarum. Next base: position 239,099 of record NZ_JAXBLV010000178.1, read on the forward strand.
CGAGGTGCACCTCGCCTCGGACGACGGCAGCGTCGGGACGAAGGGCTTCGTCACCCAGTTGCTCGAATCACACGGCCCGACCGGCCCGCTGGTCGGGTGCGGCCCCGAGCCGATGCTTCACGCCCTCGCCAAACTGGCGGCGCGGTGGAACGTGCCGTGTCAGGTGTCGCTGGAAACCCCGATGGCGTGCGGGATCGGGGTCTGCTTCAGTTGCGTGGCGAAGGTGAAAACGCCCGACGGCGACGACTACAAGCGCGTGTGCGTTGACGGCCCGTGCTTCGACGCCGCGAAGCTGGTCTGGGAGTGACGCAAACCCGCGCAGATCAAATTCAGTCGTTTCAAGTTCGCGCCGCGCGTCTCCGGTTTTGAGCGCGGTCCGGTCGCTCCGCGAGTATTCCGATCCCGGCGTTGACCGCCACGCACATTCGGACCCCGGAGCCATCTCCGCACGGAGTGTCCGGACCGCAATCAAAACTGGTGGCAGAACGGGGCTCTGACCGTGACTGCGTCTCGGCACATGCGACCCTCGCATTTACCAAGGCCTATTTCGACAGAACGTCCAAATTCCGAACGAATTTGAATGCAGTCCGAATGAGTGCCGTTTCGAGCTAAAAACCAAGAAGTAAAACGCACGTGGTGCGAGGCCATTGTTGCCCCGCACCACGTGTGCACTAGTGTCCGATTGTTACCTGCTACACGTTCGGAGAGTTGCGGACGCCGTCGAACGTCACCGCGCCCGCTCGGACGGAAGAAGCCCACTGCTCACCCGAACGCTACAGCCGGCGTCAGCCGTCGGCCTTCCCGCTGCGGAGCCGGGCGAAGTGCGGTCGCGGGAACGACACCACATCCGTTCGCACCGCGACATCATCCCGCTTCGGCCCGATCCCGCCAGCGATCCGCACGAACGGTAAAAGCACACGGTCGCCGTCCCTGGCGAATTGCGCGTCCTGCGCGTGCCGTGTGTACTCGGAGGCTTTTTCCGCCTGCCGTTGTGCCTGTCGCGCCGTTTCGAACCGCACCCGCCCGAACAGCGAGGTAAGTTCCGCGCTCCCGGGGTTCAAGAAGCTGGCCCGCTCCAGAACCTTGCGTGCCGCCGACGGACGGTTGGCTTCAAGCAACCCGCGCACCACAACGCGGATCACCTCGATGTTCCCGGGCGTTTGGTCCGCGGCAGCCATCATCTCCCGGGCGCCGCATTTCACCTTGCCGCACCGCACCGCGGCCCGCCCGAAGGCGGCGCGGAACGTCGCGTTGGTGCCGTCGAGCAGCGTCGCCTTGCGGTACGCTAGCATCGCCCGGCGGTCGCACCCGTCCGGGTCTTCCTCCCATGCACGACCGGTGAGGTAGCAGGCGCGGGCGTCGCTCGCGTCAAGCGCGATCACCGTCTTCAGGTGCCGCCGGGCCACCACAAACCGTCCGCCGTCGAGCGCCAGTTCCGCCGCCAACTTGCTGCCGTCGCGGAGGATGTCGGCCGGCACATCCGGGCGCGCAAGAAGCCGGTCCAGTTGAGCGAGAGCGTCCGTCTTGCGCCCGCTGGCCGCGGTCGCGCGAATCGACTCCCAGCCGGTCTGGATCAGGGTGAGCGTCCTGCTCATGCCGCTGCCTCCTTGCAGCTTCTTGCTGCGAGTAATCAGTGAGTGGTGGGAAGATATACCGGTCCGTACCGGGTGTGCAAGTACGAAATCGTATGCCGTTTATGCCGGAAAAATTAAGGAGAAAAACTGTAGTCGCCGGCTTGACAGGGGTCCGAAATGAAGGGGTGAAGTTGGGGCTTCACAATCGCCGATTACGCTGCCACGGGGGCACGGGTTCGCTCCCCTGTTCGGTGCGTTGCAACGGAGAAGCCGTCGTGGATTGGTCGCACTTCGGCATGGACCGCGCGCCGTTCCGCCCCGCGGTGGACCCCGCCGCCTACTTCGCGGCGCCGGGCCACGAGGCGGCCCTGGCGGGGCTGGTGGGCGCGTTCGCCCGGCGCGACCCGCTCGTCCTCATCGACGGCCCGTCCGGCGTCGGCAAGTCGCTCGTCACCCGCAAGTGGCTCGACGACCTGCTGCCCGACGTGCCCCGGGTGCTGATCCCGAACGCCCGCGCCGAGAAGCCGGCCGACCTGCTCCAGGCGGTCCTGTTCGACCTCGGGAAGCCGTACCAGGGGCTCACCGAACAGGAGCTGCGGCTCGCGGTGACCGGCCACCTGCTCGACGCCGCCGGCGGCGGGTTCCCGACGGTGCTCGTGATCGACGAGGCCCAGCACCTGAGCCACGCGGCCCTCGAGGAGCTGCGCCTGCTGGGCAACCTGGAGTCGCGCGCCGGAGCGGTGGCCTTCGCGGTGCTGGTCGCGCACGCGCGGCTCCGGGACGCGCTCCGCCTCCCGGCCTACGCGCCGGTCGCCGACCGCATCGGCACACGGTGCCGGATCGAGGCGTTCGGCGCCGAGGAGTCCGCGGCGTACCTGGCGCACCAGGTGCGGGCGGCCGGCGGCGACCCCCTCAAGGTGTTCGACGAGGGCACCGTCGCGCTGCTGAGCTCCGCGTGCGGCGGGGTGCCGCGGGTGCTGAACCGGGCCGCGGCGCTCGCGTTCGAGCTGAGCGCCGAAGCCGGGGCGCCGGCCGTGGACGTGGAAGCGGCTCTTGAGGCGCTCGAGCGCCTCGGCCGCACCCCGCCCGACGCGGACGGGACCGGCGAGGCGGTGCTGCTGCCGCACCCCGCCCGCGAGCAGCCGCCGGCCCGCAAGCCCAGAACCCAGGCGGCCGGCGAGCGCGGCTCGGCGCGCGAGCCCAAAGACAAGCCGGGCCGCAAGCGGCCGGCGTGAGTTCACCAGATTCGATCCCAGCACGACAACGGCGATTATTTAGGGGCTGCGAATGAGCAGGGTGTTTAGCGCCATGACGGGAACGAACCTGGCCCGCGCGATCTCGATCGAGGAGCCCGCCGGCCCGGACGACGCGTTCGTCGTCGGGTCCGAGAGCCCGCCGTTCGTCGAGATCGGCGGGCCGAGCGGCCCCATCTTCTCCGCGCCGCACAAGCCCGTCGTGGAAGCGAAGAAGCCCGAGCCGCGGGCGTTCCCGCGCATCGCCGCCCCCGCCCCGGCCCCCGCGGCGCCGGCCGTTGCCGCGGACGCCGCTCCCGCGGCCCTGCTGTCGGTGCGGTTCCACGACGCCGCGCCGCGCCCGGCGCACCGCCCGGGGACCGGCCCCGACGCCGGGCTGGTGGCCCTGCACTTCCCCGACCACGCCGTGAGCAGCGAGTACCGCCAGCTCCGCGACGAGGTGCGGAAACAGCTCCCGGAGGCCACCTCCCGCGCGCTCACCTTCACGGCAGCGGCACCGGACGCCGGCACCACCACGGTGCTGCTGAACCTCGCCGTGACCCTGGCCCGCGGCGGGCAGCGGGCGGTCGTGGTGGACACGAACTTCACGCGCCCCGGGGTCGCGGCCAAGCTCGCGCTGCAAGCCGGGCCGGGGCTCGCGGAGGTGCTCGGCCAGCACCTGCCCCTTCCGTGGGCGCTCCAGCCGACGCCCGTCCAGAGCCTTCAGGTGCTCACCGCCGGCGCGCCGAACGATCACACCGCCGGCGCCGTGGGGCGCGACCTACCGAAGCTGATCGCGCAACTGCGCCAGTGGTTCGACTGGGTGCTGATCGACGCCGGCGTGTGGGGCGTGGTGCCGGAGCGTGACGCCACCTGCTCGGCCGCCGACGCCGTGTACCTCGTGAGCCGCGAGGGCGACGTTGAGCGCAACGAGTTCGCCGGGCTGAAGACGTGGGTGAAGCAGCTCGGCGGCTCGCTCCGCGGGTACGTCACGACGCGGGCCTGACCCCCCGAAGGGGGCTCGTCCCGCCTTCGTCTTGACCCTCACCCGCCCTGGGCATAAACGGCCCCGCACCTCACCGGCTCACAGCCGGCCGAGGTGCGGGGCCGCACTCACGACTACGGGGTGTATCATGACGCGGGTGGCACTGGTATCCGGATTCGTTCTGGCGATCACGTTCGCTTCGGCCGGGGCTGATGACAAGCCGCTCCCCGCGGGCTCCGGCCGCGTTGCGGCCAAGGAGTACGTCGAGGTCGACGAAAAAGGGGTTGCGAACGCGCGGTTCCGGCTCCGCGTGCGCGAGGCGACGCCCAACATCCTTGAGATTCGCGGTATCAACGGGTGGGTGGCCTTCACTTCCTACGACGAGGGCCAAAAGGAGTACCGCGGGTTCTTCGAGTGGCAACAAATGGGCGCCCTCGGTAACCCGGGCGGAAAGTGGGCGGACCTGTACCAAGTTCGGTTGGTCCGCCAAGCGAACGGCGAACTCCTGATGACCGGAAAGTCCAAGAACAACGACTTCGTCATCCGCGCGAAGGAGTACGGACCTACTCCTTGAGGGCGTCACGGAACCGCCCGGCACGGGCGACCGGCCTTCTGACTTCGCAACACTTCCCACCCACAACCAAGTGTCGGGTGAGTCGGGCGAACGGGGTCCCGATCAGTTTTCGGGCCGGTTCGCCAACCTCATTGCTCTAACCACATTTCGCGAACCGGCGCGACCGCAGACCGCTGGACTACCAACACTTTTAGCGTGCCGCGCGGGTCGGGCGAACGGCAGCGGCGCGGGTCACCGCCGTCAGGACCGTTTCCGTGTCGCGCGAAGCACCGCGCACCAGTTTCACGAAAAACTCGCGCCAACATTCGCCGCCGAGCTGTGATAAGATGAGTGGGCTCCCTTCCACGTCTTTCGCCCGCGGAGTTCCGACGCCATGTCACAGGCCATTGTGGACCCGGCCGAGGTGCGCCGGTTCGCCAGCAGCCTCAAGCGGTTCAACGCCGACATGCAGTCCGCGCTCGCCGGGTTGCACGGGCAGCTCACCGCGCTCGGGGACAGTTGGCGCGACCAGGAGCACGACCGGTTCCGACAAGAGTTCGAGGCCACCATGCTCGTGATGGAGCGGTTCCTCACGATGTCGGAAGAGCACGTACCGTTTCTGCTCCGCAAGGCCGAGCGGATCGAGGAGTATCTGTCCCAGCGTTAGTGCCGCGGCACGCCGGGCCGCCCGCACACCGCCGGCGGTTGGGAGCTGACGACCTGCTGACCTGAGCCCGGGACCCTTCATGAGCGCCGACGTCCGCTCGATCGCCGCGGTCATCGACTGGCACGCGGCCCTCACGAACTACCGCGACGGGCTCGACGAGGCGATGGCCGGCGTCGATCTCGAGATCCGCCGCGCGTACGACTGGCTCGAGGAGCAACTCAAGCGGTGGCAGCGGGCCGTGCGCGACTGCGAAGAAGAGGTCGTTCGCGCGAAGGCCGAGCTTTCACAGCGGAAGTTCCCCAACTGGGACGGCCGCGAGCCCGACTGCACCGTCCAGGAAAAGGCCCTCCGGCTCGCGAAAGCGCGCCTGGAGCACGCCGAAGAGAAGGTCGTCACGGTGCGCCGGTGGCTCGGCCGCCTGCCGAAAATGGTGGACGAAACGTTCACCGGCTCGTCCCGCCGGCTCAAGTCAATGCTCGAATCCGACTTGCCCAACGCTTTGACCGCGTTGAACCGGCGGATCGCGGCCCTGGAGAGCTACGCGGGGCTGCGCACGGACTACGCCCCGGCGCCGGCGGCGCTACCGGCGCCGGCTGCCGAAACAAAAGGCGCGGCGGACACGCCCCCGGCGGGGGCGGAAAGCGCGGGGGCCGATTCGGCGGCCGTCCCGGAAGTTCATTCCTCCACCCTTCCCCCCGGCGCGGGAGCGGGTCCAATCGGTGAGGGCCGGTCATGAAGTTCGGTGCCACCCGCAGCCAGATCTACGACGCCCAAAAGACCGCCCGCGCCAAATGGGACGAAACGTTCACCTCCTGGGACGACCAGGTCCACCGGGAGCACGAGGAGAAGGTGGTCGAACCGCTCGACCACGCGGTCAGCGACGCACTACGGGCCATCGACCAGCTCGCGGTACTGTTCACCCAGATCCGCCTGGAGTGCGAGTTCCCGTCGTGACCCGTCGTCGGGTCGTCCGCGTTCACGTTTCCTGAGTGCGCCCGCACGTCGCCCACTTACGCACGGTGCATCCATGCCCGACAACTTGTTCGATCACCAGCGGGCCGCGCTCGCGGGCCTCTCCGACGCCGCCCGCGAGCGCGCCGCCGCCGAAGCCGAGTTGACCGCCGCGTTCGAGACCGCCCGCGATAAGGCCGAGCGGGACATCGCCCGCACACGGAAGGCGCACGCCGCCGCCCTTGAAGGGGAGCTTACCGAACTCGACACGGAACGCGCCACTACGCTCGCGCGTATCGCCACCGACTTCACCGCCGAGCAGGTGCGTCAGGACCGCACCCGCGAGGAGCGGCGCAAGCTCCTCATCGACCGGTTCCATGCCGCGGAGAAGAGCGGGCAGGCCAAGTTCGACGAGCAGTTGTGGAGCCACCACACGCTCCTTGAGGCCGGCGAGAAGACCGCGCGGGACCAACACGACACGCTCCAGCGCAAAGCCGCCGCGGGGGCCGAACAGGTGGAATCGCTGTGGGCGGACGCCGAACCGCTCCTGAAGCGCGGGCGGGTGACACGGGCGGCCGTCGAGTCCGCCGAAGCGCTGCCGGAACCCGGCGACGACGACCCCATCAAGCGGATGAACAAGTGGCTCGGCGCCGCTAACAAGAGCGTCGAGCGGCTGGCACGGGCGAAAACGCCGGCGTGGGGTTCGCCGCTGCGCCTTACCGTGTTGCTGGCGCTGTTCGCGGGCGTCAGTGCGAGTTCGTTCGCGGCTGTGCCGGATGTCGCCACGGCCGGGGCGATCACCGGCGGCGCCGCCGTGGTGCTCGGGTTCGGGTCGTGGCTGTTGCTCCGGTGGCTCGGCAAGCGGACCACGCTCCGTGAAGGGACCGTGATCGCACAGCAACTCGCGGAGGCGGCGCGTGCGTGCCAGTTGCTCCGGGAGTTCGCAACGACGCAGCACGCGGCCGAGAGCCGGCGCTTGAACGAAAAGCACGACCGGGACCGGCAGCGCACCGAGGAGCACTACAAACCGTTGTTGGCGTCGCAGAAGAGGCAGTTTGAAGACGAGCTGCGGCGGCTCGACTCCGACTTCGCAACGGCCGCGGAGCGGCTCCGGAACAAGCGCGACGCCGACACCCGCACCGCCGACAACCAGTACGACACCAAGAAGGCCGAAACCGAATCGCGCAGAGGCGGCGAGTTGGCCGCCGCGGAGGCGACGTTCGCCGAACGCCTGGCCCAACTGACCGCGGCCCGCGACGCCCAGTGGGAGAAGATGGCGGGCGCCTGGAACACCACCACCCAAAGCGTGACCGGCACCTTTGATGAACTCCGGGCCGCGGGCGCCGCGTTCCCTGCGTGGGATGCGTTCACACCGAACCGCCCGCTCGCGGACCGCGTCCCCGCGGGCATCCGCTTCGGCTCGGTGAGTGTCGATCTGGGTGCGATCACTGACGCCGTACCCACCGACCCGCGGCTGGCACCTCCAGCAGCGCTGAGCGGCGAGGTGCCGGCGTACTTGCCCTTCCCGGACCGTTGCTCGGTGCTGATGCGGTGCCGCGACGAGGGCCGCGCCGCCGGCATCTCGGCCCTGCAAGCGATGATGCTGCGTTTCCTCACCGGTTTGCCGGCCGGCAAAGTCCGGTTCACGATCGTTGACCCGGTCAGCCTCGGCGACAGCTTCGCCGCGTTCATGCACCTCGCGGACTACGACGAGAAGCTGGTCACCTCGAAGATCTGGACCGACCCGCGCGACATCGAGGCGCGGCTCTCGGACCTGACCGACCACACCGCGAGCGTGATCCAGAAGTACCTGCGCAACCAGTACAAGTCGATCGAGGAGTACAACAAGGCGGCCGGCGAGGTGGCCGAGCCGTACCGCGTGCTGGTGGTCGCGAACTTCCCGAACAACTTCACCCCGGAGGCGGCCAAGCGCCTCGTCAGCCTCGCGAACAGCGGCCCGTCGTGCGGCGTGTGCGTGCTGGTGACGGCGGACACGCGCGCCGCGATGCCGCGCGACTTCAACATCGCCGACCTCGAAGCCGCCAGCTACACGCTCGTCTGGAAGGACAACACCTTCGTGCCGAAAGACCCGGTGCTGGCCCCGTTCGTGCCGGTACTCGACCGGCCGCCGGAGCCGGCAGTGATCGCTAGCATCGTTCAGCGGGTCGGCAAAGGCAGCAAGGAAGCGGCCCGGGTGGAGGTGCCGTTCGAGTACATCGCCCCCAGGCCCGAGGACGTCTGGACCGGCAGCGCGGCGAAGAGTTTCGATGTGGCCGTGGGCCGCGCGGGCGCGACGCGGAAGCAACTGTTCTCGCTCGGCCGTGGTACGGCGCAGCACGCCGTGATCGCGGGGAAAACCGGGTCCGGCAAGTCCACTCTGCTGCACGCGCTGATTACGAACCTCGCGCTCACCTACAGCCCCGACGAAGCGGAACTCTATCTGATCGACTTCAAGGAAGGGGTCGAGTTCCAGTGGTACGCCAACTACCGGCTGCCGCACGCGCGGGTCGTGGCGATCCAGAGCGAGCGCGAGTTCGGGCTGAGCGTGCTCCAGCGCCTGGACGGCGTCCTGCGCGAGCGCGGCGAGAAGTTCCGTGACGCCGGCGTCAACGACCTGGCCGGCTACCGCGCGGCCGTGCCGCACGAGAAGACGCCGCGCATCCTTCTGGTGATCGACGAGTTCCAGGCGTTCTTCACCGAGGACGACAAGCTCGCGCAAGAGGCGTCGCTCCTGCTCGACCGGCTGGTGCGCCAGGGCCGCGCCTTCGGGATGCACGTCCTGCTCGGCTCGCAAACGCTCGGGGGCTCGTACTCCCTCGCGCGAAGCACCATCGACCAGATGGCAGTGCGCGTCGCGCTCCAGTGCTCCGACGCCGACGCGCAAATGATCCTCAGCAAGGACAACACCGCCGCCCGGTTGCTGTCGCGGCCCGGTGAGGCGATCTACAACGACCAGAACGGCATGGTCGAAGGGAACGACCCGTTCCAGGTGGTGTGGCTCGCGGAGGAGAAGCGCGAGCAGGTGCTCGAAGAGCTCCACGCGCGGGCCGGCGACCGGTGGCCCGCGCCGCTGGTGTTCAGCGGGAACTCCGCCGCGGTGCTCGCGAACAACCGCCCGCTGGCGAAGCAGTTGCGCGAGCCGGCGCCCGTGAAAGTGCCGACCGCGTGGCTCGGCGATCCGGTGGCCATCAAGGAGCCGACGGCGGCCCTGTTCCGCGCCCACGGCGGCTCGAACCTGCTCATGATCGGCCAGAGCGAGGAGGCCGCCCGGGCGCTGTTCGTCTCTGCGGTACTCAGCCTCGCGGCTCAGGCGCCCGAAACGAAGTTCACCGTCCTCGACGGCACCCCGGACGACGCGGACGAAGCCGAATACCTCCGCAAGTTTACCGAGAAGTTGCCTGCCGCTTCCGCCCCGAACCGTGCTGGCCTGCCCGCGGCACTCGCGGAACTGACGGGCGAGATCGATAAGCGCCAAAAGGGAGAAAGCGAACGCACGCCGCGGTTCGTGCTGATCTTCGGCATCCACCGGTTCCGCGAACTGCGCAAAGCCGAGGACGATTTCAGCTTCGGGCGCCGTGGCGAGCGCGAACCGTCCCCCGCCGAGCGGCTCGCGACGATCCTGAAGGACGGCCCGCTCTCGGGTGTTCACGCGGTCGTGTGGTGCGACTCGCTCGTGAACCTGAACCGCGCGTTCGACCGGCCGCTCCTGCGCGAGTTCGCGCTGCGGGTGCTGTTCCAGATGAGCGCGACCGACTCCAGTACCCTGATGGACGCGCCGACCGCCTCGAAGTTGGGCCGGCACCGGGCGCTGTACCTCCAGGACGAGCAGGAGCGGCCCGAGAAGTTCCGCCCCTACGGGCTGCCCGCGCCGGAGTGGCTCGACGAAGCGTGCGCTGCCGTTCGAGCGCGTGTCACATTGCAGCCAGAACCCGCGCCGGTATAACGTGTTGCCTGTCACGAACGCTCCGGGCGACAACAGGACAAGAACGGCAATGGCTAAGGCGCAACCGCTGCGGGTGGCGGTCATCGGTGCGGGTCCGATCGGCATCGAAGCCGCACTGTATGCGAAGACGTGCGGGTTCACGGTGTCGGTGTTCGACCGCGGCCCTGTGGGCGAGCACCTGCGCCGCTGGGGGCACGTCAAGTTGTTCACCCCGTTCGGGTGGAACGTTACGCCGCTCGGTCTCGCCGAAGTGCGGCGCGAGAAGGGGTCGCGCACCATCCCGGGTGAAACCGACCTGCTCACCGGACGCGAGTTCCTCGAAGCCTACACGACCCCCATCGCCGAATCCGAAACGTTGCTCGAATCGCTCAACCTCGAAGCCGCGGTGCTCCAGGTCGGGCGGGCGGCCGGCGTCAAAAAATCGGAAGTCGCGGACAAGCTCCCGTTCCGGCTGTTGGTCCGCGATGCTGCGGGCAAAGAGCGCATCGTAACGGCGGACGTCGTTCTCGACTGCACGGGCACGTACATCACCCCGCAGCGTCTGGGCGACGGCAACATCCCCGCGGTGGGCGAACTCGCGGCCCGGCAGCACATCGCCTGGGGCATCGAAGACGTTCTCGGCACCCGGAGAGCGCACTACGCGGGCAAAAGCATCGTCCTGGTGGGCGACAGCTACTCCGCGGCGACCACCATTTGTGCCCTTGCGGCGCTCGCGGAGGAAGCGAACGATACGTGGGTGGTCTGGCTCACACGCGGCCCGCGCGGGCAGCCGCTTCCACGCATCCCCAACGACCCGCTCAAGGAGCGCGACCGGTTGGCCGCGCGGGCGAACTCGCTCGCGACCCGGTGCGACGGCAACCTGGAGTTCCACCCGCAGACGGTCATTGATGAGGTCCTTTGCCACGGCCCAGACCAGGGCTTCCGCGTGTCCGGCCGGAGCAACGGCAAGCCCGTCGCCTGGGAGTGCGAGCGGCTCATTGCGAACGTGGGCTACCGCGCCGACCTGCGCATCAGCGACGGGTTGCGCGTGACCGAACCGGCCGGCGCCCCCGAGACCGGCGAGCCGGGGTACTTCGTCCTCGGCTCGAAGAGCTACGGACGCGACTCCGGGTTCTTGCTCCGCAACGGGTTCGATCAGATTCGCAACGTGTTCGCGCGTCTCACCGGCGCGCCGCGGCTCGACCATTACGCCAAGAAGGTGGCCTGATGCACCGCCCTGCCGTTTGTCGGGTTTCGGTTCCCGTCTTTATCACATAGCCCTTGCGACCCAAGCCGGGGCTACGGCCGCCACCCGACTCATCTCCGAGCGTGGTTCGCAATTGCCGCAGGTTTGATGCGGAAGCCCTCACTTCTTGTTGGGCTTCACCACGGGCGTGTCGTCGGCGTTTCCCCACTCGGACCAACTTCGGTAGTAGTTCCGGACGTCTTTCGCCCCCATCAGTTCCAGCCCGTAGGCCATCACCGACGCCCGGCCACCGGACTGGCAGTGGGTTACGGTGGAGCGGTCCAATTTGATGCCAGCGCCGTCGAACAGCTTCTTCAACTCGGTCGGGGACTTGAACCGCTGAGAGTCCTTCTCGATCAGATCGACCCACTCGAGTTGTTTGGCGCCCGGGATCGCGCCCGCGCGTTTGTTTTTCAGCGTATCGACGCCACAAAACTCCCCCTCCGAACGCGCGTCTACGATCTGGAGAGTGCCGCCTGGCAGAGACTTCAGCAGTTCGTCCTTTGTCGCCATGCGCTCGGGAGCGGCCACGGCCTTGAACGCACTGAACTTGATCGCGGGTTCCGCCCTCTCAGTCGGGTACTTGCCCTTTTCCCATCCGACCCAACCGCCGTTCAGGAGGCGAACATCCTTCACGCCCCAGTACCGAAGTATCCACCAGACGCGGGCGGCGTCCTTGGCTTGGTTGTCGTCGTAAACGACCACACGGCTGTCGGCAGTTAACCCGATGCTGCCGATCCGTTTACTCCAAACCCCCGCGTCCTTTCCGTCCCCGAAGCTGTTGGCCCACTCGGCGTGATCGACCCACCGGGCGCCCGGCACGTGACCGGCCTCGTACTGTGCCTTGGCTCGGGCGTCGAGGATCACAAAGCCCTGCCCCGCGTCCTTCTGAGCCAGCGCCGCAGGTTCGGTCAGTAGTTCGGGTCGTGGGTACTCCGCGGCACGGCCTTCAAAGGAAATCGCGAGCGTCAAAACCGTCATGGGAATGGCCAGTTTTGTCATAACGCTTCTCCCAAAAAGTCACATGTCTCTGCCGCGTCTACCGGCGACCCGGTCGGTCTGTTGTAGCTCAAGGCGTCTGGGCCGTACTACCCCGAACCGGCATCGGAATAACGGCCACCACGAAACCGCACTCTTACTGCGTCAACTCCGGTCGGTTGCCCTTGCGACCGGTTCTGCGGGTCCGGTAAGTTTTATCTGCCCTTCGATCCGCGTGCCGGAAAGGAACCCCGCACCGTGAACAACACCTACGTAACACCTGAGCCCCTCTCCGAACGCGACGCAACCTGGTTCGAGGAACTGACCGTCACGCTCGCGCGGGGCCGCTCGGCCCTGCTCGGCCTTCAACACGAAGACGGCCACTGCGCTGGTGCGGTGGAAGCCAACGAACGCCTGGAAGCGGAGTTGGTCCTTCTGCTCGCGTTTCTTGGCAAACTCGACGATCATCGTATCGCCCCGGCCGCGCGATCAATTCTGAGTGCTCAACAGGCTGATGGCACGTGGGGCGATCTGGGCGCGTCGGTGAGGTCCTACTTCGCGCTGAAGCTCGCCGGACACGCCGCAGACGCGCCCCACATGACCAGCGCGGCCGAAGCGATACGGGCTCAGGGCGGAGCGGCCGCAGCCGACGCGCTCACGCGGGTCTGGCTGGCGGTCCTCGGCCAGCTACCGCACGCCGCGTGCGACCGAACGCCGGTTCAAAAAGTGCTCCTGCCGAAATGCCTCGGCGGTATCGATTCGTACCCCGAATGGGAGCGGGGTCAACGGGTCGCCCTGGGAATCGTTCAGGCTCACGAGCCGGTCGCCCCGCTCCCGGAAGTGCTCGGCGTAACGGAACTGTTCGCAGGCCCGGTTCCTGCGCACAAGCCGAGCGGCCCCCGGCCGTTTCGCAGCCGCGCCATTCGCACCGCCACGAACTGGCTGCGCGCGCGGTACAGCGAGAACGGCCCGGACTCCCACTTCCGCACACTCGCGTTCACGGCCGTCGCGCTCAAATCAATCGGTGTGCCGGCCGACGACGCCGAAATGCACTGGGTACTGGGCCAGCTTCAATCGCTGTGTGCGATCAAAGACGGAGCGCTCACGGTGCGGCCGTTCCGGGCGCCCGTCCGTGACACCGCGCTCGCGCTCCTCACCCTGACAGCCACCGCGTCGAGCGGCGTGTCCGCGTCACGGGATGCGATCGCCGAGTGGCTGCTGGAGTGCGATTCCCGCCCCGCCCCCCGGCGCGACGCGGGAACGGCCGCGCTGGTCCTGGCCGCCCTCGCCCGCGGGGGGCACGTGCGGAACGCGACGGCGAGCGCGGTGGTGTACCGTTCGCTCAACGAACTGCTGGCGCTCCAGAACCGTGACGGCGGGTGGGCGGCGTTCGACCGCGGGGTGAGCGGCGACCCGAGTTGCCCGGCGGTGACGGCGTGCGTGCTCGAAGCAATCGGTCACTTCGGGTTCCGTGTCGGTCAGCGGCCGGTGGACACCGCGGTGCGGTTCATCCTCGACCGCCAGGAGGTCAGCGGGCCGTGGCACACCCGCTGGGCCGGCGGGGCGATTGAGACGACGTGGCGGGTGTTCGCCGGGCTCCACGCGGTCGGGTTCGACGTGTACGACCTCCCGATCCGGCGGGCGGTGCGCTGGCTCAAGGAGCTACAAAACGCAGACGCGAGTTGGGGCAGCGCGACCGAAACCGCATGGGCGGTTCTGGCACTCCTGGCCGCGGGTGAAGGGGAGAGCGAGGAGGCGCGCGCGGGCGCCGAGTTCATCGCCGGCACGCAGCGCGCCGACGGCACCTGGCCCGAGAAAGGCTTCCCCTGCACCGGCTTCGCCTCCGGGATTGAGTTGCGGAGCGAAACCGACGCGGTGTGCGCTCCGCTCCTGGCCCTGGGACGCTACGCGACCGACCGCGGGCAACCGGTCGAGGTCCGCAAAACGACGGTCCGCCGCGACGCCGGCCACCCGATCGCGGGGCCGAAAAGCACGCGGCACACCCTCGCGGAAATGTAGGCGTTTCGCGGGCCGGACGCTCGTGTGTCCGGCCCGACTGGCGCTCAAACAACCACGATGTTTACCAGCTTCCGCGGCACCACTTTCACCATCTTCACGGTCTTCCCGTCGATCGCGGCCTTCACGGCCTCGTCGGCGCGGGCCGCGGCTTCCAGTGCGGCGTCGTCGATCTCCGCGGGCACCTTCAGCACGGCCTTCTTCTTGCCGTTGATCTGAACCGGCACCTCGATCTCGTCGGCCTTCGCCAGCACGGGATCGAACTTCGGCCACGGTGCGTAGGCGAGCGTGTCCGTGTGCCCCAGCGCACGCCACAGCTCCTCCGCGACGTGCGGCGCGTACGGCGCCAGCAGCAGCACGAACGGTTCCAGCACCGTGTGGGGTCGGGCCTCCAGCTTGGTGGCGTGGTTCACGAACTCCATCATCGCGGAGATCGCGGTGTTGAAGCGCAACCCTTCGGTGTCCTCGCCCACCTTCTGGATGGTGCGGTGCAGCACGCGGAGCGTGTCGCGGTCCGGCTCCACGTCCTTCACCGCCGGGTTCAGCGTCAGCGATTCGGCCATGTCGTCAACGATCAGCCGCCACGCGCGCGAAAGGAAGCGGTAAACGCCTTCGACGCTCTTGGTGTTCCAGGGCTTCACCGCCTCCAGCGGTCCCATGAACATCTCGTACAGCCGCAGGCTGTCGGCCCCGTACTCCTTCACGATGTCGTCCGGGTTCACCACGTTCCCGCGGGACTTCGACATCTTGTCGGCCTTGCCGGTCAGCTCGATCTCGGTGCCCTTCAGGAAGGTTTTGCCCTTCTTCTTTTCGACCTGCTCGTCCGGCAGCGGGATCAGCGGCTTATCAACGCCCGAAACGCGCAGGACGTAGCTCTCCTTGTCCCCTTCTTCCTTCTTCGGAACGTGAACGGCGGTGATGCCTGCTGCGGCAATCGCATCCTTGTTCGCGGCATACGCCTCGGGCGTAACGTGGTATTCGTTCTCGCCCAGAATCATGCCCTGGTTCACCAGCCGCTGGAACGGCTCCGGGCACGGCAGGTAGCCGCGGTCGAACAGCACCTTGTGCCAGAACCGCGCGTACAGCAGGTGCAGCACCGCGTGCTCGGCCCCGCCGACGTACAGGTCGATGGGCAGCCAGTGCTTCAGCTTCGCGGGGTCGGCGAACGCGCCCGTGTTCTGCGGGTCGATGTAGCGCAGGAAGTACCAGCACGAGCCGGCCCACTGCGGCATCGTGTTCGTCTCGCGCTTGAAGCCCTTCCCGCCCGCCGTCACGTTCACCCAGTCGGTCGCCTTCGACAGCGGGCCTTCGGGGGTGCCCGTCGGCTTGAAGTCCTCCAGGTCCGGCGGCACCAGCGGCAGGTCGCCCGGCGACAGTGCGACCAGTTCGCCGCCCGCCCCGTGCAGCACCGGGAACGGCTCGCCCCAGTACCGTTGACGGCTGAACAGCCAGTCGCGCAGCTTGTAGTTCACCCGCCGGTGGCCGACCCCGCGCCCCTCCAGCGTGACGATCACGTCGCGCTTCGCCTCCGCGGTGGGCAGCCCGTTCAGGCGCCCGCTGTTGATCGCGATCCCTTCCTCGCAGTAGGGCTCCTTCAGGTCCGAGACGGTGCTGCCGGTTTTTGCCAGCCACTCGTCGGTGGGCCGGACGACGGTGACGATCGGCAGCCCGAACTCCTTCGCGAACTCGAAGTCGCGTTCGTCGTGCCCCGGCACGGCCATGATCGCGCCGGTTCCGTAGGTCGCCAGCACGTAGTCCGCGATCCAGATCGGGATCTTCTCGTTGCCCAGCGGATTAATGGCGTAGGCTCCGGTGAACACGCCGGTCTTCTTCTTGGCGGTCTCGGTGCGCTCGAAGTCGCTCTTGCGCGCCGCCGCCTGCTGGTACTCCTTCACCGCGGCGGCGTGCGACGGCGTGGTGATCGCCGGCACCAGCGGGTGCTCCGGGGACAGCACCATGTACGTCGCGCCGTACAGCGTGTCGGGGCGGGTCGTGAACACGCGCACGGTCGCGTCGTGGTCCGCCAGCTTGAACTCGACCTCGGCCCCCTCGCTCTTGCCGATCCAGTTCCGCTGCATCTCCTTAATGGAGTGCGACCAGTCCAGCGGCTCCAGGTCTTCCAGCAGCCGCTCGGCGTAGGCGGTGATCCGCATCAACCACTGGCGCAGCGGCCGGCGCTCGACCGGGTGCCCGCCGCGCTCGGATTTGCCGTCAATCACCTCTTCGTTCGCGAGCACGGTCCCCAGCGCCGGGCACCAGTTCACCGGCACCTCCGCTTGGTAAGCGAGGCGGTGGTCGTCCTGGTACTTGCGCACCGCGTCCGGCCCCTGGTCCGTTACCTCGGCAGGGATCGGCAGCTCGGCGATGGGCCGGCCCTTCCTGGCGACGGGGTCGTACCACGTGTCGTAGATGGTCAGGAAGATCCACTGGGTCCACTTGAAGTAGTTCGGGTCGGTGGTGTCGACCTCGCGTTCCCAGTCGTAAGAGAAGCCCAGCGCCTTGATCTGGCGGCGGAACGTGTTGATGTTCTGCTGCGTGGTGATGCGCGGGTGAACGTTCTTCTCGACGGCGTACTGCTCGGCGGGCAGGCCGTAGGCGTCCCAGCCCATCGGGTGCAGGACGTGGAAGTTGTTCATCCGCTTGAACCGCGCCAGGATGTCGGTCGCGGTGTACCCCTCGGGGTGGCCGACGTGCAGCCCGGCGCCGCTCGGGTACGGGAACATGTCCAGGATGTAGTACTTGGGCTTCCCTTCGGTGCCCGGCTCGCCCGGGTCGGCGGTGCGGAACGTCTTGTTCGTTTCCCAGAACTGCTGCCAGCGGCGTTCCACGTCGGCGTGATTATAACTCGGCATCGCGCGGCCTTGTGTGCGTGTAAATCGTAGGGCTTGGCTTACGCCGGCCCGAAACCCGCGTCCAGAAAAGTGATGACCGACGGGCGTCGGCGGTTCGCCCGCCCGCCGGGCCACCGCGTTAGCCGGCCGGGTTACCGCGTGGCGTGCGTTCAAAGCGGCGTAACTCGTGTCGCTCCGCCCTGGTACTCGTCAGTTGCGGCCGGTTCGGCCAACCGCGGTCGTTCGGACGAGTCGCGTCGCACCTACTCACCGCTAACTCGCATTCACAAAGCATTACAAATCATGATCTTGCGACTAATCTCCGACCACATCCCGGACCGCATCTCGCCCGTCACCCCCGTCCGTCTGGGCGGGATTCGTGGGTAGCGAACGGGTAGCTCCTGGGTAGCGAATCGCCGCCGTTCCGCCCGCTAATGTCCCGTCAGTGCCCCAGCAGGTCGTGCTGTAACCTCCGTTACACTTCACACACCCGAGTGCCGCCCGGTCCGCTCCGGTCTGCTGCCGCCCGGGTAGCGGCGAGGGTGTTCCGAGGTAGCGAACGGGAGCGGAACCCGCACATCGCACCCGCTGTGTGGTAGCTCGGTGCCAGTCCCCGGACCACCGCCGCTTCCGTCGGCAACCCTTCGCGGCCTCCAGGCGACACGCGGCGCGAATTGGCATCCGGGCTTGTCCCCCTGGCCCCTCCCTGGCCGGGAGAGAAGACACGCCGGGAGCGCCGCGCGCAGGTCACCCTATAGCGCTGATGGCAGGAGAGCGTTTCGCGCCTGTCCGCCGGTCACCCGCGGAGCAGATCGCGGATGGGCCACACTTTCACGCACCCGTCACCGCCGGCGCTGAACAGCTTCTCCCCGTCCGCCGAAACCGCCAGCCCCACAATCGGGCCGAGGTGCCAGTCGAACCGGGCGTGTGGCCGGAGCGAGCCGGCCTCGAAGACGTACAACTGGCCCTCGTAAGTTCCGGCGTAAACGAATTCGCCGCCCGGATCGGCCGCAACCGCTGTGACGAGTCCCAAGCGACTGGGCGGGACGGACCGGCTGCTGTTCGCGACCAGCGCCCCGGTGGCGATGTCCAGCGCCCGAAGCCCCTGGTTCCACACGAACACCCGCCGGCCGTCGTGCGAAAAGGTGCCGAGCGGCGCCTCACCGAGGTCCATCAACCGGCGCCCGGAGTTGATGTCGTACACCCGTCCGGGGCTCCCGCACTGCAAGAATTGCGATCCGTCGGGCGACACGGCGCTCTGTGCGGTGCCCACGTCCGCGACGAACCCCCGCACCCGCTCGCCCGACGGCACCCGCACCAGTTCGGCGTGCCCCGTGCCGGTCGTCGAGCGGTACGCGTGGGCCAGTACGAGGTCGGGCTCCGGAAGCGTGTGGACCGCCAGCACCGCCGCCCCGAACGGGTGCTCCGTCTCGACGCGCACGGGCTGATCGCCGGAGAGGTCGAACACCGTCACCTCGTACCCGTCGGCGGCCCAGGCCCCGCCGACGATC
Source organism: Gemmata algarum (assembly GCF_034097035.1). Classification (NCBI taxonomy): domain Bacteria; kingdom Pseudomonadati; phylum Planctomycetota; class Planctomycetia; order Gemmatales; family Gemmataceae; genus Gemmata; species Gemmata algarum. The sequence continues at coordinate 257,565 of NZ_JAXBLV010000178.1, forward strand.
AGGTGCCGGGCGTCGGACGTGAACCCGACGGACAGCACCCGCTGGTCGAACGTCATCGTCGTGCGGGTCCGGTCCACGATGTCCCAGTAGGAGACGCGGGTGTCGCCCTCGCGCGCCGCCACCCGGCCCCCGTCCGGGGCGCAGGCCACCGCCCGCAGCGGTTCGCGGTCCCCGTACAGTACCCCCGGGAAGTTCGCCCGCAGCCCGTCGGGGCCGAGTTCTTCCTTGCGGTCGAAGCACGGGCCGCACATCGGCCCCATCCAGCTCAGCGACTCCGGCGTACCCACCGCCCCGCACCCGCACGCGCACACGACCTGTTCGGCGCCGTTCAGTGTGCGGCGGCACACGTACTCGGGGTACGCGTGGAACAGCGGCGGCCGTTTCTCAAGATCCTCCTTGTAGAGCAGCCGCTTCGCCTCGTCGTGCTCCACCCGCCGGCCCCGCACCACCACGTGCTTGCGCCCGATGGCGTCGGTCCACCACGCGGCGAGCACCTGCGTCGCCGGGACGCCCCCGCGCCCGCCGCGGAACATCTGGTGCCCCTCCGGCGCGCCGGCGATCGCCCGGGCGCACTTCTTCCACCGCGCCGGGTTATCGTCGAGCAGCCGCGACCGGCACCGCTTGTTCGCCGCCTCCGTGGCCCGCGTGACGGTTTCAACGACGGCCTCTTCGTCCGGGTCGATGAGTCGCACTTCGTGCTTGAGCATGGGTTACCGGAGCGTGGGCCACTGGCCCGCTCGCGCCCTTTCAGAATCGCCCGGAATAAACGCCGAGCGCACCGCCGCCCGGCCGAAGCGCCGCGGCCCCTAGAATGACCGCGTGCCCGATGTTCATTCTAACTCCACGCGTGTATCGTCATGTCTGCCGACCCCTTGTTGCAAAGTCAGGTGCCCGGACACACCCCGCGGCGCGGCAAAGTGCGCGACGTGTACGACCTCGGCGACACCCTCGTCATCGTCGCGACCGACCGCATCAGCGCGTTCGACTGGGTGCTCCCCACGCCGATCCCGGGTAAGGGCCAGATCCTCACCCAAATGACGCTGTTCTGGTTCAAGTGGCTCAACATCCCGAACCACCTCATCAGCGCGAACCTCTCTGACTTGCCGCCGGCGTTCCAGCGCGAGGAGTTGGAGGGGCGCGTCATGCTCGTGAAAAAGGCCACCGTCGTGCCGGTGGAGTGCGTCGCCCGCGGCTACCTCCTGGGGTCCGTCTGGAAGGAGTACCAGCGCCACAGCACCGTCTGCGGGCTCGCGCTCCCGAAGGGGCTGCGGCTCGCGGGCAAACTGCCCGAACCGCTGTTCACCCCCGCGACCAAGGCCGAGGACGGCGCGCACGACGAGAACATCACGTTCGAGGTGATGTCGAAGGCGGCCGGGGCCGAGACCGCGGCCGAGCTGAAAGCGAAAACCCTCGACGTGTACCGCCGCGCCGCGGCGCACGCCGAGAGCCGCGGCATCATCCTCGCCGACACGAAGCTCGAATGGGGCCGGCTCCCGAACGGCGAGTTGATCCTGATTGACGAGGTGCTAACCCCGGACAGCTCGCGGTTCTGGCCCAAGGACCGGTACCGCGAGGGGGAATCGCCGTCGTCGTTCGACAAGCAGTTCGTGCGCGACTGGCTCGAAGCGAGCGACTGGGACAAGGCCAGCCCGCCGCCGGTGCTGCCGGAGGGGGTGGTGAACAGCACCCTGGACAAGTACCGCGAAGCGCTCGACCGGCTCACGAGCTGACGTTGTTCTCGGTGCAACGCGGGCGCCCGCTCTTGGCCCCGCACACGAGAAAACTCCTCAGCAGATTGACACGCAAACCCAACAGCGGGCGGGACGCCCGCGCTCCACAGAGAACGACGTGCCCACGTCACACGACCTCGACCTGACCGCCCTCGCCCGCTGGGCCAACGCGCGCGTCCCCGACGCGCTGTTCTGGACCGTCAGCGGGTCGCACAGTTACGGGTTCCCGTCCGCGGACAGCGACATCGACCTGCGCGGGTGCTTCCGCGCGCCGCTCCGCGCCCTCGCGGGGCTGTGCCCGCCGGCCGAAACCCTCGAACCGAAGGGGACACTCGACGGGCGCGAGGTCGAGGCGGTGGCGCACGAGGTCGGCAAATACCTGCGGATGCTGTGCAAGCACAACGGGTACGTTCTGGAACAGGTGTTCTCGCCGCTCGTGGCGCACGGGGCGGATTTCCTCGCGCGGCTGCGTCCCGTGGCCGCGAAGTGCGTCACGAAGCACTGCCACAACCACTACCGCGGGTTCCTGCACACCCAGCGGAAGCTGTTCGAGAAGGAAAGCCCCAAGCGCGCCAAAACGCTCCTGTACGCGTACCGGGTGGCCCTCACCGGGGTCCACCTGCTCGAAACGGGCGAGGTGGAAACGCACCTGCCCACGCTCAACGAGCGGTTCAAGCTCCCCTTCATCCCCGAACTGATCGAGCGCAAGGCGGGCGCCGAGTTCGGCGCCCTGAGCGCCGTCGATGTCGAGTTCCACACCCGCCAGCTTACCGAATGGGAGCACCGGCTCGCCGCCGCGCACGAAGGGAGCACGCTGCCGACCGACGCGCCCGCGGACGAGCTGAACGCGCTGCTGCTCGAACTGCGCGACCTGCGCTGAACGTGGAAGCGGCACAGGCGCGGCGGTGTGGGGTGCGGCCGGCCCCGCGCGTGTCCCCCTCCGCGCGCCAGGCGAGCGAAGGGGTGGGCGGGTTCTACACACCGCCCGCCGCCCGCTTCCTCTCCGGGTTGACTCGTCGCCCCCTTCGCGGTAAAGCCCGCCCCGAGCCGCAGGGAGAGCAGCAATGGGCGACCTGGCCGACTTCGTCAACGGCCCCAACGGGCTGAACTTCCAGAACCTGTCGCCGCCGGTCCAGACCGCCCTCATGCTGGGGCTGTCCGCGCTGCTCCCGGCCGCCCTCATGACCATGACGTGCTTCACGCGCGTCGTGATCGTGCTGTCGTTCGTGCGCCAGGGGCTGGGCGCGCAGAACGTGCCGCCCAACCTGGTCCTCACCGGGCTGGCGCTGTTCATCACCCTGTTCGTGATGCAGCCCACCTTCGCCGAGATCGACCAGAAGGCGTACCAGCCCTACCTCCAGAAGAAGATGACCGGCCCGGAGGCGTTCAAAACCGGCACCGACATCTACAAGCAGTTCATGCTGCGGCAGACCCGCAAGCAGGACCTCGCGCTGTTCCTGCACCTCTCGAAGCACACCGTGGAGAAGGCCGAGGACGCCCCGTTCCTGACGGTGGTGCCCGCGTTCCTGATCAGCGAGCTGAAGACCGCCTTCATCATGGGGTTCTGCCTGTACCTGCCGTTCCTGATGGTGGACCTCGTGGTGTCGAGCGTGCTCACCTCGATGGGTATGGTCATGATGCCGCCCGTCACCATCTCGGCGCCGTTCAAGATCCTGCTGTTCGTCCTCGCGGACGGCTGGCACCTCGTGACCTACGCCATCGCGCTCAGTTACGGCTGACGCGGTTGATGAGGGGCCGCAACCGGGGGGCGAACCAAAACCGCCCTCCGACCTCTGGCCTTGACCACTTGCCCCGGGGGGAAGCGATGACCGCCGAACACGTGATCCGCATGACCCAGGAGCTGTTCCTGGTGGCCCTCGTGGTGGCCCTGCCCGCGCTGGTGATCAGCCTCGCGGTGGGCCTCCTGGTGAGCATCTTCCAGACGGTCACCAGCATCCAGGACCAGACGCTCAGCTACGTCCCGCGCATCATCCTCGTGGGCCTCGCCCTGGTGGTGACGCTCGGGTTCTCGTTCCAGCAGGCGGTGGCGTTCACCCACCGCATGTTCTCCTACGCCGCGGGGATCGGCACGTGACGCTCTCCAGCGTGGCCCTCGGGCTGTTACTGGCGCGGATCGGCGCGTTCGTCGCCGTGATGCCGCTGTTCGCCGCGCGCACGCCGCGCACGGTGCGCGCCGGCATGGTGCTCGTGCTCGCGGCGTTCTACATCGGCCCCGCCGGCGCGGAGCTGGCGGCGGCGCCGCCCGGCAGCGTGCGCGAGGTGGACCCGCTCCGGTACGGGCTGGTGCTGGCGCGCGAGGCGCTGATCGGCGTCGCGATGGGCTTCGCGTTCGGGCTGTTCCTGCTCCCCGGCCGCATCGCCGGCGAGTTCGTGACGCAGCAGATCGGCCTGAACATCTCCCCGCAACTCGGCCCCGCCGGGGGCGAGTCGGGCGGCCCGCTGACGAACGTCTTCGAGACCGCCGGCGCGCTGGTGTTCCTCCTCGTGGACGGGCACCACATCGTGCTCATGGCCCTTCACGCGTCCTTCGCCACGCTCCCCATCGGCGGGAGCGCCATCCCCGAAGCGGGGCCGCTGGTGACCGGGCTGGCGAGCGCCTACGAGATGGGGCTGCTGCTCGCGGCCCCGCTGGCGCTGTGCCTGTTCCTGCTGTCCGTCACGCTGGCGGTGATGGCCCGGGCCGCGCCCCAACTGAACATCTACTCCGTGGGGTTCTCGCTCCAGGTGCTGGTCGCGCTGCTCGCGGGGCTGGTGCTGGTCCCGGAGTTCGTCACGACCCTGACCGCGATCGTCGGCCGCACCGGCGACGCCCTTCCCAAACTCCTGGGGGGCTGACCGGTGGCCGAGGACGTCGACCAGGAGTCGAAAACAGAAGACCCGACACCGCGCCGGCGCGAGGAGGCGCGGCGCCAGGGCCAGGTGCCGTTCAGCGCCGAACTGGTCGGGAGCCTCGTGCTGGTCGCCGGCGTGCTCGGGCTGCGGTACCTCGGCCCGGACCTGTGGGCCACCATGATTACGGTGTTCCGCACGGACCTGCCGCGGGTGGGCCGCGAGGAGTTCGGCACCGCGGAGGCGGCGGAACTGCTGGGCCGGACGGCCCTCCGGATGATCGGCGCGCTGCTCCCCTTTTTCGGGCTGCTGCTCGCGGTCGGCGTCGGGGCGTCGGTCGCCCAGGTCGGGTTCCAGCTCAACACCGAGAAGCTGGAACCCAACCTCGACAAGTTGAACCCCGTCAACGGGGTCGGGCGGCTGTTCTCGCTCGGGTCGGTGGTCCGCGGGCTGCTGACGGTCGCGAAGGTGCTGGCCCTCGCGGGGGTCGCGTACTACGTCCTGAACGGCCGCGGCAGCCTCGTCGCCTCGATCGGCATGGGCCGCATCGGCGAGGCCGCCCCGGTCGCGTGGGCGCTCGTGATGCGGCTCGCACTCTACCTGACCGGGGCGGTCGCGCTGGTCGCGGTCTTCGACTACGTGTACCAGCGGTACAAGTTCGAGCAGTCGCTGATGATGACCAAAGAGGAGCTGAAGCAGGAGCTGAAGCAGGAAGAAGGCGACCCGCACGTGAAGGCCCGGGTGCGGCAGATCGCCCGCGAGCGGACCAAGCGCAAGATGCTCAGCGAGGTGCCGAAGGCGACGGTGGTGGTCACCAACCCGACGCACTACGCCGTCGCCCTCCGGTACGACTCGGCCCGCGACAGCGCCCCGGTGGTGGTCGCGAAGGGGAAAGGGGCGTTCGCCCTCCGCATCGCGAAGCGGGCGCGCGAGTCCGGCGTGCCGGTGCTCGAGCGCCCCCCGCTGGCCCGGGCCCTTCAGTCGGTGCGCGAGGGGCAGCAGATCCCCGGCGTGCTGTTCCGGGCGGTCGCCGAGGTGCTGGCGTTCGTGATGAAGATGCGCGGCGGGACGTTGTAGTTGTGAAGCGATCGCAGTATTGTGGCCCGGCGCGAATGCGCGTCGGGATAACCGGAACCCGCTGTTGCGCCGGAGCCGAAACGTCCGACCGCGGCTGTAAATTGTTTTGGGATTTGCTGCGTCTTGGCGAACTTCCGCGCCCCACGAAATGGGGCACGTTCTAAATCATGCTGTCGCCGGAAACGGCGGCAACGGACCCCACAATGGCGAACGAAACAACACCCGCGGCCGGCTCGCCTCTCCTCCGGAGCGAACTGCTCCTGTCGGTAGCGCTGCTCGGGCTGCTCGTGATCTTCCTGGTGCCGCTGCCGACGATCGTCCTGGACATGCTCCTGGCGTTCAACATCAGCGCCACCTTGCTGCTGCTGCTGGTCACGCTGACCGTGAAGCAGCCACTGGAGTTCTCGACGTTCCCGTCGCTACTTTTGCTCCTGACGCTGTTCCGGCTCGCCCTGAACGTGGCGACCACGCGGCTGGTGCTGCTGAACGGGGACGCCGGAACCATCGTCGATGCGTTCGGCAAGTTCGTCGTGGGCGGCAGCCTGATCGTCGGGCTGGTGATCTTCCTGATCCTCATCGTGATCCAGTTCGTGGTCATCACGAAGGGGGCCGGGCGGGTGTCCGAGGTGGCCGCCCGGTTCACCCTCGACTCGCTGCCCGGCAAGCAGATGGCGATCGACGCCGAGATGAACGCCGGGATGATCGACGAGGCCGAGGCGAAGCGGCGGCGCACGTCGCTGATGCGCGAGAGCGAGTTCTACGGCACGATGGACGGTGCGAGCCGGTTCGTCCGGGGCGACGCGGTCGCGGCCATCATCATCACGGCGATCAACCTGTTCGGCGGGTTCATCATCGGCCTGACGAAGGGGATGCCGCTGGCCGAGGCGGTCCGGCGGTACTCGATCCTGACCATCGGCGACGGGCTGGTGACGCAGATCCCGGCCCTGATCACCGCGACCGCCTCGGCCATGCTGGTGACGAAGGCGACCTCGGGCACGAGCCTGGGCGAGGAGCTGGGCGGGCAGTTTTCGGCCGCCTCCGGGCCGTTCCGGCTGGCGGCGTTCATCCTGATCGCCCTGGCCCTGGTGCCCGGGATGCCGATGCTGCCGTTCCTGGCGCTGGGCGTCGCGCTGCTGCTCCTGTCGCGGCGGATGTCCCAGGTGCCGCAAGTGCCGGCCGCGGCGAAGGCCGAAGCCGCCGCCGCAGCAGCAGCCGCAGCCGCCGCGCCGGCGAAGTCGCCGGTCGAAGGGTACCTGGACGACTTCCTCCAGAGCGACCGCGTGAGCCTCGAAATCGGCGCCGCCCTGATCCCGATGGTGTCGGCGCGGCGCGGCCCCGGGCTGATCGACCGCATCGGCGGGCTGCGGCGGGACCTCGCGAAGCAGAGCGGGCTGTGGGTGCCCGCCGTGCGGGTCCGCGACAACCTCCAACTCGACCCGCCGACGTACCGCATCCTGCTGGGCGGCCGCGAGGTGGCCCGCGGGGACGTGCGGCCCGACCTGTGGCTGGCGATCGATCCGGGCGGCGCGGCCCGCGTCCCGCTGACCGGCGAGGACGCCCGCGAGCCGGCGTTCGGGCTGCCCGCGAAGTGGATCAGCGAGGCCGACCGGAACCGGGCCGAGGCCGCCGGGTTCACCGTGGTCGACTCGCCCAACGTCATCATCACGCACCTGGGCGAGGTGGTGCGGCGGCACGCCGGCGAGCTGCTCGGCCGCGACGACCTGAAGTCGATGGTGGACCGGGTCCGCGAGACCACCCCGGCGGTGGTCGACGACCTGATCCCGAACGTCGTGAGCATGGGGCTGCTGCACCGCGTGCTCACGCAGCTCCTGGACGAGCGGGTGCCGATCTCGAACCTGCCCCGCATCCTGGAGAGCCTGGCGGCCCACGCGCCGACCGTGAAGGACCCCGCCGAGCTCGCGGAGCGGGTGCGCGTCGACCTCGGGCGCGCGGTCGTGGACCGGTTCCGCGACCCCACGGGGCGGATCCGCGCGATCGTGCTGGACCCGCGGCTCGAGCTGGACCTGAAGCGGTCCGTGCAGAACAACCAGCTCGCCATCGACCCGTCCCGGCTGGAGCAGCTCACGATGCGGGTCGCGGCCGAGCTGCGCAAGGCCGGCGCCCGCGGGTACGAGGCGGCCCTGCTGTGCGACGCGAGCGTCCGGCGGGCGCTGCGGCACTCGCTGGCCCGGGCCCTGCACGACCTGAGCGTGGTCTCCTACCAGGAGATCCCGACCGACCTTCTGATGGAACCGGTGGCGGTGATCCGCCCCGAAGAGCTGACCGGCGAGGGCTCGTCCGTCGCCGCAATGTTTGAGCAACCCCGACCTTGACCCCCCGCGCCCAGAGTTCTCACACCATGAGTGGCAACCTGAACACCGGCAGCATCCAGGCGTACCAGCGGCAGGCCGAGCAACAGCGGCGGGACGAGCTGATCGTGTCGCACCTGCCCCTGGTGAAGCACGTGATCGGGCGGCTCATCGGGGACGTGCCGCCCGGCGTGGACGTGGAGAACCTGGAGTCGGCCGGGGTGCTCGGGCTGGTCGAGGCCGCGGCCAAGTTCGACCCCGCGCGGAACGCCCAGTTCAAGACGTTCGCGTACCTCCGCATCCGCGGCGCGATCGTGGACGAGATGCGCCGCAACAGCCCGCTGCCGCAGCACGTTCACGCCCGGCTCGCGCTGGTCCGCCGCGCGTGCCGCACCCTGCCCCACCCGATCACGGTGGACGCCATCGCCACCGCCACCGGGCTGTCCGAGGACGAGGTGACGGACACGCTCTCGGCCGAGCGCATGGCGAAGACCATGTCGTGGGAGCAGGCGTCCGAATCGACCGGCCTGGAGCCGGCCGGCGGCGGCGAGGAGCCCGGGGCCGAGTTGGAGCGCTGGGAGTCGGTCCAGCAGCTCGCGGACGCGATCCAGGAGCTGGAACCGAAAGAGCGGATCGCGGTCACCCTGTACTACAAGGAAGACCTGCGGCTGAAGGAAATCGCCGAGGTGATGAAGCTGTCGGTGTCCCGGGTGTCGCGGCTGCTGAGCAAGGCCACGTTTGAGTTGGGCGAGCGGCTGAAGACCCACCGCAACAGTGTGCTGAGCCACGGCTGACGCGCGCTCCGCACGCGCGAGCAACTCACCGCCGTCCCTTGAACCCGGGCGGGGGCCGGCGCAACCACATGGTCGCGCCGGCCCCCGCCCGGGTTTTCTCAACTTCATAGTGAACAAAAACAGCAACTTACGCCGTAACGATCGGTTTGTGTGCGAGCGTTTCGCGACGGTCGTCATCACGGGTTGGTGACGGCCGCGGGCGGCGGCGGCGGCGGGATCCGGTTCAGCGCCACCACCGCCGCCCGCCGCACGTCCGGGTCCGGGTCGTTGCGCAGCGCGTCCAAATCCAGCGCCGCCGCGGCTGCGGGGGCGCCGAGCGTGCCCAGGGTCCGGGCCGCGATCAGCCGCGCGTTGGCGTCCGGGCTCTTCAAATCGATCGCGATCGCCCGCACCAGCGGCTCAGACACTTGGTTCGGCTGGATCAGCCGCAGGGCCGCAATCGCGCCGCGCCGAACGTCGTCGTCCGGGTCACGCAGAACGAGCGTCAGGGCCGGCGCGGCTCCGCGGGCCAAAACCCCGAGATCGGCCAGCGCCTTCGCCGCACGCACCCGGCTGCTGGCGTCGCGGCTCAGCAGTTGCTGCGCCAGCAGTTCAACGTCCCGCGGCACTTCCTGGGCCGCCAGGATCGACTCGCGCGCCCGCCGCAGGGCCAGATCGATGTCGGCGCTGCGGTTCGCGGCCCGCGCCAGAGCCGGCAGCGTACTCCGGGCCGGCGCGCCGATCTGACCGAGCGCGTCCACCACCGCCTCCTGGAGCGGCTCCTGCTCGCGGCCCCGCAGCCGCTCCAGGACGGCCACCAAGTCGCCGGTCGCGGCACTCGCCAGCGGCCCGAGCTTGCCGAGCATGTTGGCCGCCTCGACCCGGGACCGCAGCGGGTGCCGCGGGTCGCGCACCACCGCCCCGAGCTTTTTGGCGAGCGCGTCGTCGACCTCGTCGGCCCGCACCGCCGGCGCGACCGCACAAAGTGCCGCGAGTACGAACAAGCCGCGCATTTCTGACCCTCCTGGCGACCGCATCACCAGTCCCATCGGCCCGCCGGCGGGCGCAACTGTGGGCCGGCACAGGGGCGTGCGCCGGCGCACCGGCCACGGGGGCCGCGCGACCGGCACAACCGCCCCGTTCTGCCCAGGCAAAAATCGCGCACGCCCTTCGATTCTTCCCTGCAACTCGTTTGTCTCCCAATCAACCGCACACGGGGTGCACCGGTGGTCGTAATCGTCGGCGGCGTGATTGTACTGGTCTCCGTGCTCGTCGGGTTCTCGATGGCCGGGGGCAAGGTCGCATCGCTCATTCACCTGTCCGAGTTCGTCACGATCGGCGGCGCCGCCCTCGGCTCGCTGATCATGATGTCTCCGGTCAAGGTGATCAAGGACCTGATCCGCGGCATGCTCCAGACCGTGAAGGGCTCGGCCTACGGCAAGGCGGCCTGCGTCGAGCTGCTGAAGTTGCAGTACTCGCTCGCCCGGCTGGTGCGCCAGGAGGGGCTGCTGGCCCTCGACTCGCACATCACCAACCCGGACGGCAGCGCGCTGCTGCGCGAGTACCCGAAGCTGAACGGCAACCACCACGCCCGCGACTTCCTGTGCGACTCGCTGGCGCTGATCCTCGACGGCACGGTGGAGAGCGCCCAACTCACCGAATGGCTCGAAGACGAGATCCGGGTGGTGGAGCGGGAGCACAACGCGGCGGTGGACACGCTCACCAAGACGGCCGACTCGCTCCCCGGGTTCGGGATCGTGGCCGCGGTGCTCGGGATCGTGGTGACGATGCAGGCGATCGGCGGCCCGGTGGAGGAGATCGGGTACAAGGTCGGTGCCGCGCTCGTCGGAACGTTCCTCGGGATCCTCGCGGCCTACGGGTTCGTGGCCCCGATGGCGGCCCGTATGCACTCCCTCGGCGACCAGGAGATCCTGTTCTTCAAGGCGATGGCCGTGGGGGTGGTCGCGATGAACGACGGGGCCAGCCCGAAGGACGTGGTGGCCCGCGCCCGGCGGGTGATCGGCAGCGACTGCCGCCCGAACCAGGCGGAGCTGAAGACCATGTTCAGCTAACGGCACCGTGAGCCGGGGCGGCAGGCACGGGGCGCGGCACCCGAGCGGGTGCGCCCCGCGCCTGCCCTCGCGGCCGTGCGGGTTCCGAGTTCCCTGTTCTTTCCGACCTGATCCGGCTTCCGGGGCGAGGGCAACATGGCAAAAGGCGGCGGCTCGTGGAAGGTGGCCTACGCGGACTTCGTGACCGCGATGATGGCGTTCTTCCTGGTGATGTGGATCGGCGCCCAAGACGTGAAGGTGCGCCAGTCGGTGGCGAACTACTTCATCGACCCGGCGGGCGTGAGCAAAAAGCCCGTTTCCGACGGGGCGGTGCTCGAAACGCCCTCCTCCGGTCCGGTCGCCGGCCAGGTCCAGGTGGCGGGCGGGCGCGGCACCCGGGTGCCGTCCGGCGGGGTGCCCAGCCCCAGCACCTCCGCCATCCTGAACTGGATCAACGCCGACGCCGCCCGCTCGCGGCACTGGAAGGGCGAGGCCCAGCGGGTCCGCGAGGCCGCGGCCGCTCAGAAGGCGGTCAACGAGACCCGGACGCCGGAGGAGATCGAAATCGCCCAGCTCTCCCTGCTGCTCTCGACCGACCTGGCGGGCACGATCCCGAAGGACATCCCCGAAGTGTACAAGGATCTGTTGTTTAGCGCGTTCAAAGAGGTAAACTGGGAACAGGTGGCGGGGACGCTACTCAAGGACTGAGCACGGGACGAACTTGCGTCCCGCGGGCACCCCGGGTATAGCCGCCGAACCCACAAACACCCGGTGAGGTCCGACTCATGAGGCTCACACTGTACCGCGGTTCCGCCGTCGCCCTGTTGCTCGGGGCCGTTGTCGCCGGGGCGACCGCCCAACCGCCCGCGTACCTGGACAAGTTGAAGGCCGACACCGCGGCGCTGGCCGGCGAGCGGGCGACCGCCGAATCGGCCGGCGCCGAACGCGCCCGGCTCACCAACGACCTCAAGAAATTGCTGGAACGGATCGACAAGGCCCCGCCACCGATCGTGCAACCGCCCGCGTCGCCCGCCCCCAAACCCAAGCCCCCCGGCGCCGCCTTCTCCCCGCTCGCGACGGACAAGCTCCGGTCCGCGATGGATCTGGTCCGCGCCAACGAAATCTATTCGGCGCTCAACGCGTTCCGTCAGTTGAACTTACAGGAACTCTCGGCCGAGGACCGGGCGTTCGCCCGGTTCATGGAAGCGTCATGCCTGCGGCGCCTCGGTCAGGCCAAAGAGGCCCTGCCCATTTACCGCGAGGTGGGGGACGCCAACGAGGACCCGTTCGTCGCTTCGTCGGCCGTTTCCCAGGTCGCGCTCCTGCGAACCAGTGAAGAACTTCAGGCCCAACTCGCAAAACTGCGCGAGCGGCCAAAAAGCCGCTAAAGATCCTCGGCCCCCGCGCTTTTTTCTGCTTTCACCACTCATTTCCCCGCGGCTCTCGTGCTACAGGAATTGCGAGCAACCGTGAGAGCCGCGACTGAACTGACGGCCGAACTCGGCAACCGGTTCAAAGTCGGTGACGCTGCACCCGAGTTGGTGGCCCAACTCGTCGCGCGGGTCGCCGCCCTGGATCGGCAACTGACCCAGACCGCCAGCGTCCCGGACGACCTCCGGGCCGCCGTTGCCGAGCTGCTGTCGCTCGTTCGAGAGACCACAGCAACCGGCGGGCGCTGGCTCGATGCGGTCGCGGACGGTCCGGAACTTGCGAGCTACCGGATGAGGGCCCGTGTACAGAAAGTGTACGGCCTCCTCGTCCGCAACGAATCCCCCCCTTAAGACGAGCAGCACCGATGGCAACAGCCGTGTCGAGTGTGACCTCCGCCGCTGTCGCGACACAAGCGACCAGCTCCTCTGGTCCGCGGGAGACCACAAGCAGTACACCGACGGACCCGTTTCAGACGATCCTGACGCAAACCACGACCGCGGCCCGCGACCCGCAACAGGTGCGCGAAACCAACCAGGCCGCCGCCAACGCTCAAGCGGCCGATCAGGTCGAAGAGGACCAGCGTGACCGCGATGCGGCCGCCAGCGACGCCGCCGCATCGCTGCTCGTCGCCCAGCTCGGGCTGACCCAACTCGCCGCGGCCAACACCCCGATCAGCACCGACGGCACGCCGCTCGCGACCAGCCAAACCGCGACCGACGCGCAGCGGCTCACGGCCCCCGAGTTCAGCACCGCCCAGCAGGCGGGAACGCCGACGCAAACCAACCCGCTCTTCCGCCAAGCGGTCGCCGAAGCCGGCCGGCAGAACAACACCCAGATCCCGGCCGCGGTCACCCAAGTCACCCCGCCCGCGGGTGCGGTGCCCGCGGCCCCGGCCCAGCCCGCCGCCGCTCCCAACCCGACCGCCGTCCCGCTCCCGACAGCCAACACGCCGCAGCCGGCTCAAGCCGCTGGCCTCGCGGCCGCAACCGCCGCGGTCCAGTCCGGGCAGCGGCAGGTGGTACCGGCTCAGGCGCCGATCGTTCCCGGCCTCCTGCCGGCTCAACCCGCCGCCCCTGTGACCGACGCCGCGCTGTCCGCTCCGGTGATCGCCCCGACGGCACCGGTCGAGGCCCCGGCTGTCCCGTCGGCCTCCGTCGGCGACCGGCCGAACACCGCGGGCGACCGCTTCGCCGCGATCGCCTCCACCGCGACCACGCTCCTCTCGGGCGACGCACCGGCGCCGCCGCTGCTATCAACCTCACTGACCCTCCCGGCCGCACCGGCCTCCCCGACCGCGTTCACTCAGGTGCTCGCGGGAACCGACGCCGCAAACACCCTGACCGCGAGCAACGCGGCGACGAACCTCACGCCGAACCAGCTCGCCGAACCGACCGAGCGGTGGACCGGCACCCGCGCCGCCGACGACACGGTCCCGACCTTCGGTGCGCCGGCCCCGGTCCCCCAGTCCCCGAACGCGGTCACGGCCGCGCAGACCGCCACGGCGGTCAAGACCCCCGACCCGGTGGTACAGGTCGCGGACCACATCGTCACCCACGCCCACGTAATCGCCCGCGGCGGCGAGACCGAGTTCCAGATGCGGCTCGACCCGCCGGAGCTCGGGGCCCTGAAGATCCGGTTGGTCTCCGACGGCGACTCGATTCACGGACAAGTGGTGGTGTCGAGCGACGCGGTTCGCCGAATGATTGAGAGCCAGTTGCCCGAACTCCGGCAGCGCCTCGAGGACGCCGGCGTGTCGGTGCAGAACTTCAGCGTCGCGACCGACGCGAACGCTCAGGCGGGGACCGGCGGGGGCGAGTGGGGCGGGTACCGCTCCGAGTTCCCGGCCGAACTGCCCCGTCAGAGTGCGGTCCCAACCGGCGCCCGCCCGGCGACGGCCCGCACCAGTGGCGCGGTCGACGTGATGGCCTGACCCCCTCAACCACGTTCGCAGGAGACCCGTTATGGCAAGCGGCACCAACGCCCTGGCCGGCGTCGGCCAGGACCAGTTCCTTCAACTGCTCATCGCCCAGTTGAAGAACCAGGACCCGCTCGACCCGGTGAGCAACCAGGACTTCATCCAGCAGCTCGCGACCCTGAACACCGTGTCGGGCATCCAGAGCCTGAACGCGAACTTCAGCGAGATGCTCAAGCTCCAGCAGATCACCCAGGGGGCCGACCTGGTCGGCAAGACGATCGAGTACACGCTCACCGGGGAACCGACCAAAACCGGGAAAGTCACCTCGGTACAGTCCCAGGACGGGAAATTCGTCCTGCAAGTGGGTTCCGACCAGGTGCTCCTCGACCAGATCAACAGCGTGAAATAGTAAGCGGCCCGGACCGCACTGCAACACCGATAACTCCCGCGCCCGGGCCGACGGCCCGGGCGGTCAGGGGTCCCGCGTACCGACCCATAAACCTTAACGTATTCGTTCGTTCCTCAACCACCCGTTCGCACACCAGGAGTTCGCACGATGTCTCTGAACGCTCTCTTCGTCGGTTCCAGCGGCCTGACCACCAACTCGTCGGCCCTCGACCTGATCGGCAACAACCTCGCCAACATCAACACCACCGGTTACAAGGACCAGCGGATGGTGTTCCGCGACGTGGTGTACCAGACCCTCGGCACGGGCACCAGCGCGTCCGCAACGACCGGCGGGGTGAACCCATCCCAGATCGGGTTCGGGGTCGGCGTCGGGTCGATCGGCACGCAGTTCACGCAGGGCAACCTGAACCCCACCGGCCGGTCGCTCGACGCCGGCATCCAGGGCCGCGGGTTCTTCGTGATGCGGAACGTGGAGGACGTGGCCTACACCCGGGCCGGGGCGTTCGGCGTGGACTCGGCCGGCTACTTGGTTGACCCGGGCACCGGGTACCGGGTCCAGCGGTTCGGGCCGGTCGGCGAGGGCGGGGCCTCGAACGCCGGCGACCCGCAGTTCCAGGTGCCGGGCAACCTCGACATCCAGATCCCGTTCGGCACCGGCGCCGCCGGCGTGGTGACCAGCACGATCGATTACCAGGGGAACCTGAGCAGCGCCATGCAGGTGAACGAGGTGGCCACCACCGCGATTCAGGTCTACGACGCGCAGAGCACCGCCCGCGCCGTGACCGTCACCTTCACCAAAACCGCGGCCAACACGTACAGCCCCAGCGTACTCGTGAGCGGGGCGGACCCCACCAAGGTCACGCTGACCGGCGGGCCGATCACGTTCAACTCGACCGGGCAACTGGTCGGCACCGCTAACACCCCGGTGACCCTGACGCTGACCCTCGCGGCCAACGCGCTCCCCGGCATTAACACCGCCCAGACCATCACCCTGAACCTCGGCACCGCGGGGCTCACGAACGGGCTGACGCAGTTCGGCGGGGCCACCACCGTCAGCGCGACCAACCAGGACGGGTCCGGGTTCGGCACCTTGACCGACGTGAGCATCGACGCGGACGGGATCATTCAGGGCAAGTTCACCAACGGCCGCACGATCAACTTGGCTCAGCTCGCGATCGCCGGCTTCAACAACGAGGACGGCCTGCTGCGGACCGGGAGCAACTACTTCCGGTCGTCGGTGGCTTCGGGCGAGGCGCTGATCGGGCTGGCCGGCCAGGGCGGCCGGGGTTCGCTCCAGGGCGGGTCGCTGGAAAGCTCGAACGTGGACATCGCGATCGAGTTCTCACGGCTGATCGTGGCGCAACGCGGGTTCCAGGTGAACGCCCGGACCATCAGCACGACGAATGATACGCTGCAAGAGCTGGCTAACATCATCCGCTGACCACTTCGGCGGCTCCGGCTCCTTCGGGGCCGGGGCCGCCGGTTCCGGCTCCGCAACCGCCTCCGCCCGGCCGACATCTTCGAGCGCGGTCTCGAACGTGTCGGACAGAACGACCAGCGACCGCAGCCCGGTACCGTCGGTGGTCAGCGCGACCGTTTGGCCGTCCACCGCAATCAGGTGGACGGCACACGTCCGGTCGAGCGGCAAGCTCCCTTCGAGTTTCAGACGCCCGCCCCCGTCGCCGGTCCCGCCCGCGGGCCGGTTCGCGCGTCGGGCCCACCACACCACCCCCGCACACAGCCCGACCAACACGAGCGTCAGCAAGAGGAGTCGCGTCACGAGCCCGCCGAGGTCCGGCGGCGGCGGCGCGACCGGCGGCGCGTAGTCGAAGCCCTCCCCCGCGAGCCCGTGGGCGCCGAAGACCAGGAGCGCGGCGAGCGCGAGAACCGTCCGTGTCATTGCGCGTCCCGGGAGGGCGAGCCAGACCGCCCTCGCCCCGGCGGGAAAGCGGCCGACGTGTGAATACAGGCGAACCGGGTGAGAGGTAAAGGCCAAACTTGAAACGGAGCGGCGCGGCGGGCCACCATCACCCGCCCGCACCCGTGCGGTTCACCCCCAAGGCCCGGGTCGTGCGAGTACACGCCGTCCACTCATGCCTCCTCTGCGTGGTCGCGCCGAGCGTCCCGGCGCTCCGCCTTCCAATACCGGCGCCGGAGACTCGGAAGTCGTTCCCAGGATTCGGCGCACGGCCCTTGCTCATCAGTTCTGTCCGGTAATCCTTAACAGTGTCTCAAACCAAACAGGCAAAATACGATGATGTCAATATGCAATTACAATCATAATTTACCGAGCCGCGATGTCCGACCGGTACTCGGAAGACTGCGTGCCTCGGCACGCCCCCTTAGACGTGACCAACTTCTGGTCACGGCATCGCGTTCTGACCATTCGTGACCCGTGGAGTCTATTCGACACATCGCAGAATCTCGGCGTTCGCTCAGCACGCACAAAAACAAATTAAACAGCTACCCAATAACAACTTACATCACCTGATTACGAGCCGCACCGGCACCCGAGACGGACGTTTTTGGCATCGGCACCGGGATTGCCTTAAGGTTCGCCGCAACCGCGGTGCCTGGTTACCGCACTTCTGGCAGACCAACACCGACCGCGAGCAGTCATCTACTGCGAGCGTTCGCGAGTGGAACGCCCGGAGTCCAACATCCCCGTCGTGAGGTGACAACCCGTGGGCTGGACCAAAGAACGCTTGCAG